>NZ_JBDXXH010000003.1:300000-565051 GCF_040373385.1 Nitratidesulfovibrio sp. | reverse complement strand
CGTCCCGTGGACCGTCCCGTGGACCGTCCCGTGGACCGTCCCGTGGACCGTCCCGTGGACCGTCCCGCGGACCGTCCTGCCGACAGTCCTGCCGACAGTCCCGCCGAGCTTCCCGCCGACAGCCCGGCAGAGGGAACGGCAAAGCAAATGGCGGGTGGACAGGCGGACGGACAGACAGACGGGGCACCTGACACTCCCCTCGAACACACCGACCAGTTCCCCACCTTCACGGCGGGTGACGACTACGCCGCCCTGGCCGAGTGGGCCCGGCGTCGCATTGCCTCCGGCCCTCCGTGGGCGGACCTGGTACTGGTGGATGGCGGGCGGGGCCAGCTTTCCGCCGTGCACCGGGCAGTCCGCGAGGCAGGCGGCGAAGGGCTGTTCGCGCTGGCTTCCATCGCCAAGGCCCGCACCGAGGATGGCCGGGCCGACCGCCGCGCGGGCAACGTGGCCGACCGCATCTTCCTGCCGGGCCGGGCCAACCCGCTGCCCCTGCGCGACGGTGCGCCGGAGTTGCTGTTTCTCCAGCACGTGCGCGACGCGGTGCACGACTTCGCCATCGGGCGGCACCGCCGCGCCCGCGCCGGGGCGGCCCTGACCGGCGAATTGCAGCGCGTGGAAGGGGTGGGTCCCAAGACCGCGCGCCTGCTGTGGGACCGCTTCGACACGCTGGCAGCCATGCGCGCCGCCAGCGAGAAGGAACTGGCGGAGGTGCCGGGCATCGGCCCCCGCCGGGCACGTCAGATACACCAGCGACTGAAGGAGATGGACACCTCCCGCCGCCGCTGACCGGGCTGCCTCCCCCTGCTGACGGGCACGGCTGATCGGGCACGGCTGACCGGGTACCCTTCGGGGCAGTGCCGGCCGGGCTGTTTCCCCGTGTGTCCCGCAGGTTCCGTGCTCCGGCCCATTGCCTTGCAGCGCAACTTTGCGCAGTATGGGGCCACCATGGAGACTCCGGCGGATTCCCCGCCGTACCCTTATGGACGCGGGAAGCACATGACACGCCTGCTGCACGACCATGCCGGAACCGGCCTTTGCGCGGTGGCCCCCTCGGGCCGCGTGCTCGGCGTGAGCGGGCTGTTCCTGCGCGCGCTGGGACTTGCGGCGGCCCCACCAGACGCCATGCTGCACGACCTGCTGCCCCTGTCCGGCGCCTGCCCCCCCTGCGCGGGGTGGCACTGGCTGCTGGACCTTCCCCCCGATGTGCCCTATCCGCCCGCTCCGCCCATTCCGCCCGCTCCGCCAGCTCTGCCAGCTCTGCATGACACGGCAGGCAACGGGCGCACGCCTGCCGGGATACCACGGCCCGCCAGCGTGCGGGGCGGCGTACTGATACGCACCCTGCTCCCCGCCGAGGCCCGCGCCATCCCCGGTTGCCCGGAACTGCGCGAGCCGTGCGATCTGCATGACGACACCGGCGCCAGGCCGACATCCCCTGGCCGCACCGGCGTGCTGCTGCAACTGCATGCCCCAGACCTGCCGGATTTGCCGGACACGCCGGACATGCCAGACATGCCTGACATGCCGGACACCCCAGACATGCCGGACATGCCGAGCGCGGCGAACGGGGCAAGCCTGCCTGGGCATCCCGCTCAGGCCTGCCCGGCTCACCCTGACGCCCCCCTCGCCCCTGCCGCTGCCCCCGCCGTGCCGGACGCCCATCTGCGCCAGGCGCTGGACGCGTTGTCCGTTGGGCTGGCGCACGATTTCGGCAACGTGGTGGCCTCCGTTCTCGGCTTTGCGGAAATCGCCATCTCGCGGCTGCACGCCGCACCCACCACCCCGCACGCCGCCGACCCCATGGTGCTCCGCAGCCTGGACAACATCGTGCGGGGCTGCCAGCGCGCCCGCGAGGTCATCGCCTTTGCCCAGTCCATTGCCGGTCGGGTGGACCTGAACGCCGAACCGGCCGACCTGCACGCCCTGGTCACCGCATGGTGTGCCGAACTGGCGGGTGAACTGCCCGCCGACGCCCGGTGGGCGGTATCCTGCGGCCTGCCCCCGGAGCGGCACCCCCCGCCCTCCCCGATCGGCACCGGCCAGCCCGGCACTCCCGGCCAGCCTCCCCCCCCCGACCGGCTGCCACCAGTGCGCGTGGATGCGGCCCGCCTGCGCGAAGCCTTTGCCGAGATATGGCGCAACGCCGCCTGGGCAGTGCAGGGCACGGCTCCGGACGCTGCGGGGGACGGCGCGGGCACTGCCTCGCCGGACGCCCCGGCCGCAACGGGCCATCCCGTTTGCCCGGCCCACACGGCCTCTGATGACGACAGCGCCACCGGACGCATTGTGGTGGAAACCGCCCTGGTCCCGGCCTCGCCCCGCCTTCCCGGACGTTGGGTGCGGGTGCGCGTGCGCGACACTGGCCGGGGCATGGATGCGGACACCCTGTGCCGCATGCGCGACCCCTATTTTTCCACCAAGGCCCGGCACGAGGGCAAGGGGCGCGGCCTGGCCCGCGCGGCTGGCATCGTCCGGGCCCACGGCGGGCGGCTGGACATCGCGGCGGGGCCGGGCCTTGGCTGCATGGTGGACATCCTGCTGCCCCTGGCCGATGGTGCCTGACCCTTACGGAGCCTGACGCATGGCCAATGTGCTGATCATCGACGACGACGAGTTGTTCTGCGAAATGCTGCGCTCGGCCATGGAGATGGAGGGACACGCCTCGTCCGCCGCCCATTCGCTGGCGGCAGGCGCGCGCCTGCTGGAACGCGACGTGTTCGACGCCGTCTTCCTGGACGTGCGCCTGCCCGACGGCAACGGACTGGACATGCTGCCCCGGCTGCGCCACATGACCAGCCCGCCCGAGATCATCATCGTCACTGCGGCGGGCGACCCGGACGGCGCGGAACTGGCCATCACCGACGGGGCGTGGGACTATGTGGAAAAGCCCGCCTCGCTGGAACAGATGCGCTTCTCGCTCGAACGCGCCCTGCGCCACCGCAACCGGCAGGCCCGCCAGCAGCGCCGCCCGCTGGACACGGGGGGCATCGTGGGCGACAGCCAGCGTCTGGCCGCCTGCCTGGAACGACTGGCCGAGGCAGCCATGGGTGACGCCGCCGTGCTCGTCACCGGAGAAACGGGCACCGGCAAGGAACTGTTCGCGCGGGCCTTGCACCGCAACAGCCGCCGCGCCTCCGGCCCGTTCATCACCCTGGACTGCGCGGCCCTTTCGCGCTCGCTGCTGCACAGCGAACTGTTCGGCTACCAGCGCGGGGCGTTCACCGGCGCCATGGAATCGCGCGCCGGGCTCATCCGCCAGGCGCACGGCGGCACCCTGTTCCTGGACGAGGTGGGGGAGTTGCCGTTGGCCCAGCAAAAGGCCTTTCTGCGCGTGCTTCAGGAGCGCCGGTTCCGCCCCATCGGCAGCAAGGAGGAAGTGGAAAGCGACTTCCGCCTGGTGGCCGCCACCAACCGCAACCTGCCGGACATGGCCGAGCGCGGCACCTTCCGCAAGGATCTGCTGTTCCGCCTGCAAGCCGTGGAACTGCAACTGCCCCCCCTGCGCGAACGCAAGGAGGACATCCGCGAACTGACCACCACCCACGCCGCGCGCATCTGCCGCCGCGACGGCATCGGCGCCAAGGGCTTCGAGCCGGAGGTGTTCGAGGCCCTGGCCGCGCACGACTGGCCCGGCAACGTGCGCGAACTGGTCAACGTGGTGGAGGGCGCATTGCTGCTGGCCCGCGAGGAACCGTTGGTGCATCTGGAGCACCTGCCCGTGCCGCTGCGCGCCCGCATGGCGCGCCACCGGCTGGCGCCCGGTACCGGGGCCAGTGTGTCCGGAGGGGGGGGAACGACCGGCCCGACTGGCGAGGCGGGGCAGGCCGGTCCGCTGGCAGGCAGGCCCTGCATGGCACCATCAACGGCACCGGATGGCGGCCTGCTGCCCGGCATCTGCGCAGGCACCGCCGCTCCCCCCGGCTCTCCCTGTCCCGGCGAAGCTGCCCCGGCGCTCCAACCCACGCGCGGCACGCCTCTGGCCTGGAAGGACTACCGCAACGCCGCCCTCGGCAACGTGGAGAAAGGCTACCTGCACCAACTGCTGCTGGACAGCGGCGGCAACATCACCAAGGCCGCCCGCATGGCCGGGCTGTCGCGCCAGCGGCTGTACGCACTGCTGCGCAAGCACGGGGCAATGCGCCAATGGGTGGGCGACGATACGTCAAGAAAAGCATGACACTGTAATCTTTTTCAAGACAAAGTAATATTTAAGGTTACACGGCGTCTCGAAGCCCAGCCGTGTTCACAACGCAACCATCATTTTTTATTGATTAATCACCAAAATAACACCGTGGTACGACTTTTGATAAGGCGTGAGTGTGTAGCTCCAGATCACCAACCAGGAGACCGCTCATGCTTTCGGAACTGACCAAGATCGTCCATGGCATCGTGCTGGACAGCCCCACTCCGGCCAAGGCGCTGGCCAAGGAAATCGGCAAGCCCTACTCCACCCTGCTGCGCGAGATCAATCCGTACGATACCGGGGCCAAGCTGGGCGTTGAAACGCTGCTTGAAATCATGAAGCACACCGGCAACATCAGGCCGCTGGAATACATGGCGCGGCAACTGGGCTACCGCCTGGAGCCGGATGCGGGCGGCGCGGAAATCCACCGCACCCTGCTGCCCCTGCGCATGTCCGCCGAGCGCTAGTCCGGCCCCCACGGGGATGCAGCCCGACCGCACCCCGTTCAGGCCCCGTTCGGGTACTGACCGGGTACTGACCAGGTCCTGACCAAGTTCTGACCGGACACGGGCACCGGATGGCGTGCGGACATGGGGTAACGGGACGAAGCGGGCCGACGGCAGACAGGCCACCCCGCGCGGCCTCACGGCGCGCGATCACCCTGCGGGGCTTCCCGCAGTCTCACTGGAGGTCAAGGTGCGGATTCTGGTCGTGGACGACGATGCCGTGACGCTGTGCTTTCTCGAAGCCCTGCTGTGCAGTTGGGGGCACGAGGTGGCCACGGCGGACAACGGTCGCACGTGCATGACCTGCCAGCGCACGACCCCCGCCGACGTGGTGATCACCGACATCATCATGCCCGAACAGGATGGTCTGGCCACCATCGCGCAATTGCGGCGCGAGTTTCCGGGGGTGAAGGTCATCGCCATGTCCGGCGGCACCCCGGTCATGGACATGGAATCGGCCATCCGCACCGCCCACCTCATGGGCGCGGACGCCGTGCTGCCCAAACCGCTGGATACCGACATACTGCGCGGGGCACTCAGCGCCGTATCGACACCGCGCGTGCTGGCCGCCACCGCCAGCCACCCGGATGCCCACACCCTGGCCATGCCCCTGCCCAAGCTCTGCTGAACCGGATCACTTTTCTCCGTGTCGCGCCGCCTGTCTCTCCGCAACCGGGAGACCGGCGGCGCGGTGCGTTGGGGCGGCCACCCGCCCTTGCCGCAAACGCGAAACCGCCGCGTCCGGAAGAACGCGGCGATGCGAAATGCGGGCTGATGCCCCCTGCGTCACAACCGCCATGCGGCGACGCGGCTGCCCCTACACCGGCCCCAGGATGACGCCCCCCGCCAGCACATGCCCTTCGGCATCATACACCGCCGCCACCTGCCCCCGCGCGGGCGGGGTTTGCGGCTCGCGGAAGCGCACGGCCATGCCGGTGTCGCCCACGGTCACCCGGGCGGGCTGGGGTGCCTGACGGTAGCGGGTGCGCACGCTGATCTCGGCGGGCCAGTCGGCCGGGTCCACCAGCAGGTTCACGTCCTCGGTCAGGCAGCCGCGCGCGGCCAGGTGCTCGCGCGCGCCCACCAGCAGCACGTTGTTCTCCATGTCCTTGGCCACCACGTACAGCGGTTCTTCCCAGGCGATGCCAAGGCCGCGCCGCTGGCCTTCGGTATACTGCCACAGCCCCTTGTGGCTGCCGATCTTGCGACCCCGCATGGTCACGATGGGGCCGGGACCAGGCAGGCGCACCTGCCGGTCGCGCAGGAAGGCGCGATAGTCGTCGCCGGGCACGAAGCAGATTTCCTGGCTTTCCGACGGCAGCGGCGGCACGATGTTGCGTTTCACCAACTCGGCCTTCACCTGTTCCTTGCGCCAGTTGCCCAGCGGAAACACGGCCTGCTCCAGCCGGGTGCGCTCCACCAGTGACAGGAAGTAACTCTGGTCCTTGGCCGGGTCTGTCCCGCGTTGCAGGGTCATGCCCCATTGCGGGTGACGCAGCTGGCGCACGTAATGGCCGGTGGCCAGGCGCGCCGCCCCAAGGGTATGCGCGGCGTCCAGCAGCAGGCCGAACTTCATGGTGGCGTTGCACCGGGCGCAAGGGTTGGGAGTGCGGCCCACCACATATTCCTCGATGAACGGGGCCACCACCGCCTCTTCGAAGGCATCGGCCAGGTCCACGGCGTGAAAGTCCACGCCAAGGCGGGCGCACAGGGCGCCGATGGCCTCCGCGGGGTCCGGCTTGCCGACTTGCGGGGGCATGAAGCGCGCATGCAGACCGAACA
This sequence comes from Nitratidesulfovibrio sp., assembly GCF_040373385.1. Taxonomy (NCBI): domain Bacteria; kingdom Pseudomonadati; phylum Thermodesulfobacteriota; class Desulfovibrionia; order Desulfovibrionales; family Desulfovibrionaceae; genus Nitratidesulfovibrio; species Nitratidesulfovibrio sp. Next base: position 558,577 of record NZ_JBDXXH010000003.1, on the reverse strand, counting down.
CGTCCTGCCCCTGCTCCAGCAGGAGCAGGAGCGCGAACAGGCTGTCGGTGCCTCCGCTGAGTGCGACGGCGATCCTCATGCCGGGTGCGCTGCCATGGTAGGGGGTGCGGTCATCCGGACGCGCTTACGCGCCTACCCCGGCTGCGGCGGCAGAAACGGCGGGTGCCACCCCCGGCACGCCCAGCGCACCGGACAGCACGTTGGCCGCCGCCAGCAGATCGCCTTCGCCAAAGGCCCGGCCCAGCATCTGCAAGCCCACGGGCATGCCGGAACGGCTGCCCATGCCCACGGGAATGCACAGGCCCGGCAGACCCGCCAGGTTCAGCGACAGGGTGAACACATCCATCATGTACATCTTCAGCGGGTCGCTGGTCAGCTCCCCAAGGCCCCACGCCGTCACTGGCGATGCCGGGCCGCACAGCACGTCGCACTGCGCAAGGGCCTTCTCGTAGTCCTCGCGGATCAGGCGGCGTACCTGCGCGGCCTTGCGGTAGTAGGCGTCGTAGTAGCCGGACGACAGCACGTAGGTGCCCAGCATGATGCGCCGCTGCACCTCGTCGCCGAACCCTTCCGCACGTGAGCGCACGTACAGGTCGGCGAGGTCGCGGGGGCTTTCCGCCCGGCGCCCGTAGCGCACCCCGTCGAAACGGGCCAGATTGGAACTCGCCTCTGCCGGGGCGATGATGTAGTACGCCGCGATGCTGTACGGGGTGTGCGGCAGTTCCACGTCCACGATGGTGGCGCCGAGGCTTTTGGCCGTATCCAGCGCGGCCTCGCAGGCGGCGGACACCTCGGGGTCGATCCCCTCGCCCCGGAATTCGCGCGGCACGCCGATGCGCACCCCGGACATGTCCCTGCGGGCGGCCAGCGCCCCCATGTAGTCGTCCACGGGCAGGGCGGCGCTGGTGGCGTCGCGCGGGTCGTGCCCGGCGATGACCGACAGCAGCAGGGCCGCGTCCTCCACGGTGCGGGTCAGCGGGCCGATCTGGTCCAGCGACGAACCGTAGGCCACCAGACCGAAGCGCGAGACGCGCCCGTAGGTCGGCTTCAGCCCCACGCAACCGCACAGGGATGCGGGCTGGCGGATGGAACCGCCGGTGTCGGTACCCAGGGACCCGAAGCACTGCCCGGCGGCCACGCTGGCGGCGGAACCGCCGCTGGAGCCGCCCGGCACGCGCGCCACGTTCCACGGGTTGCGGGTGGGACCGAAGGCGGAATTTTCGGTGGACGACCCCATGGCGAACTCGTCCATGTTGGTCTTGCCGAGGATCACCGCACCCGCCTCGCGCAGCCGGGCCACGGCAAAGGCGTCGTAATGCGGGGTGAAGTCGCCCAGGATGCGCGAGCCGCAGGTGGTGCGGGTGCCCGCCGTGGTCAGGGCGTCCTTGACCGTCAGCGGCACGCCCCACAGGGGCTTTGCCGGGTCCGGCCCGGCCCCGTCCAGCGCGCGGGCTTCGTCCAGCGCGGCCTGCGCCCGGTTGGTCAGCAACGCGGCAATGGCGGGCTCGGTGGCCGTGATGCGGTCAAGACACGCGGCGGTGACCTGCTCCGCCGTCAGTTCGCGTCGGGCCAGCCTGTCGCGCACTTCGGCCAGCGACAGGGAAACGATTGCGGTGGACGTATCGGACATCTCACTATCCTTGGCTGTGCATGCCGCCGCCTGCGCGGGGGCTTGTCTGTGAACTTTCAGAAAAATATTTGCGAGAGAGAGGGGTAAGGAATCGGGGCGCCGCCCCGTACCCCGCCGGGGGAACATGTTCCCCCGGTCCCCCTGCATTGCCTGCCACCGGGCCGGACAGGCATCGGCAACCGCATCACACGCTTTTGCGCGTCAGGCAGGCACCCCTTCTTCCTGCCTTTCCCCCGCCGCGCCTCCGCGCGTCAGGTGCGGGAAGTCCGTGCTGTGGCAAGGAAGGCGATCTTTCCGGGGCGCAGGAATACTCTTTCCGTATTTCAAGCCCCGGAAAGGAAGCCTGACGCCGCCACGGCGCGGAATCCCCGCACCGACTAAACGATCCGGGGGACAATGAAGAATTCGGAATCGGCCTCCGGCGCGTTCCGCAGCACATCCTCGCGCGTGCAGCGCGGGGCGACCTCGTCGGGCCGCAGGGCCGTGGCATGCTGCACGGGACTGTACAGCGGTTCGACGCCAGTGGTGTCGAGGCCGTTCAGCATCTCCATGTAGCCCAGGATGTCGCCGAACTGCCGGGCAAAGGTTGCAAGCTGCGCCTCGTCCGGGGCCAGCCGGGCCAGCCGCGCGATGGCGGCCACCTGATCGGTGCTGATGGTGGTCATGATCGATCCTGTATGGCGTACGGATTATTGCGGGGTTGCGGTGGCCGCGGCCTTGGCGCGGGCCTCGTGGCGCTCGCGGGTGCGTTCCAGCTTCTGGCGGAACTCGGTGGGTTCCACGGGCTTGAAGCCATCGGACGTGGGCGAGAACAGGAACAGGTCCTGCGCGGCATGACCGTCTGCGCTCCAGTGCAGGGCGCCCATGGCCCATTGCATGCGCTGGGCGTCGGCCAGGCGGCGGTTGACCTCTGCCGGGGTCCAGCCTTTTTCCGGCAGGCTCAGGGTGGTGGCAAAGCGCACGAAATCGTAGCCAAGCCCCACCCAGAAATCGGGGGCGTCGGGGTTGCCCGCCTCGCGCAGGGTACGCGCCAGCGCATCGCCCGCCGGCGAGGCCTGCGCTCCGTTCCACGCACCGGGAAACACGGCGAGGCCGAAGTTGCGCACGTCCACGCTCTTCTGCCCTGCCAGCCCCTGCTCCCACAGGGTGGTACCCAGCAGCACCTGCCGGTCCTCGCCGTGAAAGAACAGGTTGGGCACCAGCATTTCGGTGTTCTTCCAGCTATCGGGCAGGAAGGTGGCTTCAAAGGTGGCGCCCGGCACCGGGTAGCTGTTGACGGTGTGCACCTTCACGAAGCTGCCCGCGATACGGTTCCATTCCTGATGTTTGCTCGCGGGGTAGGACATGGTGGAGGCCACGTTGCCGCCGCGCGCCCGGGCCCGCTCGGCGAAGAGCGAGGCCATCTTGCCGCCGAAGGCATCGTCGGGGTGCAGCACGCCGTAGCTGGTCACGCCCAGACTGTCCTGGGTGAAGCCCAGCAACGCGTTGACCTGGTCGTCGGGGCTGGTGAAGAAGCGCCACGCCACGCGGCCTTCTTCGCCGCCGTCAAGCTGCGGCAGAAAGGTGAAGAAGGCGCGCTGGCCGGTCAGGCCGCGTTCCTTGGCGGCGCCGAAGCTGTTGGTGCGCAGCGGCCCACCCACCACCACGCACTGGGGCGGCAGGGCGGCCAGCTTGTCCAGCCAGTCGGGCGATTCGGTGTTCAGCACCACCACCTCGACTTCCACGCCGGTGCGCGAAAGTTCCCACTGGGCGGCGCCCGCCCCGCGCGAGATCTTCCACCCGATGTTGCCGAAGGCGCCGGTCATGGGCAGGGCCAGGGCCACGGTGCGCGAGGCGCGCATGCCGCTCTGCTCCAGCGGGGTCAGCACGGTGCCGAGCAGATTGGGGTCGTTGAAGTTGCCGCTGCGCTGCAAGCGGGTAAGGGTTTCCAGCGCGCGCAGCGAACCGGCGTTGGCGGCGGCCATGCGCCGGGCCGACTCCAGTTCGATGATGTTGTAGGGGTAGCGCCCCTCGTTTTCCGGGGTAACGGTGGCGGCAAGCTGCTCCACCGTGGCGTTGTCGGAACGCTTCAGTTCGTCGAACAGACGGTTTTCCAACGCGGCGCGGAAGGACTGGCTGCCAGCGCCGCCCCCGGACTGCGTGCCCGCCTGCGCCCACAGACTGGACAGGGTCTGGAGCGAACCGGAAATGTCGCCCCCCTCCCACTGCCGGGTGGCCACGATAAGCCCGGCCTGCGCACGCAGGCCCCATGGGCGCGCGGTATCCGCAAACACGGCGCTGGCGCGCTGGCGGCTTTCGGTCTTGGAAATGCGGGACATGGCGCGGTACCAGGTGTCCTGCCAGTCCTGCCCGGCATCGGCGGCCGGGTCCAGCCTGCGCCACGCATCCAGGCCGTCCAGGGCCAGGTTGGGGTGGGCGTTGGCCTCGGCGGCCATGCTGTAGCCGCGCCACGCGCCCAGGCGTTCCTCTGGCGTGATGTCGGTACGCGCGGTCATCATGCCGAAGATGCGTTCCGCCGTGGCCGCGTCACCGCGTTTCAGCGCCTCGGTGCCTTCGTCCAGCACCGAGCGCCGCACCGGCTGCACCTGCGGGGTAACGGGTTCCTGCGGGATGATGATGGACCGCTTGCCGCCGCACCCGGCGGCGGAAAGCACCATGAGCGCGAGCAGGGCAAGGACCGTGGCGCGCGAAAGAACGTGCTGCATCGTGGGTACCGTGGTGTGGACCATCACGAGATGGACCGTTGCGTTCCGAATGAGCCCGCACGGGCTCCGCGCGGCCCGGCCTGCGCCCGACGTGCGCCCGGCATGCGCCTGACGTGCGCCCTACGCGCCGCTGACGTGCGCCCTACGCGCCGCTGACGTGCGGCAAGAGGTTCGCCACGCGAAAAACGCGCCGAAGGCTGCAACCGGCGCAAGGGCGAAACCTGGGCCGCGAAACGGGGGGACTGCACCGGCAGGCCCGGCGGCGAATCGTATCAGGCTATACATTGTGGCCCCGGAATGCAAGCAGGGCGCGCCCTGCGTCCCGACCGACACCCCAAGGGGGCATGGCCGGGCACGGACGCGCCCCGGAGCATTCCATCCTTGCCCCATGCAGGGCAGGAAGCGGCAGCCTACTTCTTCACTTCGGTGTAGTCGGCGTCCACCACGTCGTCGTCGCCCTTGGCCGAGCCGCCTGCCTGACCGGCATCACCCGCGTCCGGCCCGGCGCCGGGCTGGCCCTGCTGGCTCTGCTGGTACAGCTGTTCGGCCAGCTTGTGCGAAGCGCGCGACAGTTCTTCGGACGCGGCCTTGATGGCATCCAGGTCGCTGCCGTCCATGACCTTTTTCAGGGCTTCGATCTTGCCCTCGATGTCGGTCTTGGTGGCGGCGTCCAACTTGTCGCCAAGGTCGGCAATGGACTTTTCGGTGCCGTAGATCAGGCCATCGGCCTGGTTGCGGGCCTCGATGAGTTCCTGCTTCTTCTTGTCCTCATCGGCGTGCGACTCCGCTTCCTTGATCAGGCGCTGGATTTCGCTTTCCGACAGGCCGGAAGAGGCAGTGATGCGGATGGACTGTTCCTTGCCGGTGCCGAGATCCTTGGCCGACACGTTGACGATGCCGTTGGCGTCGATGTCGAAGGTGACCTCTACCTGCGGGGTGCCGCGCATGGCCGGGGGAATGCCGGACAGCTCGAAGCGGCCCAGGGTCATGTTGTCACCGGCCATGGGGCGTTCACCCTGCAACACGTGGATGGACACCGAGGGCTGGTTGTCCGCCGCCGTGGTGAAGGTCTGGCTCTTGCGGGTGGGAATGGTGGTGTTGCGGTCGATGAGCCGGGTGAACACGCCGCCCAGGGTCTCGATGCCCAGCGAAAGCGGGGTCACGTCCAGCAGCAGCACGTCCTTCACGTCGCCCGCCAGGATGCCGCCCTGGATGGCGGCGCCCATGGCCACCACTTCGTCGGGGTTCACCGAGCGGTTGGGTTCCTTGCCGAAGAACTCGCCCACCTTCTTCTGCACCAGGGGCATGCGGGTCATGCCGCCCACCAGCACCACTTCGTCGATCTGCGCGGCGGAAAGACCGGCGTCGGCCAGGGCCTTGCGACACGGCTCGATGGTGCGGTCCACCAGGTCTTCCACCAGCTTTTCGAGCTTGGCGCGCGAAAGCTTCATCATCAGGTGCTTGGGACCGTTCTGGTCGGCGGTGATGAAGGGCAGGTTGATTTCCGTTTCCATGGAGGTGGAAAGGTCCTTCTTGGCCTTTTCCGCCGCTTCCTTCAGGCGCTGCAACGCCATGCGGTCCTTGGAGAGGTCGACGCCGTTCTCGCGGCGGAACTCTTCCACAAGGTAGTTGATGATCCGCTGGTCGAAGTCTTCGCCGCCAAGGAAGGTATCGCCGTTGGTGGCGCGCACTTCCACGACGTTGTCGCCCACTTCAAGGATGGAAATGTCGAACGTGCCGCCGCCAAGGTCGAACACCGCGATCTTCTCGTTGGCCTTCTTGTCGAAGCCATAGGCCAGCGAGGCGGCGGTGGGTTCGTTGATGATGCGCTTGACCTCAAGGCCCGCGATGCGGCCCGCGTCCTTGGTGGCCTGGCGCTGGGCGTCGTTGAAGTAGGCGGGCACGGTGATGACCGCGTCGGTCACGGTTTCGCCAAGGTACGCTTCCGCGTCGGCCTTCAGCTTGCCGAGGATCATGGCCGAAACTTCGGCGGCGGAGTACTGGCGGCCCTGCACTTCAACGGCGGCATCGCCGTTGGCGCCCGCCACGATGCGGTAGGGGCTGTGGGTCTTCCAGTTGTTCACTTCGGGGGCGTCGCCCTTGCGGCCCATCAGGCGCTTTACGGCGAACACCGTGCGCTCGGGGTTGGTGACGGCCTGGCGCTTGGCGATGTCGCCGACAAGGCGCTCCTTGTCGGTGAAGGCCACGATGGAGGGCGTGGTGCGCCCGCCTTCGGGGTTGGTGATGCACTTGGGATCCTTGCCCTCCATCACGTAGACGCAGGAGTTGGTGGTCCCGAGGTCGATGCCGATGATCTTGCCCATTGTCTTCCTCCTCAAAGGGTACGCGAGCATGTCGCGAAGTGATCTTGCGCTGGCCGCCGTTCCGGTGCGAGCCGTTCCGGCGTTGGCTGGTGTGAATAGTAAGGCGGGGTTGCCCGTCGTAAAGAGGGGGAGGCCAATTTTTCGTGCAAGGATGTGCACCGGCATGCTCCGGCGCGGGGTTGCGGGGCGGAAAAAGCGCAAGAACCGCGCAGGCGGAAGGCCCGGGTACGCGAATGCGCCGGGTATGCCGGGTATGCCGGGTATGCCAAATGAGCCAGATGAGCCAGATGAGCCAGTTGAGCCAGACGAGCCAGACGAGCCAGACGAGCCAGACGTGCCAGACGTGCCAGACGGGCCGAATGCGGACTACCCCCCGTCGCCGGACAGGGTGGCCCGCAGCAGGCGGGCCAGTTGGGCCAGCACCGCTGGCGGTGGCGTTGCGCCCCCCGGCACGGAAGATGATCCGGACAGCAGCACCAGTTCGACATCAGGCAGGGGCGGAAGGGGGGGAAGGGACGGAAGAAGGGGCGGGGAAGGACACGGGGCCAGCGAGGGATGGTCGGAAAGGGCAGAAGCCACCGCCGATGCGGGCAACGGGGCCACGCCCGCACCCCCCAGCACCGCCGCCGTCAACGCTGGCAGCGTGGCGGACACCACGGCCACCCGCCACGGGCGGCCTGCCGAGGCCAGCGCGGCCACGGCCAGGTCGCGGTAGGCGCACCCTTCCGGAAACAGCACCAGCGGCAGCACGCCATCACTGTCCGCCGCCACGCCGCCGGGCGGAGTCAGCCAGCCCAGGGGTTCGCGCCGCAGCACCAGCCCCCCGGCTCCCGCCGCCTGCTGCACCAGCGCGGCATCCAGCGCGCCGCTGGCCACCGCCTCGCGCAGGTCGCGCGAAAGGCCGCCCCGCAATTCCAGGCGGATTTCGGAATGCGCGGCGCCAAGGCGGCGGAACAGTTCCGGCAGGTCGCCGACAATGACGTCGTCCGGAAACCCCAGCCGCACCGTACCGCCCTGCGGAGTGGACGCCCCACGCCCGGCCCACGGCGCAAGCCCGCGCAGGGCGGCATCGTTCAGGCGCAGTATCTCGCGGGCGGGTTCCAGCAACTGGGCTCCCGCCTCGGTAAGCCCGGCCATGCGCCCCTGCGCGCGTTCCACCAGCCGCACCCCGCAGCGCGCCTCCAGCCTGCGCAACCGCCCGCTGACGGCGGGCTGGCTGAGAAACAGCCGCTCGCCCGCCCGGCTGAAGCCCCCAGCGTCGACCAAGGCCACGAATACCCGCAGCAATTCCATGTCGAGATCGGTTGCCATGTGCGCTCCTGTTCCGGTGCGGCAGATCGACCGCCAGCCGGACCGGCGGACAGACGGTTGCACGGCCAGAAGCCCTGGTGGCGCGCACACGCGGCCCGCGCGGTACGGGGCATCACGCCCGCCCCCTTTTGCCATGCAGCGCCCCCTGCCCCTTTTACGGGCAGTGCGCCGCCAGTGCTTGTGCCGTGCGCCGCCTCCGCCCGTCAATGCCCGTCAATGCCCGTCAATGCCGGAATGACGTGCCTGGTCAGGACACATCTGGTCAGGACAGACCGGGCAACATCACGGACGGAAATACCCCACGAAGAAACGGCGATTTCCCCGGCGCACATCCGGCATGCTAACGGGACAGGATTCCACCTTCACCCCGGAGCCCGCATGCCCGCCCTGCGCCTGCCGTCCCCCCTGGTCCTGCTGTTCTGCTGCGTCTGGAGTTCCGCGTTCATCGCGGGCAAGGCCGCCCTTGCCCATTGCCCGCCCCTGCTGCTGCTTGCCTTGCGCTTTCTGGCGGCGGCACCGGTACTCTACGCCATGGCCGCCGCCACCGGCCAGCGGATACGCCCCGACCGCGCCCAGGCCGCCTGGCTGGCCGCGCTGGGGCTGTGCAACAATGCCCTGTACCTTGGCTGCGCCTTCACCGCCCTGCCCTTGGTCAAAGCCGGCCTCGTCGTGGCCGTCCTGTCGTTCTCGCCGCTGCTCACCACCCTGCTGGCCGCGCCGCTGCTGGGCGAACGGGTGCACCCCGCAACCCTGCCCGCCATGCTCGCCTGCATGGCCGGGATATGGCTGGCCACCCTGCCCCCCGGTCTGCCCGGTCTGCCCAGACTGCCCGGACTACCCGGACTGCCCGGACTGCCCGGACTGCCCGGTCTGGCCGGACTGGCCGGACTGGCCGGAGGCGCGGCCACCCTGCTGCCAGGCCTCGGCACGCTGCTCTCACTGGCCGCTGCACTGGCCCTGGCCCTGGGCACCGTGCTGTTCAAGCGCGCTTCGGCGCGCCTTGGCGGGCTTGGCCTGTTCTCGGTGGTGGGTCACCAGTCGCTGGCCGGGGGTATGCTGCTGTTGCCCGTGGCCCTGGCGACGGAAGACCCGGCGGCCCTATCCGGCACGCCGGAATTCCTGGGTGCCTTCGCCTACCTTGTCCTGGCGGTGTCCGTGGGTGCCACGGCGCTGTGGTTTCGCATCGTGCGCACCAGCAGCGCGGCTACCGCCGCATCCAGCCACTTTCTGAATCCGGTGTTCGCCACGCTGCTTGGCTGGATGGTGCTGGGCGAAACGGTACAGCCGCGCGAATGGATGGGCATGGCCCTGGTACTGGCAGGCATGGCCCTTGGCGAATCCCGCCGCACACCGGGCCAATCCGCATGACGCGCGCTGACGCGGTCGCACCCTCTGGCCCGTAAACACCGACGGCCCCGACACAATGCCGGGGCCGAAGGGGGATCCTTGCCATCGCTGTCGCAGCTGGAGGAAGGGTAATTCTTGAGGTCAGGTCAGTACACGGTCGGTTACGCCAAGCGTGCCGTGCGGAGGGCCAGCGGCCTGCTCCGCTGCAACCGTCTCCACCTTAGGCGAGGCCCATCTCGTTCCGCAGCCACTCCTTGATTTCCGGGGTGGGTTCGTAGATGCCGCGCAGGTCGCCGAACTCGGCCAGGAAGAGATTGGCCAGCCGCTCGGGCAGGGGCGCGCTGTAGATGTCTTCCGCCGCCTCGGAATTGCGGCGCACCAGCCGCACTACCGGTCGTGGCCCCCAGGTATCCACCACGAAGTAGGTGGAGTAGTCGTCCTTGGAGCGCACCGGAGGGTATTCCGCGTGCCAGTTGTTGTTGCCCCACTCAAGGTACATGGTAACGGCGTGCTCGGGGCTGAGATTCCAGTCGATATCCATGTGGCCGAGCGTCTTCAGGTCTTGCATGGGTCACTCCTGCCGTAAGGTTGCGCGCACCGGGCAGCCTGCATGCCGCCCATCGCTAGAAACGTCTTTCTGGCGACGTACGCGTCGCCCGGGGCCTGAAATTTCTCGCTGGCGATCAGCATCGCCCATGGCTCGAAACATCGTGCGGTCGGCTTCCTCGGTGCTGCGGGCATCCGGTCACCTGAGCGGGCCGGGCTGCCACTCCCGGCCCGCAGGTGAACCGTCGCCAATGTGAAGGAGAGAGCGTGGCTGAGGAAGCACCACTCGACTACACAGTAACAATTACCATTAGCGAGTCAACATCTTTTTGCGAAAATATACGACTCGCGGCGCTCCGCCCTGCGTGCCGGGTGCCACTCGCCCCCCGTGGCGCAGGGATTGGCGCAACACCACGGCATCAGTGCCAGTTATCGCCAACTTGACGATTGGAGGCCGGTGTGTCTTTATGGTGACGTTGGGAAAGCCCCGGGTTTGCCCGGCACTTTCCACGCGTACGGACATGGTTCCGCCCGTTGCCGCCCGCCCTGCTGCCAGCCGGAGCGCGGGCCTGGCGGCGGGCCCTTCTCGCAACACCGCGACCTGGGAGGATACATGAAACCGGAAGAATTCGCCCACAAGTTCATGCAAGCCGCCACCGCCATGGGCTGCACCCTGAGCCCGTCGGGCAACGTTGTCTGCCCCGGCGGCAAGAACATCTCGGCCGGAAAGGCCGCCGCCGTGTACAAGCGCCATGGCGACGCTGTCGAAAAGGTGCCTTCGGCGGAATTCCCCAACGAGCCGAACAGCCTGAAGCTGTTCCGCTCCATTGCCGCCAAGGCCCTGGGCTAGTCCCGGCGGCAAGCCTGCCGCTCCGCACCATTCCCCACCGACAGGCCACGAACAGCAGCGGCGTCCGAAACCCGGCGCCGCATCTGCCTGCATGCCGGGCCGGAGATTCCGGCCCGGCTTTTGTTCGAAACGCGCCCCGCTGCCCCGCGCCGTGGGCACACCGATGCAGACGCCCGTTGCGGATGCGGCTGAGGCAGATGCCCTGCCCGTGCAAAGCCCCGCCAGCGGTCAGCACAACCGACATGAAACGCGCGCCGTCCCACAATGCAAACGGCCCGGAGGTTTCCCTCCGGGCCGTCGCTTGTCGTCGTTGACCGGGCTTGCGGTGCGCTAGGCGACGCCGCGAACCCTCATGCGCGCCAGGGCGCGTTGCAGGGCGGCCTGGGCCCGTGCGCTATCAAGCTTTTCCTTGGCCTGGGCCAGGCGCTGCTCGGCACGTTCCTTGGCCTTGCGGGCGCGTTCGAGGTCGATGTCCTCTGCGCGTTCCGCCGATTCGGCCAGCACGGTCACCTTGTTGTCCGAAACCTCGGCAAAACCGCCGGATACGAAGATCCAGTGCGTCTTGCCGCCAGCCTTGTAATACAGGCTGCCGATGTTCAACGCGGAGAGGAAGGGAATGTGGTTCGGCAGGATGCCGAATTCGCCCTCGTAACCGGGGGCGCCCACATAGTCGACCTTCTCGCTGAGCACGAGCCTGTCAGGCGTGACGATTTCGAGATGGAGCGACTTTTCCATGGGTCACTCCTTATTGCTGCTCCTGGCGCTTCTTGTACTTTTCGAGGGCCGTCTCGATGCCGCCCACCATGTAGAAGTCGCCTTCCGCCAGGTGGTCGTAGTCACCGTTCAGGATGCCCCGGAACGCCTTGATGGTGTCTTCCAGCTTCACGTACACGCCGGGCGTGCCGGTGAAGGTTTCGGCCACGTGGAACGGCTGCGACAGGAAGCGCTGGATGCGCCGCGCGCGCGCGACGGTCAGCTTGTCTTCGTCCGACAGTTCATCCATGCCGAGAATGGCGATGATGTCCTGCAAGTCCTTGTACTTCTGCAGAACCTGCTGCACCGCGCGGGCCACCGAGTAGTGTTCGGCGCCGACCACGTTGGGGTCGAGGATGCGCGACGTGGAGTCGAGCGGGTCCACCGCGGGGTAGATGCCGAGTTCCGCGATCTGACGCGAAAGCACCAGCGTACCGTCAAGGTGCGAGAAGGTGGTGGCAGGCGCGGGGTCGGTAAGGTCATCCGCGGGCACGTACACGGCCTGGACCGAGGTGATCGAGCCCTTGACCGTGGAGGTGATGCGTTCCTGCAGGCCACCAAGGTCGGTACCCAGGGTGGGCTGGTAACCCACCGCCGAGGGCATGCGGCCGAGCAGCGCCGACACTTCCGAACCCGCCTGGGTGAAGCGGAAGATGTTGTCGATGAACAGCAGCACGTCCTGGTTCTCGATGTCGCGGAAGTATTCCGCGCAGGCGAGGGCGGTCAGGGCCACGCGGGCACGGGCTCCTGGCGGTTCGTTCATCTGGCCGTAGATGAGCGCGGCCTTCTCCAGAACGCCCGCGTCCTTCATTTCGTGGTACAGGTCGTTCCCTTCACGGGTACGCTCGCCAACACCCGCGAACACGGAGATGCCGCCGTGCTGCTTGGCGATGTTGTTGATCATTTCCATGAGGATAACGGTCTTGCCCACGCCCGCGCCGCCGAACAGGCCCATCTTGCCGCCCTTGGGGAACGGGATGAGCAGGTCGACGACCTTGATGCCGGTTTCGAGCAGTTCGACCGTGGTGTTCTGGTCGGTGAACTCGGGGGCCGCACGGTGGATGGGCAGGTATTTGTCGGTATCGATGGGGCCCATTTCGTCAACGGGACGGCCCACGACGTTCATGATGCGACCAAGCGACGCCTTGCCGACAGGCACCATGATGGGCTTGCCGGTGTCCACCGCTTCCATGCCGCGCACGAGACCTTCGGTCGCGTCCATGGCGATGGTGCGGACGACGTTGTCGCCGAGGTGCTGGGCAACTTCGCAGACCAGCTGGGGCGCGTCGCTGTTGTTGGGGTTCTTGATGTCCAACGCGCTCAAGATGTTCGGCAGGTTGCCGCCCGGGAACTCGACGTCCACGACGGCGCCGATGACCTGAACGATCTTGCCAATGTTAGCACTCATGTGTGTACGCTCCCTTATTAGCCTTTCAGCGCCTCGGCGCCACCGACGATGTCCATGAGGTCGCGCGTGATCGAAGCCTGCCGCGTCTTGTTGAAGAGCAGCGTCAGGGAACCGATCATGTCGTCGCAGCTGCGCGTGGCGTTATCCATGGCGGCCATGCGCGCCGCGTGCTCGCTGGCGGAGGTGTCGAGCAGGCCACGATACAGCTGCACCTTGATGAAGCGGGGCAGCAGTTCGGCCAGCAGGCCCTCCACGGCGGGTTCGTAGATGTACTCCTTGTTGGTGGCGGCAACCGGGGTGGCCTCCTCCAGCTTGGGAGCAATGGGCAGGATGGGCAGGGCAACGGGCACCTGCTTGGCCATGCTCACGAACTCGCCGTAGACCATGATCACTTCGTCCAGTTCACGCGTCAGGTAGGCATTGATGACATCGAGCCCGATCCGGTTGGCGAGCTGGAAGTCGAAACTGCCCATCTGGTCGGCAAGCGCCATGGCGACCTCGTGGTCGGTCTTGCGGGCCGCGTCGCGGCCTTTCTTGCCCACGCAGTAGAACTTGACCTTCTTGCCTTCCGCGGCCTTCTGGACGGCCAGCTTCAGGGCGGTGGAGATGAGGTTGGAGTTGAAGCTGCCGCACAGCCCGCGGTCCGAGGTGGCGAGGACGATCCCACACGTCTTGATTTCCTCGCGCACTTCCAGAAGCGGGTGGGCGGTGCTGTCCGCCTTGCTCGCCAGGTCTCCCAGCATGTCATAGAACTTGGCCGCGTAGGGGCGGAAGCGTTCTATGCGCTGCTGGGCACCGCGCAGCTTCGCCGAGGCCACCATGTTCATGGCCTTGGTGATCTGCTTGGTCTTCTTGACCCCGGCGATCTTGACCTTGACGTCTTTCAAAGAAGGCATCGGTTACCTCCCGCCTAGGCTTGGAAGCCCTTTTTGAACTCGGCAACAGCTGCCTTCAGGCGGTCTTCGATGTCCGCGTCGAGAGCCATCTTGGTCTTGATGTCGTTCAGGATGTCGGCCTTCGAGTTCTTGAGGAAGTCGATCATCTCGGCTTCGAACTTGCGAATGTCGGCAACGGCCACTTCATCCATCAGGCCGCGGGTGGCGGCGTACATGGAGGCGACCTGCTGTTCCACCGGCATGGGCTGGTACTGGGGCTGCTTCAGCAGTTCCACCAGGCGCGCGCCGCGGTCGAGCTTCTGCTTGGTGGCCTTGTCGAGGTCGGAACCGAACTGCGCGAAGGCAGCCAGTTCGCGATACTGGGCAAGGTCGAGACGCATGGTACCGGCAACCTGCTTCATCGCCTTGATCTGCGCGGCGCCACCCACTCGGGAGACCGACAGACCGACGTTGATGGCGGGGCGGATGCCCGCGTTGAACAGGTTGGGTTCCAGGTACACCTGACCGTCGGTGATGGAGATAACGTTGGTCGGGATGTACGCGGACACGTCACCGGCCTGGGTTTCGATGATCGGCAGGGCGGTCAGCGAACCGGCGCCCAGCGAATCGTTGACCTTGGCCGCGCGTTCCAGCAGGCGCGAGTGCAGGTAGAACACGTCGCCGGGGTAGGCTTCGCGCCCCGGAGGACGGCGGAGCAGCAGCGACATCTGGCGGTAGGCCACGGCCTGCTTGGAAAGGTCGTCGTAGATGATCAGGGCGTGGTCGCCCTTGTCGCGGTAGAACTCGGCCATGGTGCAGCCGGAGTACGCCGAGATGAACTGCAGCGGCGCGGGCTCGGAAGCGGTGGCGGAGATGATGGTGGTGTATTCCATGGCACCGTGCTTGCGCAGGGTGTCGGCCACCAGGGCAACCGTCGCCTTCTTCTGGCCGATGGCCACGTAGAAGCAGCGGATGCCGGTGTCGCGCTGGGCCAGGATGGCGTCGATGCACACGGCGGTCTTGCCGGTCTGACGGTCACCGATGATCAGTTCGCGCTGGCCACGGCCGATGGGCGTCATGGCGTCGATGGCCTTGATGCCGGTGGGCATGGGTTGATGCACCGACTTACGGGCGATGATGCCGGGCGCCTTGAGTTCCACGGGGCGGAACTCCTTGGCTTCCAGCGGGCCCAGGCCGTCGATGGGCTGGCCGAGGGGGTTGAGCACGCGGCCCATGACCTCGTCACCCACGGGGACCGAGAAGATCTTGCCGGTACGCTTGACCGGGTCGCCTTCCTTGATGCCGGTGTCTTCGCCCAGAAGAGCAACACCCACGTTGTCCTCTTCAAGGTTCAGCACCATGCCCATGAGCCCGCCGGGGAACTCAAGCAGTTCCATGGCCATGGCGTTGCGGACGCCGTAGACGCGCGCAATGCCGTCACCGACCGAAAGGACGGTGCCGGTTTCGCTCATCTCGACCCGCTGCTCATAGCTTTGGATCTGCTCTTCGATGATCTTGCTGATTTCTTCGGCTTTGATCTGCATAGCCCTACTCACCCCTCTTGATGTTGTCTTTGAGGATACCTAACTGCGCGCGCAGACTGGCATCCAGCACCCGGTCGCCGACCTTCAGCACGACGCCGCCAAGGATGTCCTTGTTCACGCTGAAGGTGAGTTCCAGCTTGCGTCCGGCCTGCTGTTCAAGAGCTGCCTTGACCTGTACGCGCTTTGCTTCCGCAAGTTCAACGGCCGTCATCAGCTCGCCGCGGATGACACCCTTTTCAGCGTCGAGGAGAACGCCGTAGAAGGCCTGGATGTCGGAAAGGCAGTCAAGGCGCCCCTTGTCCGTCAGCAGCAGACAGAAATTGCGGACGGTGGCGCTGACGCCGTACTTCTCGACCAGTTTGAGGATGACGCTCCGCTTCTCATCGCCGGTGATGATGGGATTGCGGAAGATGCGGCCAAGTTCGGGTGCCATGTCGAGAGCCCCGGCAAGCGCGGCAAGGTCATTGCCGTACTTCTCGAGCTCACCGACGCCCGATTTCGCGCCCAGCGCGAAAAGCGCACGGGCGTATCTGCGAGCTACGATGTTGCCGGTCAATTGAGCACCACCTTCGTTAAGTATTTGTCGATGAGCTTCTCGTGCTCCTCACCAGTGAGCTTTTCCTGAAGCATCTTCTCGGCGGCGGCAATGATGTGGTCGGCCATCTCGGCGCGCATGGTCTCCATGGCCTGCTTGATCTCGTTCTCGGCCGTGCGCCCGGCCTGCTCGGTGATCTGGACGGCGGTCTTTTCCGCCTTCTCGATGATGGCGGCCTGCATGGCTTCGCCCTGGGCGCGGTATTCGGCAAGAATGGCCTGCCGCTCCTGCTCAAGGTTCGCAATGCGGCGTTCAACATCGGCCAGGTTCTTCGCGGCCTCGGCCTTGCGGCTTTCAAGGTCGTTCAGTTCCTGCTCGATTCCCTTCCTGCGGCCGGAGAAGAAGCCCACAATCTTCTTGCCCGCGGCCCAGTAGATGATGCCGATGAAGATGACGAAGTTGGCGACACGGAAGGCGAAGTTGCCCCAGTCGGCATGATGCTCGCCCCCGCCTTCGGAGGCCAGCGCCACGCCGGCGGTGGCAAGCACCAGTCCGAGCGCCGCTGCACTGTGTTTCAGCCCTTTCAACGCCGATCCCTCCTTGCTGTTGCGCACTGACGTGGAGTCTTAGCCCAGCACCTTGGCGGTAGCCTTGGCGGCCAGCGCGTCGACCTGCCCCTTCAGGGTGTCCATGGCGGTCTTCACCTGCACGGCCACCTCCTGACGGGACTTTTCGAGGTAATCCTGGGCCTGCCTGCCGGCGCTGGCCAGGATCACCTGCTCCCGGGCCACGCCCTCGGCGCGGGCCTTGTCACGCTCGGCCGTGGCTTCGGCGCGGGCCTTGACAAGGGTGGCCTCGTAATTCTTCAGCTTGGTGTCGGCCTGACCGGCGAACTGCTCCGACTCGCCGAGAAGACCGGACATCTTGTCACGCCGCTGTCTGATGATATCCCGCACCGGCCGGATGAGGATGGCATTCAGGACAACCAGCGTCACAAGGAAGTTCACCAACTGGAAGAAGAAGGTGATGTTCAGATCGATCATGCCTGCTCCCTTGGTGAGGTTGTGAATTTAAGCTCAAAGTCGGGTAGGATTTAGCTGATTACCACGGGGGTGTCAAAGTCTTTTTTCCTTTCCAAACAGTCTTCTGCAAGCCAACCCGCCGTCATTCCGATACAAATGAAAAAGCCGCCCAAAGGCGGCCGGAAAAGGCATGTGAACGAAGGGGGTTTATTCCGTCTTTTCCACGGGCTGCATGGTGATGCGCCCTTCGATGACGGCGCCTTCCTCCATCACCAGCACGGGGGTGGCCAGATTGCCGTTCAGATTGCCCGTACGGTGCAGGATGACCTTGCGCTGGGCTGCCACCTCGCCGGTGACCCTGCCGGACAGGATGAGCTGGCCCACGCGCAGCTGCCCTTCCACGTTGGCGTCCTTGCCCACGATAAGGGTGCCCTCGGAATGCACCTCACCCACGAAGTTGCCGTCAATGCGCACCGCGCCCTGAAAACTCAGCTGGCCCTGGTATACGGTGCCCGCGCCGAGGAAGGCGTTTATCTCGTCCCTTGCCATGTGTGTCGCCTCCTTTGTGAGCGAAAGTGCAACGCTGTCGCGCTTCGTAGTTTCAGCAATCACGAGGTTTTGAACATGAATCTCCGCATGGAGACATTGAGCACGATCCCAATCAGGCAGAAATTGACCAGGGTTGCGCTGCCGCCGTAGCTGATGAACGGCAGGGGCACCCCCACCACCGGCATGAGCCCCATGACCATGCCCATATTGATCAGTATCTGCCAGAAGAAATAGAAGAACACCCCCACCGTCAGGTAGCTGCCGAAGCGGTCCTTGGCATCACGCGCGGTGTTGAAGATGCTGAGCAGGAACAGGCAGAACAGCACCACCAGCAGCACGCACCCGATGAACCCCCATTCCTCGCCGAACACGGCGAGGGCGAAGTCGGTATGCTTTTCCGGCAGAAAGCGCAGCTGGCTTTGCGTGCCCCCCAGAAATCCCTTGCCCCACAACTGGCCGGAACCGATGGCTATCTGCGACTGGATGATGTGGTACCCCGCCCCCAGCGGGTCGTTGCCGGGATCGAGAAAGGTCATGATGCGCTGCTTCTGATAATCGTGCAGGCGAAACCACGCCAGCGGCAGCATGGAGGGAACCACCACCAGGCAGGTTTTCAGCACGCCCGGCTGTACCCCGTGGAACAGGGTGATGCCGCCCAGCAGCATGAGCAGCAGCAGCGTGGTGCCAAGGTCCGGCTGCATGACGATGAACCCGGCGGGCAGTCCGCCCAGCGCCAGCACCTCGAACACCCCCTTCCACCCCAGCGGCTCGCGGCTGCGCGACAGAAAGCGCGCCCCCATGATCAGGATGGCGATCTTGGCCACCTCGCTGGGTTGCAGGTTCATGAACCCCAGCGGCAGCCACCGCCGCGCGCCGTAGACCACCTTGCCGAACACGGGAATGGCGGCCAGCAGGATCATGGTGACGATGAACAGCGGCAGGGCCAGGCTTTTCATGTGCCGGTAGTCGAACAGCATGAAGAAAACCATGCCGCCAAGCCCCATCAGCCCCCACAGCAACTGCTTCTGGTAGAACGTGGAAACCACGATGCCGTCTTCCATGCGCACGCCGCTGGCCGAGTACAGGTTGGCCACCCCGAACAGGAACAGCAGCCCCGTGAAGCCCACCAGGCCCCAGTTCATGTGGGTGATCAAGCGTCGGTCGATGGGGCTCATTGTCCGTCCTCCGGGGCCACGTTCTGGAAGCGCCGCAGCGGCGGCACCACGCCGTCGTCGCTGCCCCGCCCGTCCGGCGTGGCGGCGTCGGGATCGAAGGTGTCTGGATCGTAGCGGTGCTGCCCTTCGCGCGCGTCCTCGACTTCGGAAGACCCGGACGACCGGGATGCGCCGTGTCCCGCAGACCGGGCCGGGCGCCCCGTGGGCACCGTGCGCAGGCCTTCTTCCACACTGTCCTGCGTGTCTGGCGTGTCTGGCGTGTCTGGCTCGCCCTGGCGGGCGGACGGTGTGGCCGGGCGAGTGACCGGGGCGGGGGGCACCTGCTGCACGGGGGCAGCCACGCCCGTGCTCGCCGGGCTGGCCGGACTGGCGGGGCTGGCGGAATTGGCCGGACTGGCCGGACTGACCGAACTGGCGGGATTGGCGGGAACAGCCTGCACGGCGGGCACCTGCGGCACAGAGCCCGGCGGCAGGCCGAAAAACTTGTCGTACACCCGGCGCGCAACCGGACCGGCGTCCGAGCCGCCATGGCCGCCATGCTCCAGCATGACCACGACGACCAGCCGCTTGCCCGCCTTTTCACCCCAGGTGGCGATCCAGGCGTGGTCGCGGTGCTCGTAGGCTAGGTTTTCGGTGCGCACGCGTTCTTCACCCACCATCTTCAGCTTGGTGACCTGCGCGGTGCCGGTCTTGCCGCCCATGACGGCATCGGCGCGGCGCAGCACCTTGGCGGTGCCCCGGTCGTCATTGACGGTCAGGCGCATGCCGTCGAGAATCATCTTGCGCCCGGCGGCGGTGAACGGCAGCGAAGACCGCACCACCGGGTCCTCGTCCACCAGCAGGCTGGGCTTCAGCAGCTTGCCCCCGTTCATCAGGGCGGAAACGAAGGCCGCCACCTGCACCGGCGTGACCAGGGTGAAGCCCTGGCCGATGGAAACGTTCAGCGTCTCGCCCCGGTGCCACGGCTCGCCGAAGCGGCGGCGCTTCCACGCCTTGGAGGGCACAAGGCCGGACTTTTCGTGCGGCAGGTCGATGCCCGTGGGCGCGCCGAAGCCGCAGGCCTTGGCGAAGGCCTCGATCTTGTCGATGCCGAAGCGGTCGCTCATCTGGTAATAGTACACGTCGCACGATTCGATGAGCGAGCGCATCATGTCCACGCGGCCATGCCCGCCCTTCTTCCAGCAGCGGAACACCTGCTTGCCCAGGGCCACCTCGCCCGTGCACCACACCGAGTCGGTGGGGTTCACGCCCTCGTTCAGCAGCATGCCCGCCATCATCAGCTTCCACACCGAGCCAGGCGGGTACACGCTCTGGATGACGCGGTTCTGCAAGGGGTGGCGGGGGTTGTCGCGCAGGGCCGTCCATTCCTTCAGCGAAAGTCCGGCGGCAAAGGCGTTGTTGTCGAACGACGGCTTGGTGACCAGGGCCAGCAGCTTGCCGGTGTCGGGGTCCATGGCCACCACGCACCCGGTTTCGTCTTCCAGCGCGTCCCAGGCCACCTGCTGCAACGCAAGGTCGATGGCAAGGTCGATGTTCTCGCCGCTCACCGGCTCCTGCACCAGCTTCTTGTTCAACTGGCGGCCCAGCACGTCCACTTCCAACTGGTGCAGGCCCTTCTGGCCGCGCAGGCGGCGCTCCAGCACCAGTTCCAGCCCCTGCTTGCCCACGAAGTCGCCAAGGTTCAGGTCCTTGTCGTCTTCCAGTTCCTTTTCGTTGGCTTCGGCCACGTACCCCAGGATATGGGCCATCAGCTCGCCCTGGGGGTAGTTGCGCTTGGAGCGGGTGACGATCTCGAGCCCCGGCCATTGCAGCACCCGGTTCTCGATGCGCGCCAGCAGGTCGAAGGGCATGTCGGAGATGAGCAGCAGATGCTCGAAGGGCTTCACCCGCTGGCGGTCCTGGTTGAACTTGGCGGTAAGCTGTTCGAGGGGGATGCCCGTCCACTCGCTGACCTGGGCCAGGGTGGAGGGAATGTCGCGGCAATCTTCGCGCACCAGGGCGAGGCCGAAGGCGGGCCGGTTTTCGGCCAGCAGGCGTCCCTCACGGTCGCGCAGCAGCCCGCGCGAGGCATAGATGCGCTCCTGGCGCAGCCTGTTTTCGCGCGCAAGGCGGGCAAATTCCTCGCCCCGGTGGATTTGCAGGTACCAGAAGCGCACCACGAACAGAAAAAACAGCCCCGCGACAATGCACTGGAGCAGTATCAGGCCCGCGCGGGGCGGCTGAAAGCCTTCCGGCTCAAACTGAATGCGCATCGCCCATGCATCTCCGGCGCACGAAATGGGTCAGCCACCAGGCCGGGGGAATGACACAGGCCTGCCACACGCTTTCCAGAAACAGCCTGTCCTGCGGAATGTCCAGTTGCTGCAAAGAGGCCATCATCAGCGTGTACAGGAAGTGGCATGCCCCAAGCCCAAGGCTGAGCAATACCACGAAGGCCAGGTTTTCCGCCTCGAACAGCCAGCGCCCCACGTTGAAGAAGACCACCAGCGTGCCGTACCACAGGGCGGTGGAACCGAAGGCCAGCGTGCCCGCCCCTTCCTGCACCAGCAACAGCACCAGCAGCAGCCAGAAGGTCTGGTAGTGGCGCCGCTCCTGCAGCGACACCAGCAGGCCGGCCACCAGCACGTCGATGCCCGGCAGCACCTGCTGGAGCCACACGCCCGCAAAGATGAAGCAGGTCCACCATGCAAGATTGCTGAAATTCATGAAGGTTCCGGCATGGCTGGGTGGTTGTGCCCGGACGGGCGTGGGTTGGCGGGCCTGGGTTTGGATGCCGCGCGCGAACGGGGACGACCGCGCGTACGCCGAACCCTGCGGTGCGGCGCAAATCTGCGAATACTGCCTATTGCCGGGGAGCCTGCACGGGCGGCTGCGCGGGCGGTGCCTGGGCAGCCTGCCCCGACTGGCCCGACTGTCCCGACTGGCCCGACTGGCCAGCTTGGCCCGACTGCTGTGTGGACGGCTGAACAGACGGCTGCGGGCGCGGTGCACGCGTTCCCTGCTGGCCGGACTGGACGGGCTGGACGGGTTGGACGGGCTGCACGCGCTGGCCGCCGTGTCCGGAGGTGGCGTTGCCCTGGCCGTGGCCGGTGCCCGGTCCCACGCCCTGCGTGGCATTGACCGTGGGCAGGGGCGGCGTGTGCGCGCCGGGCTGCACGGGTGGCCGTTCCAGCAGCAGCACCTCTTCCAGTGCCTCCAGGTCGACCAGGGGGCTGGCGTACACGGTCTGGAACAGCGAAAGGTCCGACTGGGACACGCTTTCCACACGGGCCACCGGCACCCCCTTGGGAAAGGCGCCCTCAAGGCCGGACGTCAGCACCAGTTCACCCACTTCCACGCGGGCGTTCTGGGGCACGTACTTCATCTCCAGCAGGCCGCGCGGCCCGGTGCCTACCAGAATGCCCGCCGTACGGTTGACCGCACTGAGCACGGCCATGCGGCTGCCCGGATCGGTCAGCAGCAGCACGGTGGAGGTGTATGGCCCCGCACGGTACACGCGGCCCACCACGCCTTCGTGGGTGACCACGGGCGTGCCCGGCCCCGCGCCGGAATAGTACCCCCGACTGATGATGGCCGATTCCAGCGCCGCCTGCGGGCCAAGCCTGTTGGCAACCACGCGCGCGCCCAAGGGCCGCCACCCTTCGGGGGGTTCCAGTTCCAGCAACGCGCGCAGACGGGCCAGCTCGGCCCGCTCTTCGGAGGCAACCTGCACCTGTTGCGAAAGAGTGCGCACCTGTTCGTGCAGCGCTTCGTTTTCTTCGCGCACCCCGACCAGGTCGAGGTAATTGTTCCACGACGAAACGACCTGGTCCCTCGCCCACACCCCCGGTTTCAGGATGGCGCCCACGAATTCCAGACCGGCGTGTTCCGCCAGCCTGTCGAGCACGCCGGTTCTCTGGTTCCAGGTATACAGGCCAAGGTACAGGAACAGCGCCAGTACCAGAAGCAGGATGATGCGCTTGAGCGAGGCGTTAATCTATGCACACCTCCTTCAGGATGTGCAGATTGTCCAGCGCCTTGCCGGTGCCGATGACCACGGTGGAGAGCGGATCGTCCACCACGGTGATGGGCAGCGAGGTTTCTTCGCGCAGCAGCTGGTCGAGCCCCTTCAGAAGGCCGCCGCCGCCCGTGAGCACGATGCCCCGGTCCACGATGTCGGCCGCCAGTTCCGGCGGGGTCTGCTCCAGCGCGATGCGCACCGCCTGGACGATGCTTTCGACCTGCTCGGAAATGGCCTTGCGCACCTCTTCGGAGGTGATGATGATATTCTGCGGAATGCCGGTGACGAGGTCGCGGCCCTTCACCTCGAGCTGCTGCTCGGGGTCCATGGGGTAGGCCGAGGCGATCTTGATCTTGATCTCTTCGGCCGACGATTCACCGATGAGCATGTTGTACTTGCGCTTGACGTGGGTCATGATCGCCTCGTCCATCTTGTCACCGCCCACGCGCACCGAGCGCGAATAGACGATGCCCGACAGCGAGATGACCGCAACTTCGGTGGTGCCGCCGCCGATGTCCACGACCATGTTCGAGGTGGGTTCCTGAATGGGCAGGTTGGCGCCGATGGCCGCAGCCATGGGTTCCTCGATCAGGTACACTTCACGCGCGCCCGCGCTCTGGGCCGATTCCTTCACCGCGCGCTTTTCCACCTGGGTGATGCCGGTGGGCACGCAGATCATGATGCGCGGCCGCACCAGGCGGCGGGAATTGTGCACCTTCGAGATGAAGTGGCGCAGCATGGCCTCGGTAATCTCGAAGTCGGCGATGACGCCGTCCTTCATGGGCCGGATGGCCTGGATGTTTCCAGGGGTGCGGCCCAGCATGCGCTTGGCGTCGTGGCCCACGGCCAGCACCACGTTATTGCCGCGCGTGTCTTTTTTCACCGCCACCACCGAAGGCTCGCGCAGCACGATGCCCTGGCCCTTGACGTAGACGCAGGTATTGGCCGTACCCAGGTCTATGGCCAGGTCGTTGGAAAACATTCCAAGAACGAAATCCAGTATCTTTGCCATTTTATCTTACTTGCCTCTCTGAGGGGGAATGCGTATCAACGTTGAAAACAGGGCATTCTTCCAAAAGGACAGCCATTGTCAATGGAAAACACCACGGCCCGGCTGCATCTGCTGGCGACGTATTTGCGGTTGCGCTTCGGTGCGCGCGTCCAGAAGGTGCCGCTTGATGCGGGCTTCTCCTGCCCCAATCGCGACGGCACGTTGTCGCGCGGGGGCTGCGTGTTCTGCAACCCGCGCGGTTCCGGTTCCGGGCTTGGCGAAGATGGACTGACGCTGGAAGAACAGTGGACGGTCTGGACGGGACGTTACGCCCGCACGCGCAACGCCGGTCTGTTCATAGCCTATTTGCAATCGTTTTCCAACACATATGGTCCCATTGACAAATTACGCCGTGTTCTCGGCGTGTTGCCTGCTCTGCCGGGCATCGTGGGAACGGCTGTGGGCACTCGTCCTGATTGTGTGGACAATGAACGACTGGATTTGGTAGCGGCGCTCCCCCTTCCGGAAGTCTGGCTGGAGCTGGGGTTGCAGTCCGCCCACGACGCCACGCTGGCCCGCATCAACCGGGGGCACGACTCTGCCGCGTCCGAACGGGCCGTGCGGGATGCCACCGCGCGGGGCTTGCGGGTATGCGCACACCTCATGGCCGGGCTGCCGGGCGAGAGCGGCGACGACTTTCTGGCCACGGTGGACTGGGTGAACCGGCTGCCGGTGCACGGGGTGAAGTTTCACGGCCTGTACGTGTGCGAAGGCACCGCGCTGGCCCGGCAGTGGCGTGAAGGCGCGTATGTTCCCATGACGCGCGAGGCGTACGCGGACCTCATTGCCCGCGCCCTGCCCCGGCTGCGTCCGGAAATCGTCATCCAGCGCCTGACCGGCGACCCGGCGGGGAATGAGCTGCTGGCCCCGGACTGGGCGGGTGACAAGCGCGCCACCACCGCGCGCATCCACGAACTGCTGGCCCAGCGGGACACATGGCAGGGGAAGGAGATCGAGGGGAACGCCATGGACGGCCTCGGCGCATCGCCTGCCCTGGCTGCACCCCCCGCCTGGTTCGCCGTGCCTGCCCATCGCCTGCCGGGGGCCGCGCCGCGTCTGCGGGACACGGAGCAGGCCCGCGCGTGGGAGGCCGAATATGCGGCGGCCTGCGTGGCTTTCCCGCATCTGCGCCCCGTGGCGGACGGCGAATGACGCTGACCGCCCTGCACTGCTGAACGCGTCCGGCTCGCAGCCGACAACCATCTGCCCAGCCTTCGGCCTTGCCCAACCGGTGCGCCTCGTCCAACCGATGTGCCTCGCGCGGCCCATCTCGCGGGCACCCCTTTTCCGTCGCCGGACTTTCCGGCTATGGAAACGGCAGGCTGTTTTTTCGAGGCCGCCTCGCTGGACTGCATTGCCCGGCCTGCCGCGCCTTGCCGCGCCCCTCAATCCGGCAGAGCACACCCCACGCCCGGAACACATTCGCCTTTCACCTTCGGAGACCCCATGTCGCACCCCCGTTCCGCCACTCCCCGCCGCCGCGCCGCGCTCGACATCCCCGACACCGCACTGTTCGACGAGGTGCGCGAACGGCTGGTGGCCGGGCCGCTTTCGCTGATCCTGCACTGGCGCGCACACAACGGGCAGGACAGGCTGCGCGAAATTTCCATGAGTTGGGACGGCGCGGCGCTGGCTTCCGCGCCCGCTACGCGCGACGGCTGGGCCAACCCGCGCCCGGACGCCTGGCCCGACCTGCCCGCAGGGCCGGTCACCGCGCATGGCCGCGCCGTGCAGGCCGCACTGGCCGACTACGTGGCCGGAAAGCCAGTCCGTTGGCCCAACCTGCCCTTGCTGCTGGACGGGCTGACCCCTTTCACCCGCGACGTGTTGCTGGCCCTGCGCGACAAGGTACCGCACGGGCAGATCACCACCTATGGCGGGTTGGCCGCACTGGCGGGCCGCCCCGGCGCGGCGCGCGGGGTGGGGCAGATCATGGCGCGCAACCCGTGGCCGCTGGTGATTCCCTGCCACCGGGTGCTGGGCGGCTCTGGCCGCAATATCCGGCTACACGGCTTCGGCGCGTCCGGCCTGCCCATGAAGCGCTGGTTGCTGCTGCTGGAAGGGGCCATCGACGACACCATGAAGGACTGACCCGGCCCATGCTGGACAAGACCACCCTTATCGCCACGGTGTGCGAGCGGCTGCCCCGGCTGGAAGCGGGCCACTGCCTGGACCTGCGCACGTACAAACGCAACCGCTCCGTGGCCATCGTGCGCACCGGGCCGGACAGCTATGACGTGTTCGAGGCGGGATTCCACGAGGAAAACTGGACCGGACTGACCGCCGACGCGGTGCGCCGCCTGCTGAAGACCCTGCTGAAACGGGAATTTCCACGCAGCCACAAGGTACGCCTGTACACCCTGCCCAGCCGCGAGGCCGCCAACGTGAACCGCATGGGCCACGGCGCGGGGAGGTTTGGGGAAGATTAACACCACACCATATACTTTTTTCTATTTTTAAAATAGCCTCAGCGAAACACTCCACTTGGAACATCGCAAACGGAGGCTTACATGACGAAAGAAAAGAAAGTCGTTTTGGCTATCGTCCCCAGCCCGGACGACATGCACACTGCCGTGGTTGAATTCGACGGAGAAAACCCCAAATTTATCCAGACGGGCAAAGAAGTACACAAATTCCAAGATCGAGCACAGCAAACAGATAACATCTCAGTAGCCTATGAGATCATCGCAAGCTTGATCAAAGATAACGGCGTTACTGATGTACACATCTTAAAAGCAATGACACCACGAAAGGGTGCGGTATCGCCAGAACGTGTTAAGGTAGAAGCAGCCGCGCAACTGGCAGCAAAACACGCTGGCACGAATGACGAACTTGTTGCCCCGCAGACCATAGCTGCACACGAAAAGAAACAGGCAAAAGGCGACGCCCCCACCGTTGACCAAGAACTAGGTGAAAGGTTTTCGTCAAAGCCGAAACGCCTTGCCGCTCTTATCGCGCTTAAAGGGGCAAAAGAGTAACAGTCCCTGGAAGCAGCCTTGCCAAAAACGAGACGGCCAGCGCTCCCGATT
Organism: Nitratidesulfovibrio sp.; assembly: GCF_040373385.1. NCBI lineage: Bacteria > Pseudomonadati > Thermodesulfobacteriota > Desulfovibrionia > Desulfovibrionales > Desulfovibrionaceae > Nitratidesulfovibrio > Nitratidesulfovibrio sp. Next base: position 531,923 of record NZ_JBDXXH010000003.1, on the reverse strand, counting down.
GCGCTGGCCGTCTTGTTTGGAGGAGGCGGAGGTATGCCGAGACTTCCCCTCAAGAGGGGCTGCCCCGTCCGGAAACGCTCGCAACGCGGGCGCTTACGGTGCCGCCGATGTGCTCGTGCGGTATGAACACGACACACAACAGATGAAGGCACAAGTTTCCTTGTGCCTTCAGGGAGCCGGACACCCGGCCACAACCGTTACCGCTGCTTCCTTTCGGACCTGACGGGGTTGGCGGCGTTGCCGCCGTCCGGCTCCCGATCTGCGATCAAGCGAAAAAAACTGGCGGAGAGGGAGAGATTCGAACTCTCGGTACGCTATTAACGTACACACGATTTCCAATCGTGCTCCTTAGACCAACTCGGACACCTCTCCGTGCGAGAAGGCAGTCTCTAGCAGACGCCGGGGCAGCATGGCAAGCGAAAAGTGCGGGTTGCGCGCCAAACCTTCTCGCGCCGTTCCGCAGGGTGCATTCCGCCGGAATCCGGATGGGTTCGTGCCGCCGTGCGCCTGCCCGGCAACGTGCGGTCCGGCCAACTCGGCTGCCTGGCCGTACGGTGGCTGCCCTGCCCGGCTGTCCGGCTATCTGACATGCCTGAATCAGCCCGCCAGCCCGCCTACGTCCTGTCCTTGTCCTGTCGCGCGCGGTGCCGCGCGTCATCTTCCATCCCGGCACGCTCCCGGCGTGCCCGTGGCGGGCCTCAGCACCCGCCGCCCGAAGGCAGAAACCGCCCGGCCACCACCAGCCACACCACCAGAACGGCCACCAGTATCAGAATCTCCCACATGGGGAACGGCTCCTTGCGTACGACTGCCGGAGCGCAGGCGACCTGCCCGCCATCTCCGGCGCATCCGCATCCCTACGCCCGCCCCTTCCGGACGGCAACAGCGTGAGAAGGCCCCCCTGCATGGCGCCCGGCAAGCGGACGCCCCCTTCTCCACTCACACCCGCGCGGCAACACGCAATTCCCCTGTACACCCCAAACAAAAGGCCCACCCTTGCGAGTGAGCCTTTGAGAAAACGAAACCGTGGCGGTTCGCAAGGGACTGTTCACACTGCGGAAATTTCGTTCTCCGGCAAGGAAGACGAGCCCTTTTGCGAAGGGAGCGTACTCTTCCGTACGTGACCGGAGCAAAAGGCGACGTCTGACGCTTTGCTCTCGATGGCCGTAAGGCTCGCAAGCTCGCCTAACGGCCACGCTTCGCGCCCTCCGGGTCGGTCCGCCGGAGGGCGAAAGAACGCAGTGTGTACAGTCCCGCCTAGATGCCCATGACGTTGTAGCCGGAATCCACAAACATCACCTCGCCCGTCATGGCGGACGACAGGTCGGAAGCCAGGAACACGGCGGCGCGGCCCACGTCCTCGGTAGTCACGTTGCGGCGCATGGGCGAATGTTCCTCGATGTGGTCCAGGATCTGCTTGAAGCCCGAAATGCCCGAGGCGGCCAGGGTCTTGATGGGACCGGCGCTCAGACCGTTAATGCGCACGCCCTTGGCGCCCAGGTCCACGGCCAGGTAGCGGACGGAGGCTTCCAGCGCGGCCTTGGCCACGCCCATGACGTTGTAGTTGGTGATGACCTTCTGCGCGCCGTAGTAGGTCATGGTCAGCACCGAGGCGCCGGGGTTCAGCAGCGGCTCGAAGGCCTTGCACAGCGCCACCAGCGAGTAGGCGGAAACGTCCAGCGCCAGCTTGAAGCCGTCGCGGGTGGTGTCGATGTAGCGGCCATGCAGGTCGTCGCGGTGGGCAAAGGCCACGGAATGGACGATGACGTCCACGGTGCCCCACTTCTCGCGCACCATTTCGGCGGCGGCAGCCACCTGCGCGTCGTCGGTGACGTCACAGGGGAAGGTGAAGTCGCCGCCCAGTTCCTGGCAGATGGGCTCCACGCGCTTCTGGATGGCCTCGCCCACGTAGCTGAAGGCCAACTGGGCGCCCTGGTCCTTGAATTCCTTGGAAATGCCATAGGCAATGCTCTTGTTGTTGGCCACGCCGAAGATCAGAGCCTTCTTTCCTGCGAGCAGCATGCGGTTCTCCCTGTTGTTCTGGGTAGATTGCAAAAAACGGGAATGCGGCGCGCGGCGCGGCATCCCGGCGTGCGGCGACGCGGCGTTCTTCCCTCGAAAACGCCGCGTGCCGTGATGAAACGTGCGGTAACTAGACGGCCAGCTTCTGGCCGGTCAAAATCTCATACGCCTCGCGGTACTTCTTCCCCGTCTCGGCAATGACGTGCTCCGGCAAGGCCGGGGGCGGCGGGGTCTTGTCCCACGGCTGCGAGGCCAGCCAGTCGCGCAGGTACTGCTTGTCGAAGCTGGGCTGGCCCTTGCCGGGCGCGTACCCCGCGGCGGGCCAGAAGCGCGACGAATCGGGGGTCAGCACCTCGTCGATCAGGATCACCTCGCCATCCACCAGCCCGAACTCGAACTTGGTGTCGGCAATGATGATGCCGCGCCCCTCGGCGTATTCGCGCCCCTGCGAGAAAATGGCGATGGCAAGTTCCTGCACCTTGGCGGCCAGGTCGTCGCCCAGCAGCTTCGCGGCCTGCTCGATGCTGATGTTCTCGTCGTGCTCGCCCAGTTCCGCCTTGGTCGAGGGGGTGAACAGCGGGGTTTCCAGCTTGGCCGATTCCAGCAGCCCGGCGGGCAGCTTGTGGCCGCACACCGCGCCGGTGGCCTTGTAGTCCTTCCAGCCGGAGCCGGTGATGTGCCCGCGCACGATGCATTCCACCGGCAGGGGCTTGGCCTTCTTCACGATGACGGCGCGGCCTTCCAGCATGTCGCGGTAAGGGGCGAGCGGCGCGGGAAAGCGGTTCACGTCGTGCTCGATCAGGTGGTTCTTCACCAGCCCGGCGAAGCGGTTCATCCAGAACAGGGTGATGCTGTTCAGGATCACGCCCTTGTAGGGGATGGGCTCGCCCATGATCACGTCAAAGGCCGACATGCGGTCGGTGGTGACGATGAGCAGGGTCTGCGCGTCGATCTCATAGATGTCGCGGACCTTGCCCCGCGAAAGCAGCGGGTATTCCTTGATGTCGGTTTGCGTGACGACCTGCATGTATCTTCCCTTGTCTTTCGGTTGTCTTCGGCTGCGGGGCCGATGCTGCGCGATGCCTTGCGGCGCCACGATGGCGGATGCCGACAAGCCCGGGCGCCCTGCCGCGCGTGCGCGGGCCGGGCCGCCGGGCCCTTGGATACGATAACGCGGGACGGGCGCACCGTACAAGACGGGCGGCCCGACCAGCGCGCACCCTACCGGATGCGCGCCAAAAAATGCCAGCGGGGCAGGATGGCCGTATCACCCGCCACGCCGTGGCGGCAAAACGCCCCCTGCCCACCGCTACTTGTTGCGCGATTCCGCCGAGCGGGCGTGCGCCTCCAGCCCTTCCAGCCGTGCCAGCCGCGCGATGGAGGCGGCATGCCCGCGCGTGAACGCGGCGGTGGCCGAAATGACGCTGGTGCGCTTGCAGAAGGTCTGCACCGAAAGCGCGGACGAAAAGCGCGCCGTGCCCATGGTGGGCAGCACGTGGTTGGGACCGGCGTAGTAGTCGCCCACCGGTTCCGGCGACCAGCCGCCCAGAAACACGGCCCCGGCATGACGGATGGTGCCCAGCAGCGCCCACGGGTCCTTGGTCAGCACTTCCAGATGCTCCGGCGCGATCATATTGCTGATGGCGACCCCGGTGGCCATGTCGGGCACCACCACTATGGCGCCCCAGTCGGCCAGCGCCTTGCGGGCAATGTCCGCGCGGGGCAGCGTGTCGCACTGGGCGACCAGTTCCAGCTTCAGCGCGTCCACCAGCGCGGGCGAATCGGTAATGCAGATGGACGAGGCCAGCGGGTCGTGCTCGGCCTGCGACAGCATGTCGGCAGCCACCCAGTCCGCGCGGGCGGTGTGGTCGGCCAGGATCAGGATTTCGCTGGGCCCGGCGATCATGTCTATGCCCACCCTGCCGATAAGCAGCCGCTTGGCCGTGGTCACCCAGATGTTGCCCGGCCCGGCGATGACATCCACGGGGCGCACCGTTTCAGTGCCGAAGGCCAGGGCGGCGATGGCCCAGGCGCTGCCCGCGCGGTGCACCTCGGTAATGCCCAGGTGGTGCGCGGCGGCAAGAATGAACGGGTTCAGCGTGCCGTCCTTGCGGGGCGGCGAAATGACGGCGATTTCCGGCACCCCGGCCACCTGGGCCGGAATGGCGTTCATCAGCAGGCTGGAAATGAGCGGGGTGTTGCCGCCCTGCCCGCCGGGCACGTACAGCCCGGCGCGGTCCACGGGGGTGACCATCTGCCCCAGCACCGAACCATCGGGCCGGGTGGTGAACCACGACCGCTCCTTCTGCGCCTCGTGAAAGGCGCGGATGTTGGCGGCGGCTTCGGCAATGATGGCCCGGTCGTCGGGGCCGACCTCTGCGAGGGCGGCGGCGATTTCGTCTTCATCCACGCGGATGCGCGCGGCGTCGAAGCCGGGACAGTCGAAACGGCTGGTGTAGTCGGCCAGGGCGGCATCGCCCCCGGTGCGGACGGTATCCAGAATCTCGCGGACGGCGGGTTCCACGGTGTCGCCGGGGTTGTCGCGTCCCGCGAGCAGGGCCTGCAGTTCCTTCCAGTCATCCACCGACCGGAGGAAGAGCGTACGGCAGGGCATGGCGGCCTCCTTGAGAGTGCGACCTGTATGCGGCGGTGTGCTTCGGAGTGCCGCGCGGCGGGCGGGCCAGCGGTGGCTGCCTGCGCGCACAGGCGGCAATGGGTGTGTCCGCGCCACATACCGGAGCGCCGGGCAAAAGTCGAGAGTGCCGCACTGACGCACGGTCCGGCCCCGCTGCGGTGGTGGGCTGGCGACGGACCGGGGAGGAAGACCGGGGGAACGGGGGAAACAGCGGGCGCAGTGCGCGCAGGGGCCACTCCGCAGGCGTTACGCCGCCCGTCAGCTTACGTTCAGGATGACCGAAAACACATTGATCAGCACCCACACCGGGGTGCCCACGGCCAGGTCCAGCGCGCGCACCCTGTCGGATGTGAGCACCGAACATATCTCGGTGCCGTCCGCAAGGCGCGCCACCGCTTCTGCCGTGGCCGCGCCCACCACCACCTTGACGATGGTGGCCGGGTACACGTTGCCCGCCGTGGACGACGGGGCCTCGCTGCCCACGGTCAGCACCACCCACGGGGCCTTCACCTCTGCCGCCGCGAACACGCCGGGGCGCAGCCCCAGATTGTCCAGACTGTCGTTGGTGATGACCGATGCCACCCGGATGCCCGACGGCGTCTGCACCGAAACGACGGACTGCACGTCGCCGCGCACCACCGCCGCGATGCGCCCGTAAAAGGCATTGCGCGCGCTGGTGCGGCGGCGCTGTTCGCGGTCCAGCGCGTGCCCCACCATGCGCTGCATGTCCTCGCTCGAAACGTCGATGTACGCCGCCGTCAGGCTGGCCGTGGAATGGCCCAGCAGGCGCTGCACCACCGGCAGCGGCAGGCCGGAACGCAACAGCTCGATGGCCCGCGAGCGGCGCAGGGCGCTGGGGTTGGCAAGGTCCGGGGCAAGGTCGCATTCGTGGGCGCGTTCGTAGAACTTGCGGCGCACATGGGCCTGGTCCACGGCGAAGGGGTGTTCGCCCTCGCCCGCCACGGCCTCGTCCAGCAGGTCGCCAAGCTGGGTGACCAGGTCTGGCGGCAGTTGCAGTTCGCGCACGGGTTCGCCCAGCCGGGCCACGCCGCGCGCCACGTCGATGTCGCGGGTGGGGGCAAGGGCCAGCACCTCGCCCAGGCGCGCCCCGGTATGGCGAATGAGCAGGAACACCAGCAGCATGCGCAGGCGCGAGCGGCGCACGTCGCCCCGCGCCGGACGGGCGGCCCACAGGCGGAAGGCTTCTTCAAGCCGGGCCAGTTCCACCGTGTCCAGATACTTCACGTCATCGGGAATGGAGAGCATGCCCGCCGGGTTGTGGCGGCGTTCCGCCACGTTTTCGGCCAGCGCTTCCCAGATTCGTTCAAGGCTGTCGTCCTGTCGCATGGGTGTCCCGTTGGTTGCGTACGCGTGGTGCCGGATGCGGCCCATCCGGTGCCCGAATTTCCATCATATAGGCGCAGCCGCGCGAAAATCAAAGCCGAGATTCATTTCACGCACAGACATGGAAATAAAATAATCCGTGACAACGGACCATCGGTGCGCTATCTTTTCATTGACACGAAGATTATAAAAAACGTGTCAGCAAGAGTCAAAAAAACAGCCGGACAAGGCAACCGCACCGGCCAGCAAGCCCGCCCGGCATCCCCAACCGGCCCCGTCAGCCAAGCGCTCCCATCGCCCTACCCACCCCGGCATCCCGACACAGGAGGACACCATGTACTTCCCCGTCGCAGGCATACACGCGGAACCGTGGCTACCGCCGCTGGTGGCCTTTGTGGTGTCGTTCTTCATGTCCATGGGGGGCGTGTCGGGCGCGTTCCTGCTGCTGCCCTTCCAGATGTCCTTTCTGGGCTACGTGAACCCCTCCGTCAGCGCCACCAACCAGTTCTACAACGTGGTGGCCATCCCCAGCGGGGTGTACCGCTACATCCGCGAAGGGCGCATGGTCTGGCCGCTGACGTGGGTGGTGATCATCGGCACGCTGCCGGGGGTGCTGATAGGGGCCTTCGTACGGGTGACGTACCTGCCCAACGCACGCGACTTCAAGCTGTTTGCCTCGTGCGTGCTGGCCTACATCGCCCTGCGCATGGTGCGCGACCTGACCAAGAAGAAGGCGGGCAACGGCAAGGCCACGGCGGAGGAAAAGTTCCGCACGCTGGTGCGCACCCACCGCGAAAAGGCGGCGGCGGAAGGCAGGAACCCCGACGACCTGCCCGCCGTGTGCCTGAACGAGTGCTGCCTGTCGCGCATCTCGTACAGCTTCTACGGCGAAACCTACAGCTTCCGTACCGTGGGCATCTTTACCCTGAGCTTCATCGTGGGGATCGTGGGCGGGGTGTACGGCATTGGCGGCGGGGCCATCATCGCGCCGTTCTTCGTCTCTTTCTTCGGGCTGCCGGTGTACACCGTGGCGGGCGCGGCCCTGATGGGCACCTTTGTCACTTCCGTGGCGGGCGTCGCCTTTTACATGGCCATCGCGCCGCTGTACCCGCACATGTCCGTGGCCCCGGACTGGACGCTGGGCCTCTTGCTGGGCATTGGCGGCATGGCGGGCATGTACCTGGGCGCGCGCTGCCAGAAGCACGTGCCCGCAAACCTGATCAAGTGGATGCTGTGCGTCATCCTGCTGTTCACGGCGGGCAAGTACGTGGTGGAGTTTTTCAGGTAGAAACAGTGGCGCCCACACACGCGAAAATTCCTCGCCTCAATCAATGGATCCATGGAGCATGGCCCCAGAAGCGGTCTCTGCGGCGGAGCAAAGCTCTCGATTTGGCTACCCAATCATTTGAACCTGTTCGAAATCTTGTCATATATACGGGTGACTACTCCTGCCGTCTTCTCATACTTTCTTTCCATAAGTTCCACAGCCACCTTGCGCAGCATCGAACTGTCGCTCAACAAGATCAATTTGACTTCCCTCCCGTTCTTCAAACGCACATAGCAGACTACGCTTTCTCTTGAAAATTTTACACCTTCGATATCCACATATGCAAACGCATCCCATTGTCCAGTTTTCCAGTTTCTCCATATCATCATTTCATCATCGCAATACACACCAGAAAGCCTCATGTAATTCATAAATGAATACGCCATATAAAACGTGATGCATACTATCGGCAACATCACCACACCTACAACAAATTCATCAGGAAATTTTCTGCAAACATCTATCATAAGCGCCATCGGAAAGCACGCAATTACCAGAAATGATACAACAAAAAATACGCCGCACCTATACCTCTTCTCAATCTTGCGCACGCTTCCCACATCCTTGACTCCGAAACCCACGAAGTCCGGCATTCTATTCTGAACGGCCAGCGCCTTTCGCCTTGTCCATATTTCCAGAAATATCCCATAAGCGGCGCACAACACTATCGCCAACACAACCGAAACCATAGACACCTCCGTGCCGCGCCCCCAGGTTTCCCCCGCACAGACGCCCTGCATCTTGTGCTAGCGCCACCCATACCCCACTCGATACAGGATAGTCATGCACTGATTCCCCCCTGCATGCGCCCCTGCACGATACACCCCGGCCTCCCCCTTGCCTTTTGCCCCGCTCCGTGGTGATTGTGTGCCCGCCGGGCGCACCATGCACATCCGGGCCTGCATCGCCCAGCCAACACCACCAGACGCCGCCCGGCCAGTCCGGAACTCCGCGCAAGGAGCCCTGCAATGCGCAATCCCGTGCCGCGCGTGGCGGCCATCCACGATCTTTCCGGCTTCGGCCGCACCTCGCTCACCGTGGCCATACCCGTGTTGTCCGCCATGGGTGCGCAGGTGTGCCCCATGCCCACCGCCGTGCTGTCCACCCACACGGCGGGCTTCACCGGCTACAGCTTTCTGGACCTTACCGACCAGATGCGCCTGTTCCTGGACCACTGGCAGGCCCTGAACCTGAAGTTCGACGCGGTGTACAGCGGCTTTCTGGGTTCCCCGGCGCAGGTGGACATCGTGGCCCGGTGCATCGACATGTGCCGGGTAGAGGGCGGCCTTGCCGTGGTGGACCCTGTTCTGGGCGACAACGGCCAGCTGGAACCCACCATGGACATGGAGATGGTGCAACGCATGCGCTGGCTGGTGCGCAAGGCAGACATCATCACCCCCAATTTCACAGAAGCCGCCCTGCTGCTGGACGAGCCCTACCGCGAATCCATCTCCACGGCAGACCTGATGGTCTGGCTGCGCCGCCTGACGGCCATGGGGCCGCGCGTGGCGGTGATAACCAGCGTGCCGGTGGCCGGGCATGCGGGCGTCAGCTCCGTGGCGGCCTACCACAGCACCCACGACAGATTCTGGAAGGTGGACTGCCAGTACATACCCGCCCACTACCCCGGCACGGGCGACACCTTTGCCAGCGTGCTTACCGGCAGCCTGTTGCAGGGCGACAGCCTGCCCATTGCCATGGACCGCGCCGTGCACTTCGTCACGCTGGGCATCCGCGCCACCTTCGGGCACAATTCGCCCAGCCGCGAGGGCATCCTGCTGGAACGGGTGCTGGACACCCTGCGCGCGCCGGTAACCGTGAGCAGTTACGAACTTCTGGAGGACGAGGACCGATGCAAGTAGACGGCCCCGCGTGCGGCACCGCCGCCACGGGCTACGACCAAGACAACACGGGGACTTCCGCCCCCGGCACTTTCGCCTCCGGCACATCCGCCCCCGACGCCGCCAACCTGCCCATCGGCATGTTCGATTCGGGCGTGGGCGGCCTTACGGTGCTGAAGGCCCTGCGCACCCGCATGCCCTGCGAGGACATATTGTACCTGGGCGACACCGCCCGCCTGCCCTACGGCACCAAGAGCGCGGAAACCATCACCCGCTACGCCGTGCAGGCCGCGTCCAAGCTGGTGCAGCGGCGCATCAAGCTGCTGGTGGTGGCCTGCAACACGGCAACGTCCGTGGCGCTGGACGCCCTGCGCGCCGCCAACCCCGGCCTGCCGGTGGTGGGGGTGGTGCAGCCGGGCGCGCAGGCGGCCTGCCGCGCCACCCGCCGGGGCAACATTGCCGTCATCGCCACGGAATCTACCATCCGGGGCCGCGCCTACCACAAGGCCATCCACAGCCTGCGGCCCGACGCGCAGATCATCGGGCAGCCCTGCCCGCTGTTCGTGCCGCTGGCCGAGGAAGGCTGGGTGGACGGCAAGATCGTGGAAGACATCGCCGCGCGCTACCTGGACCCCATCTTTCGCCCTGCGTCCGGCAGCGACACGCCGGAAACGCCCGACTGCCTGGTGCTGGGCTGCACCCACTTTCCGCTGCTGGCGCGGGCCATCCGCAACGTCATCGGGCCGGAACCGGTCATCGTCGATTCCGCCGCCACCACCGCCCTTGCCGTGCAGGCGGAATTGCAGGCCGCCGGACTGGTGCGCCCCCTGCGCACGGGGCCAGGCGGCAACGAATGCGGCGAGGCCCGCTTTCTGACCACCGACGACGTGCCCCGCTTCGCCCGCACCGGCGGGCTGTTTCTGGGCACGGCCATTGCGCCGAACGAGGTGGAGTTGGTGGACTTGTAGGGGCTATCTCCGACTTGTCTTTTTGCCCGTTGGCTGACCGACCCGAAGGGCGCGTAGCGTGCCCGTTAAGCGAGCCCGCGAGCTTTACGGGCATTGAGCGCAGAGCGGTCAAACTTCGCCTGCCATATCGGTCGAATACAACAAGAGTATACTCCCTCATGGCAGGCTCGTTTTCCTTGCCAACGGGCAAAAATCCTACGTTGGAGACAGCCCCTGACGCGCGCGACACGCAGCCGCCGCGCGGCTGTGGCATGAAAACGCAAGGCAGCGTACCGTAAGGCACGCCCCCAGCTTACGCCGCACGGCAAACATCACGCACTTTCCGGAGGTCACCCCCATGGCGCACAAGCCATACGCCCCCATCCCCATGGTGCCCGGCCCGGTCACCCTGCACCCCGCCGTGCTGGCGGCCATGACCCGCGACTACGGCTCCGGCCAGATCGAGCCGGACTACCTGAAACTGTACGCGGAAACGGGCCGCAACCTCGCGCAGCTCATGGGCACGCAGCATGACGTGGTGCTGATGACCGGCGAAGGCATGCTGGCCCTGTGGGCCGCGCTGAAAAGCTGCCTCGTGCCCGGCGACAAGGTGCTGTCCGTGGGCACCGGCGTGTTCGGCGACGGCATCGGCGACATGGCCGCGTCCATCGGCTGCGAGGTGCTGAAGGTCTCGCTGCCGTACAACGAAACCATCGACGACCTGACCGGCATCGAAGACGCCATCCGCAGCTTCAAGCCCAAGATGCTCACCGCCGTACACTGCGAAACGCCGTCCGGCACGCTGAACCCGCTGGGCGACCTTGGCGCGCTGAAGCAAACCTGCGGCGTGCCGCTGTTCTACGTGGACGCGGTGGCCAGCGTGGGCGGCGCACCCGTGCAGGCCGACGCATGGCACGCGGACCTCGTGCTGGGCGGCTCGCAGAAGTGCCTTTCCGCCCCGCCGTCCATGAGCTTTCTGTCCGTCAGCCCGGCGGCGTGGGAGGTCGTGGAGACCGTGGGCTATCAGGGCTACGACGCCATCGGCCCCTTCCGCACCGTGCAGCAGGATGGCCGCTGCCCGTACACCCCGTACTGGCACGGCACCGCCGCGCTCAACGCGGGCGCACTGGCCATCCTGAACGAGGCGGGCGGCATGCAGGGTTGCTTCGACCGGCATCAGGAAGTTGCCGAACGCTGCCGCGCGGGCCTCGCCAAGCTGGGCATCGACCTGTGGACGGCGGAGGGCGCGGTGAACTCGCCCACGGTGACGGCGGCCCTTGTGCCGGAAGGCTTCGACTGGCCGGAATGGCGGCAGCGCCTGCGCGAACGCGGGCTGATCGTGTCCGGCAGCTTCGGCCCCATGGCGGGCAAGGTGTTCCGCCTTGGGCACATGGGCACGCAGGCCACCGAAGCGCTGGTGGACGCGGCGCTGGATGTCATCGAAACCGTGATGCAGGACTAGGCCGTCACGCGACAGGGGCGCGGAAACCACCGGCAACTTGCCGGACAGGCGCACCGGCCCCTCCGGTCTCAACAGGAACCGACAGGCACCAACAGGCACCAACAGGCACCAACAGGCACCGACAGGCACCAACAGGCACCGACAGGCACCGACAGGCACCCATCGGCGGCTTGCCGATTCCGCAACCTGCCGCCGTTGCAAGATATTCCACTTACGGAAAAGGCCCCCGGCACGTCCTGACTCACAGGGACGTACCGGGGGCGCTGTTCATCTGCTGTCGCGGAAACGGTCCGCGCGGCTACTGCACGGGTTCGAAGTATTCCTTCTCGGCGTCGCACCACGGGCACACCCAGTCCTCGGGCAGGTCGGCGAAGGGGGTGTCGGGGCCCACGCCGTGCTCGGGATCGCCCTCGGCGGGGTCGTACACATAGCCGCAGGGGCACTTGTATTTCTGCATCGGTGTCTCCTTGCGCCATGTCGGCGCCTTTTTGGCCTTCCCCGCATGGCCGCGCACGGCCCGCGCGCGGATGAAGGAATGAGGTGACGGCTACGGAATCAGGAACGACTTCACCGAACGCACGCCGCCCACGGCGCGCGCCACCATGACGGCGCGGTCCACATCGGCCTGCGCGCGCACCATGCCCAGCAGCACCACCTGGCCGCCGTACACTTCAAGGTCGATCTGGGTGGAGCTGAGGGCCTTTTCCGCGATGAGGTTGGTGCGCACCTTGGTGGCCACGGCCAGATCGTCGGCGGTGTGGCCGGTGCCCGGGTCGAACCAGTGGGTGGTCACGGAGCGCACGCCCTTGGCCTTGCGGGCAATGGTCACCGCCGGGTCGCGGAACGCCGACGGCACCTCGCCCACCAGAAAGACCCGCCCGGCGTAGCTGTACACCTTCACGGCGTAGCCGTCGGAGGCGTCGCGCTGCATGAGGTCGCTCTTGATGGCGGTGCGGATGGTGCTGTCATCCACCATGGTGCCCACGGTGCGTTCGTCCTGCGGCACGGAATAGACGGCACAGCCGCCAAGGCCGGAAAGCGCGAGCGCCGATGCCGCCAGCAGTAGGGCCGACATGACGGCGGAAAGGATGCGGCGTTTCATGGCTGTCTCCTGCGTAGTGTGCTTGCGGTTGGTTGCCCCGTCCCCTGCTGCCACAGGAGCGGCACGGGCGCGAGGATTCAGGGTAAAATATAGCACGCGTCGGGCGCGCTGTCACCGGGGCCGGGTGGCATTCGGACGCCCTTCGTGCGACGTACCCCGGCACCAACGCCGCGTGCCACTGTTCCCGAAACGTCGTGCCGCGCGCAGGACGCTTGCCCCTCTTGACCATGGGCATCGCGCCCACCTACCATGCGCCACGCGGTACCCGCCGCCCATGCCGATTCCATACGCAAACGCGCGGGATGGGAAACGCCACGGCCAAAACGCGCCATGGATCGGAAGCCGCCCACCCCGCACACCACAACCACAACACATCCCCCGAAACGACGCCCCTAACGACGCCAAGGAGATCGCCGCATGACCCCCGAACAGCGCGCCGTCCTCGACCATATCCTGTCCCGCGCCCTTGATGCCGTGGCCCCCGACCGTGCCGTGCACCGGCATGTGCGCCGCGACGGCAACACCCTGCACATTGCCGGGCGCGACTACGATCTTTCCGCCCACGATAGGGTGTACGTGGTGGGCGCGGGCAAGGGCGCGGCCCCCATGGCCGCCGCGCTGGAGGACATCCTGGGCGACCGGGTGCACGACGGCGTGGTGGTGGTGAAGTACGGGCACACCGCCCCGCTGAAGCGCATCGCCCTGCGCGAGGCCGCCCACCCCGTGCCCGACGCCGCCGGTGAACGCGCCGCCAACGAGATACTGGACCTGGTGCGCACCGCAGGCCCGCGCGACCTCGTGCTGTGCGCCCTTACCGGCGGGGCCAGCGCGCTGACCCCCGCGCTGCAACCGGGCATCACCCTGGACGACATGCGCGCCGCCACCACCCTGCTGCTGGAATGCGGGGCCACCATCCACGAGATCAACGCCCTGCGCAAACACCTGTCCGCCTTCGGCGGCGGCAACCTGGCCCGCGCGGCGGCCCCGGCGCAGGTGGTTTCGCTGATCATCTCCGACGTGGTGGGCGACGACCTGGACGTCATCGCCTCCGGCCCCACCTCGCCCGATGCATCCACCTACGCCGACTGCACATCCATCGCCGACAGGTTCGGCATTCTCGACAGGCTGCCCGCGCCGGTCATCGAACGGCTGACAGCGGGCCTGCGCGGCATGGCGGCGGAAACGCCCAAACCCGGCGACCCGGTATTCGGCGCGGTGCAGAACTGCATCGTGGCCAGCAACCGGCTGGCGCTGGAAGCGGCGGCGGAAGCAGCCGCCGCGCACGGCTACCGCCCCCGCATCCTTACCGACACCATGACCGGCGAGGCCCGCGTGCGCGCCCGCGAACTGGTGGAAGAAGCCACCCGCGCAGCCGTTGGACTGTCCCACCCCGAAGGGCCGTTCTGCCTGCTGGCGGGCGGCGAGACCACCGTCACCATCACCGGCGGCGGGCTTGGCGGGCGCAACCAGGAAATGGCCCTGGCCGCCGCCATCCACATGGACGAACTGGCCGACTGCCCGCACATCGCCATGCTCTGCGCGGGCACCGACGGCACCGACGGCCCCACGGACGCCGCAGGGGGTTACGCATCGGGCAACACCCTGTGCGTGGCGCGCGACTGCGGCGTGGATGCCCATGGCCACCTTGCGGCCAACGACGCCTACAACTTCCTGGACCGCACGGGACATCTGCTGCGCACCGGCCCTACCCTGACCAACGTCATGGACCTGGCCGTGCTGCTGGTTGACGCGCCCAAGGGCAAACCCGCCGCCTGAGCCGGCTCGCCGGACAACCCGACCGGACGCCCTGACCGAATGCCCTGGCCGGACAGGCCACCGCGCACGGCTACGGAAGGACACATGAAGAACACGCACGCAACCGCGACCGCGACGGGGTCGAAGAACACCGGTGGTCGACCCGCATCCCGTCCCGCGCACCCCTTGGCCGGGCTGCGCTCGATGGGTCCGGCCACCCAGCGCGACCTCGATCTGCTGGGGGTGCGCACCTTGGCCGGACTTGCGGCGGCGGATCCGCAGGAACTGTACGACCGGCTGTGCACACTCACCGGGCAACGCCACGATCCGTGCGTGCTCGACGTGTTCGCCTGCGCCGTTGCCCAGGCCCGCGCCCCGCACCTGCCTGACGCCCTGCGCGACTGGTTCGCCTGGACGCCCCACCGCAAGGCCGGAACCTTGCACGCGGCCCTGCCCCCTCGCCCCGACGGGTGCACGAGATAGAAGGCTGGAGAGAAGGCGGGCGGGGGCAGACCCCCTGAATATCCCGCCCCCTTTTCCCCGCGCAGGTCGGTGCGTTCCTTCCCCCACCCACCCCCGAAAACGCGAAACGCCCCGCATCTCCTTGCCGGAGACGCGGGGCGCGGAAATCTGCGGCCCGTGGGCTGCCTACTTCACGGAATCCTTCAGCAGCTTGCCGGGGGTGAACTTCACCACCTTGCCGGAAGGAATGGTGATTTCTTCGCCGGTGCGGGGATTGCGACCCTTGCGCGCGGCGCGTTCGGTCACCTTGAAGCTGCCGAAGCCGGTGAAGGTCACGGATTCGCCAGCGGCCAGGGCGTCGGCGAGCACGGCGATGGTGGCGTCAAGGGCGCCTTCGGCCTGGACCTTGGAGGCAAGACCGGCCTTGGCGCGGATCTTTTCAACCAGTTCAGCTTTGGTCATCGGTATCTCCATATGGGGGGTTTCGGTCCGCGCGCGCTCCGGCGGCGCGGTATTGCATGCACATGGTGCAAGGGCGCAGCTTTTACAGAGGTTGGCCCCCTTGTCAACAGTTTGTGCCCACGAAGGCGCGTCGTTGCTTGATTCGTCACCAAAATGCCCCGCTCCGTGCATGGTTCGCGCAAGCGCTCCGCCGCTCCCTCGGGGCCGGAACAAGCCGTAACGACGGCAAAACGCACTCCGCAACCCTTTGATTTCGGCCCCGCTTGCGCTATAACGGCCCCACAGAGAGAAGGAACAGGGAGACGCAAGCCAACCATGGAAGTGCGCATCGAACGCCTGCCGGAACTTCGCGTGGCCGGCATCCGCGTGCTCGGCCCCTATGCCGAATCGGGGCCGAAGGCGTGGAAGCTGCTTACGCCGTGGATCGCACGGCGGCAGGTGACCGGCGCCTCCACCATGTTCCTGGGCCTGTGCCACGACGACCCGGAAATCACCCCGCCGGAGCGCATCCGCTACGACGCCATGGTCACCGTGCCCGAAGACTTCGAGCCGGACGACTACGTCATCGTGCGGGTCATCCGCTCTCGGGAATACGCCGTGGCCGTGCACAAGGGCCCCTACGCCACCCTGCCGTGGTCGTGGTCGGCGCTGTTCTGGGAATGGCTGCCCGCCAGCGGGCGCACCCCCCTGGGCGCGCCCCGCATGGAGGCCTACCTCAACGCCCCGGACGCCACACCGGAAGACGACCTGCTGACCCGCCTCTACCTGCCACTGGCCCCGCTGTAACACCCGCCGCCCCGGCGGCGAACATGCATGCGCCGCGCACCGCGCACCGCGCACAGGAGGAACAATGCTTCGCCACAACGTCTCGCGCACGCTCGCTGCGCTGCTGCTGGTTCTTGCCGCGCTGGCCCTTTCGGCCTGCGCCCCCGGCAATTCCGTCCGCCTGCTCTACTCGCCGCCCGATGCCGCGGTGCTGCCCGATCCTTCCGCCCCCCGCGTGACCGTGGTCATGTTCGAGGACAAGCGCCCGGTGGTGCAGGTGGGTGAACGCAAGGACGGCACCTCCTTCGTGGCCTCGTCCACCGTGTCCGACTGGGTCAGCCGCTCGCTGGCCGACGAACTGGCCCGCCAGGGCTTGCAGGTGTCCTTCGCCCTGACCCCGGAACAGGCCCGCGCTGGCGGCCCCGACTACATCGTCACCGGCGTGGTCAACGAGGTGTGGCTGAAGGAACTGAAGACCACCGAATTCAGCACCTCCATGAAGCTGGCCGTCTCCGTGTCCGACTACACCAAGGTGCTGTACACCGAGCATCTTTCCGGCGGTCAGTCCAAGCAGGTCATTCCGGCTTCCGACGTGGTCGAAAAGCTGCTGGCCGAAACCCTGCGCGACGTGCTGCAACCCGCGGCCCGCAAGATACAGAGCACCGTGAAGAAGTAGATGCACCATTCCGGACGGGCGGCGCCGGGCCTGCATGCAGGCCCGGTACCGCCCCCTTCCGCCCGCCCCCGCGCCGGGCTTGCCCCGCTGCTCTGCGGCATCGCCATCCTGCTGGCGACAGCCGCCACCACGCACGCCGCCAGCACCGTCGCGGTGCCCTTCGGCGGCGGCCTGCGCAAGGAATCCGCCACCGTCATCGCCCGCTCCGCCGCGCGTCTGGCCGCGCTGCGCGAAGGGATGCCCGCCCTGCTGGAAGGCTCCGCCGGGTCCTTCGCCGCTCTGGCCGCGCATGATCCGCAGCGCCGTCTGGCCGTGGCATCCGCCGTGCTGGTCACCCGCGTTACCGATGTCACCGTGCAGGGATACCCCCCCGAGGTCCGCGTGGCCGTAACCGTGCAGGCCGACGCCCCCCCGGACACCATCCCGGACACCACCCAAAATTCCCTGACGCCTGATGCGCCGTTGCCAAACGCGGCAGCGTCAAACATCCCGCCAGACGCGGCAGCGTCAAACATCCCGCCAAACGCGGCAGCGTCACCCCCCTTGCCGGGCAGCGCAGACCCCGTCCGCGCCGTGCTGCGCAACGACCCGCTGTTGGAACTGCACGAAGAGGTGCTGCGCCGCGAGGCCGCCCTGACCGAAGAGGCATTGGATGCGGCCCAGGCCACCGCCCGCCACGTGGCCCGCCACGGCGGCGAGGACGAAAGCCCCTTTGCCCAGCGGCTGGGCGCGCTGGCCCGCTCGCTGGAGGCGCTGGACCTGTACCGCGCCTGCCTGTCCGGCATCCCCGTGGGCACGGACGCCGCAGGCGGACAGACATCGAACAAGGACGCCGCAGGCGGACAGGCGTCGGGCAAGGAACCGGCAGCCGGGCAGGCAACGGACGCCCCGGCCCCGCCCGCCGTCAGCACCATGGGCGCCACCGTGGGCGGCTGGGGCCTTGCGCCAGAGGCCATGTTGCGCCACATGCGCCGTGCTGTCTCGCTGGACACGCGCAACCCGCTGCTGTGGAACGCGCTGGGCGAAGCCCTGCTGCTGCTCGATCGCCCGCAGGACGCCATGGAGGCACAGGACCGCGCCCTGAAGCTGTCGCCCGGCTTTGCCCGTGCCCTGCACGCGCGCGCCGTGTGCCACCTGCGGTTGCAGATGCCCGCCTTGGCCGTGGCCGACGCCGCCGCCGCCATCCGCCTGCGCCCCGACGTGGCCGCCCACTGGCGGGTACGCGGGGCGGCGTGGCAGGTGCGCGGTGAACCCGGCCCCATGTGCGACGATTTCTACCGGGCATGTGCCCTGGGCGACTGCGAGGGGTTGAGCCTGGCGCGCGGGCGCGGGCAATGCCGCCCGACACCGAACGGGACGGCCACGCCGCGCGCGAACGGCGGAACAAACGGGCAAGACCAGCCGACAGGGCAGGACCAGCCGACAGGGCAGGCCGGGCAAACCGGGCAGAACGGCACCAGCGCCGACCCGGCCACGGCGGTGCCTGCCGTCGTTTCGGGTGGCACCCCCGCCATCCCCGAAAAGGCCGTGCCCGATGCCCCGCAAAACGTCCCGCAGAATGTCCCGCAGGACGCCGCCATGTTCAACGAACACGTCCCGGCGGGCGACATTCCGGCCACGCCTGCCCCCCGCACGCCGGGCGGCCCCAACGGCACGGCGCCCGATGTCCAAACAGGAGTCCGGCGTGATGCCGGACGGGATGCCAGCCTGTACGAACTGCCGGACGACAGCCCGGCCCCGCGCACACTGCCCTGAGGCGTGGCCTGGAGACACCATCCGCATGGTGCTGACGGCATGCTGTTGCCCGGCTGGCAAGGTGCTGCCGATACGGATATGATGGCCCGCAGATGATGGCCCGCAGATGATGGCCCGCAGATGATGGCCCGCAGGCGACAAGCCGAACAGGATGGGCCGGACAGGATGGGCCGAGCAGGGTGAGCCGGACAGGGTGAGCCGGACAGGGCGGTGCAGGCGTGACGGTGCGAGCATGACCACGCCAATGCCCGGCCTTCCGGGCATCGTCCGTCATGCGCCTCTCCCCGGTCCGCCGCCGCGCGCGACAAAAGAGGTCGGCCGCGCTCCGAGGGGCTGGAACGCGGCCGACGCTGCAAGGGGGAGGATGAGTGGCCGGGTTGCCCGTGCCGCGTCCCTTCGGCGATACGCATGCTGCCGTACGTATCTCCCGGGTTTGGGTCCCGCACGCGGGTACGGGGCGGAAGCGGCGTGGAAACCGTAAACGGGTTTCCGGGGCACCACGCGTCCACCCTAGCACGGCGCGATGCCCCGGCAATGATAACTTCGCCGCCACGGCAACACCTTTGCACACCGCGCACCCATTGGAGCATGCCATGTACGATGCCGAAACCCTGGGGAAATATGCCGACGTCATGCTGTGGGGGCTTGCGCGCGGGCGCCGCGCGCCCCTGCGCAAGAGCGACTTCGTGCTGGTGCGCTTCGACCTGCCGGGCCTGCCCCTGGCCGAGGAACTGTGCGGCAGGCTGCACGACATGGGCATGATTCCCGTGCCGCGCATGCAGCCCACCCCGCGCATGGAGCATGATTTCTACGCCCGCGCCAACAACAAGCGCCTGACCACGCTGATCCCCGGCGAACGCGACCTGTACAGCCACCTTGGCGGGTGCATCACCATCATCGCGCCGGAATCGCTCACCCATCTCGCCTCCATCGAGCCGGAGCGCATCGCCATGGCCCAGGCCGCTCGCCGCCCGTTGCAGGACATCGCCCACCTGCGCGAGGACATGGGCGCCTACGGCTGGACCCTGTGCATCTGGCCCACGGCGGCCCTGGCCGGGCAGGCCGGGCTTTCGCTGGCCGACTACGCCGACGAGGTGCGCCGGGCCTGCCTGCTGGGCGAGGCAGACCCCGCCGCCACCTGGGCCCGCGTGGCAAAACAGGCCGAGGCCATCCGCGCCAGGCTGGACGAACTGGGCGACGCCACCCTGCACGTGGAGGCCGACGGCACCGACCTGCGCCTGCGCGTGGGGCGCATGCGCCGCTGGGCCGGGGTGACCGGGCGCAACATTCCCAGCTTCGAGCTGTACGTCTCGCCCGACTGGCGCAGCGTGGAAGGGGTGTACACCGCCGACCTGCCGTCGTTCCGTTCCGGCAACATCGTGCAGGGGGTAAGGCTGGAATTCCGGCAGGGCCGCGTGGTGCGGCTGGATGCCGAGCAGGGCGAGGGCTTTGCCACCGGGCAGTTGAACAGCGATCCCGGCGCGGCCATGCTGGGTGAATTCGCCCTGGTGGACCGACGCTTCTCGCGCATCAGCCGGTTCATGGCCAACACCCTGTACGACGAGAACCACGGTGGCCCGCACGGTTCCATGCACGTGGCGCTGGGCCAGTCGTACGCCAACACCTTTTCCGGCCCGTCCGACGAGCTTACCGCAGACGCCCGGCGCGACCTGGGCTTCAACAGTTCCAGCCTGCACTGGGATCTGGTGGCCACCACCCCGCGCAGGGTTACCGCCGTTTCGTCGGAGGGCAAACGCGTGGTTATCTACGAGGACGGGGAGTTCCGGTTGTAGGCCGTCCTCAGGCGCGTTCTTTTTTATACGCCTCCGGCGGGCAGGACGGCAGCCGTTACACGAGTCTCCGAGTGTTACGGATGGCGATCGCAGCGCGGACTCCGTCCCCTGCACCCCACTCCGGGACCATCTCTGGCGAATTCACAAAAACAAACGCAATAATAACGGTGAAATTGGATTTCTGGCATACCCACGATGGGGGTGCAGGGGGTTTCCCCCCTGCCCGCCGGGAGCATAAAAAACACGCGCCTCCTGCCCGCCAGACACGCAACACCGCCTGTCGGCACCCCCCGGATACACGCAAAGGAACCCGCATGGCCCGCGACATGATTCAGGAAAAGGTGTACGGCTCGGTGTGGCCCGCCGGGCAGGACATGCTGCGAGCGGCGGCCACGGCCATCGGCGAGGAATGGGTGGAACTGGAGGGCGACCTTTTGCGCATTGCCTACGAAGGCCCGTATTGCGACGCGCAGGAACTGGCCGACGCCATCGCCCCCCACCTTGCCCCGGATTGTCAGGGGCGCATCGACCACATCGACATGGACGCCTGGCGGCTGACCCGCTTCGTGATCACCGGCACGGAGATGAAGAAATCCAGCGCCGGGCTGAACCACGTGCTGGCCTATTCCGGGCACTAGCGCAACGGACGGGGCATGACGGCCCCGCCCGGCCTGTCCGCCGTTCCGCACCGCCTGCCATCATCCGCCCCCTTCCGGCCAGACTCGCTCCTGCTCCCTTCCTTTCGCGCACTCCGCCCCCCTGGCACGCCCACCGGGGCGTCCCCTTTTCGCCACCCGCCAAAATTTCCCCCGCGCCTTGCCGCCGCCTGCACGGTATGCCAAGGTGGCGCAGAGTCCGTGGCGTCCGCAGCCGTTTGGCAACGGTCCGGGGCGACCACGACCCGAGACACACCGCCATCATGCCAAGAAGGGAGGCACGCCATGCCGAGAGACATCGAACTCGTCCTGCACGGAGAACCGGTCACCGAGGGCGCGGGCGTACGGCTGCGCCGCATGTTCGGCTACTACGAGGCCCCCATGTTCGACCCGTTCCTGCTGCTGGACGACTTTCGCTCCGACAGGCCGGAAGACTTCATCAAGGGCTTTCCGTGGCACCCGCACCGGGGCATCGAAACCATCACCTACATCCTGCGCGGCGATGTGGAACACGGCGACAGCATGGGCAACAAGGGGGTCATTTCCTCCGGCGACGTGCAGTGGATGACGGCGGGCAGCGGCATCATCCATCAGGAAATGCCCAAGGGCGACGCACACGGCGCCATGCACGGGTTCCAGCTGTGGGCCAACCTGCCCGCCAGCCACAAGATGATGGAGCCGCGCTACCGCAGCATCACGGCGGCGGAAATCCCCGTGGCGCAACTGCCGCATGGGGTGGCGGCCAAGGTCATCGCCGGGACGGTGCACGGCGCGGGGGGCCCGGTGACGGGACCGGCGGCGGACATCGTCACCGACCCCGGCTACCTGGACCTGACCATTCCGGCGGGGGTGACGCACGAGCACCCCGTGCCGCACGGGCATACCGCCATCGCCTATGTCATTGACGGGGCGGGGGTGAGCATCGGAACGGGTGGGGAGAAGGCGGAAGCAACGGCAGGGGGCGGCGCCGGGGAAACCGCCGTGGCCAACCGCACCCTGGTGCTGTTCCGGCGGCCCGCAGGCAATAATCCGGGGGAAGGCGGCGACAATCCGGGAGCGGGCGACGACAGCGTGGCCTTTCGCGCTGGCGAAGGCGGTCTGCGTCTTCTGCTGTTCACGGGGCGCCCGCTGGGCGAGCCCGTGGCCTGGCGCGGCCCCATCGTCATGAACACCGACGCGGAACTGGAAACGGCGTTCCACGAGGTGCGGACGGGCACCTTCATCCGCCATCCGACACCTGGCGGACTGGACCGGTAGAAGGCTTCATGCCGTCCGGCCCGGCCAACACGCCCCGTCGGCCATGCCCGCCAGACGAAGGGCAAGGGCCGACTGAACCAGACGGAGCCAGACGGGAACGGACGGTGAACGCGCGGCGACAGGCACAAGGAGGCCACATGCCCACAGGGCACAAGGTTCGCAAAATCGGGCTCGCGGCGGCGCGGGCCTTCGTGGAAAGGCGCACGGGCATCGTGCTGGACGTGATGGTGCCGGAGTATTTCGAGTTGCGGCACATTCCCGGCGCGGTGCAGGCCTGCGTGCACGAGGTGGTGTTCTGCGATGCCGTGGCCGCGCTGGCCCCGGACCGCACGGCGCCAGTGCTGGTCTACGGCGCGGGCGCGGGCTCGCTGGACGGGCGCATGGCGGCGGAAAAGCTGCTGCGTCAGGGGCACGCCGACGTGCGCTGGTTCGCGGGCGGGCTGGAGGCATGGTGTGACGCCGGATTGCCGCTGGAGGGCAGCGCCCCCCATGCCCGGCCGGACGCACACCCGCCCGTGGTCATGCCTGACGGCGCCTACGCGCTGGACGCGGCGACATCCGCCATCCGCTGGACAGGCCGCAACGACAACGGCGCGCACACCGGCACCGTGGACTGCGCCGGAGGATCGCTGATCTTCTCGCGCGGGCACGGCACGGGCAACCTGCGCATCGACATGCGCACCATCCACGATCAGGACATCACCGACGACGCGCTGCGCCCGGTACTGGAAGCGCATCTGGCCTCGGACGACTTCTTCTTCACCGCCCTGTTCCCGCAGGCCGCGCTGGAGGACATGGCCCTCACACCGCTGCCCTCGGCCACGGCCACCACCCCCAACTACCGGCTGACAGGGCTGTTCACCCTGCGGAGCGTACACAGGAAACTGGCGCTCAATGTGGCGGTGCGGCGCAGCGGTGATGCGGATGGACTGAGCCTGTCCGGGCACTGCGACCTGGACCGCACCCGCTGGGGCGTGCTGTACGGATCGGCGCGCTTCTTCAGGCACCTGGGCTACCATCGGGTGGATGACGCCATCTCGCTGGATTTCCGGCTGGTGTACACGCCCGCCAGGGGCCGATGACGAAGCGGACGCTACGGATTGCAACGACACAACAGCAACGGCCGGGCGGAAAACGGCCCGGCCGTATGCGTTCGTCAGGGAGAAAGAAAGCGAAGATGGACGGGCGGGCAGGAAATGTCGAACGCCTGACCGTACGGAGCAAAAACGACGGCCTGCCGGTACTGCCCGGCCCGGCACCCCGAAGCCGAGGGAAGCAGGCCGGTTCAGCAGACCTCGTCCAGCATGTCCATGATGTCGTCCACGTTGAAGGGCAGCACGTCTGCGAAACAGATACCCGCCTGCACGCCGCTGCACCAGGCCACCCGGCCCTGCGCCCCTTCCAGCGCGCCAGCCAGGGCCTTGGGCACATCGACCAGGCTCACCACTTCGCCAAAGGGCAGTCCCTCTGCCGCGCAGAAGGGGGGCAGTTGCAGCATCACCCCGCCCGAGCTGATGTTGCCGAGCATGCACGGCAGGTCTCCGGCGTCGCGGCGCAGGGTGATGAAGCAGGGGCAGTCCAGTTGCAGCCGGGGAAAGACGCGGCGTTCGTCGCTCATGAATTCTCCTTGCCGGATGGCTGGCACCGGGGCCATGCCGCCGGGGCTGGGTGCTGCGGCAGTGTGCCGCCGTGCGGACAGACGTGTACGGGCTTACGGAACAGGGAAAGTCTGACGCGGAGAGGGCGCACAACGGGCGCGGGACAGGCCGCCGGAAGGGCATCCCAGACCGCACCGGACCGCACCGGACCGCACCGGACTGTACCGGACTGTACCGGGGGGTGCGTCACGCGCCGGACGCGTCCGGCTCCGGGGTAGCCGGTTCCGTCCCCGTGGACTCCGCTCCGGTCCGCGCCGAAGCGTCCTTTCCGGAATCGTTCGGGGCGGGCTCATGCGGCACCTCGCCCCCGTCCGGCACGCCAGCGCGCATGCCGGTCAGGACAAATCGCAGGAACTGCTCGGCCACCGCCAGCCCCGGATTGGCTGCCAGCGCACGGCGCAGGCAGTCGGCGGCCTTCTGGGGCCGCCCCGTCTCGTAGTACACCCGCGCCAGGTTGAACAGGATGCGGTCTTCCTGGCCGCTCACCACCAGAGCGCGTTCGTAGTAGTATTCCGCCGCCGCGTAGTCGCCGCGCTTGCGCAGGCCAATGGCCACCCCGGCCACGCGGTTCTGGAAGTCGGGCACCATGCGCAACTGGCACATGCCCGCCAGCATGGCCCGCAGGTCGGGCACGTCGTGCGCACGGGGCACCAGTCCCGGCCTGCCCCGCAGCACGGCCAGCAGGCCGTCCAGCACGCGCAACTGGTCAAAGGGCAGGGCCAGCGGGCTGAACTGCTCCACCGAAAAGGGCAGGTCCGTCGGCAGTTCGTCGATGTAGACGGCCAGGGCCTCGGCTGCCGGACGAATGAACTTGTCGTAGCAGTCCGGGTCGGGCAGGAAGTGTTCGATGAAATCGGCCTCCGGCAGGTCCTTCACCAGCCCCGAGGGCAGGTACGCGTCGGTCAGCGGTTGCAGGATGTAGCGCCCGCCCTCTGTCCGGTCTGCCTGCTCTGCACGACCTGCCCGGCCCGCACGGTCTGCCCGGCTTGGTCCATCTGCCCGGCTTGGTCCATCTGCCCGGCTTGGTCCATCTGCGCGGACTGGTCCATCTGCACGGACTGGCCCGGCGGAACCTTCCGCGCCGTCAGCCTGGCAGGCCGCCAGCCAGTAGATCTTCTGCGAAACTTCCCTGCTCGTGGTGCCCATGCCCGTGCGCTCCGTGCGCATGGAAACGTACACTCCCAACACCTGCGGCACCATGTGCCCCTCCCTTCCCGCGCGGGTCTGGCCGGTTGCCCGGACTGCCCCGCCAACTCACTTGGCTCGACCGGCCCAAGGGGCTCAACTGGTTCAACCGGACCCGCCAGTTCAACCAGGCCAACGCGTTCCATCGTCCCCGGCGGCGTGCCGGGGCTGTCAGCGCCACCACGCGCTCCCGTTCCTTCACGGGCAGATTGCATGGTGCGCCCCACCGCGTCAATGAAACTTGCGCAACGCCCGGCAGCAGCCGTGCCATGTCCGGTACGCCCAATGCCGCCGGGGCCCTGCGCCCCCTGCCAGCCGGTTTCCGAACAGGCTTCCGGGCCGACGCGGCACCCACGAATCCGGGCCGCGCCAGCCCGGCAGACATCCGCACGTCCGCCACGCTTTCCACGAACCCGACAGGCATCCGTATCTCCGCAAACTCTCCGCACGTCCGCAAAACTCTCCGCAAGCCCGGCAAACTCTCCGCAAGCATGGCCCGAACCCTTGGCGCGGCGCATGAAATGATGCATGATGGCGGTGGACCAGCAGCCATCGGATGCCCCGCACTTCACCGGTCAACGCTTGGCATGCGACGCTCCCCGTCATCTGTCACGAGCGGACCGCCAAACCGGGGCGTCCCGATTCCGGAAAGCCCAGTTCCGGGCGCCCGCACGGCCCCCGAAAGCCCCGCAGGCCGCGGGTAGCCCAGCAGGTTGTCATGACGTCCGAGCAGCCCCCCGCCCCCCCGTCCAACACCACCCCTCCCGCACCGCCGCCCGTGCTGGGCGCAGACCACGTTTCCGGGCGCATCCGGGCCAAGCTGGCCGACTACACGCGCTACAACTTCAGCGCACGGCAGATTTGCGCCTTCAACGTGTTCTTCGACCTGGCCCAGGAATTCGACGCCCTGCCCGACCTGTACGCGCTGGCCGTGCTGGTGCCGCGCATCCTGTTCGACATGCAGGCCGAGCTGTACGTGCTCGACGCCTCGGGCACCCTGGTGCGACGCAACCCGGACATGCCCCCCTTCGCGAACAACCCGCCCCAGCGCGACCACCTGGCAGAAGGGCCGCACATGCAGGACGGCCAGTACCGCATCCCCGTGCGGGGCCGCCATGCCGACCGCGAAAGCCTGCCCTTCACCCCCGTGGGCGACGTGCTGGGCATGATGGTGCTGCACCCCGCAACGCCGCTGACAGAGCACGACCGCTTCTACTACGAAAAATACGCCAACCGCGTGGGTTTCCAACTGCACAACAGGTTGCTGCACATGAAGAACCGCGAACACATCCGGTTCATCCGCAGCCTGGTGCATGACATCGGCCACAACGTCATCGTGCCCAACATGTACTTCAAGCTGCTGTTTCGGCAACTGGAGGGCAAGATACAGGCCATGGGTGAACTGCGCGAAACCCTCAGCGCGGGCGGGCGCATGCCCAGCGGGCCGGAGGCCGAGGCCATCCGCCAGTTGGGCTACCTGCACGAGCGGCTGGACGAGCAGTACCGCGAAATCTACCGCCACTTCCTGCAATCCAGCCTGTTTCTGGAAACGCTGCTGCGCCAGAGCCACTTCGACCAGGGACACTACGTGCTCCAGAAGACGGAAATCGACATCGCCCAGCGCGTGGTGCTGCCGCAACTGGAACGCTTTCGGTCACGGCTGGAGGAAAAGGGCATCAAGGTGCGCATGGACATGCGCCCGGACTGCGAGCACGTGCGTGTTTCCGCCGATGTGGGGCTGATCAGCCAGGTGCTGGCCAACCTCTTGTCCAACGCGGTCAAGTACACCCGCCCCACGCCGGGTGCCCGGCGCCAGGCCGTGCACTGCCGCATCTGCCGGGTGGCCGATGCCTTCGGACCCGGCCACCCCGGTGCACGGGTGGAGGTATTCACCACCGGGCCCGCCGTGTCCGACGCCGACAGCCCCCACCTGTTCGAACCGGACTTTCGGGGGTCCAACACCCATGGCGAATACGGCACCGGGCACGGCCTGCATTTCGTGCGCGAAATCGTGGACCTGCATGGGGGGCGCGTGGGCTACGAGGCGCAGGAAGGCGGCAATGCCTTCTACTTCCTGTTGCCCTGCGACACCCCGGCCCGCGACTGATCGCAGTGGCGGCGACCGGCCCCGGCTGGTCCTGACCGGTCCCGACTGGTCCTGACTGGTCCCGACTGGCCCCGACTGGTCCCGACCGGCCCGCGCCTGACTGGGGGCGGCCCGACTGACCGGGGGTGGCCCCAGTGGCCGCATCCCTCCCGGCCTTGCGTCGGCGTGCGCGAACATGGGGCAGCACGCACGAAAATGACAGGACCGCCCCCGCCAAATGCTGACAATTTCGCAAAACAGCGCCCCCGCGCGCGGGCCGCATGCCCCTTCACACGTGCCAACCACCCGCCATCAAGGGCGATATCCGACGTGGGCATGTCGCGACCTTGCGACGCAACGCCGTGAATTGAAACATTAATGTCAAAAGCGTAACCCCACGGGTTGCCCGTATCACCGTATTCTGCTACTTCGCAGGCGCGGGGCGCGTCGGCTGCCGCCATGGCCGCAGTGGCCCGGTCACCCACCGCGCACGGCAACGCGCGAAACAGTGCCCGAAGCCGTTCGCAAGACCGCCCCAGCCCGCCCAGACCGAACCGTGGAGCACCGCGTGATCAAATTCGACCATGTGCACAAGTGGTACGCCAGCGGACTGCATGTGCTGCAGGATATCACCCTTGAAATCAAGCAAGGCGAGGTTGTCGTCATCTGCGGGCCCAGCGGGTCCGGCAAGAGCACGCTGATCCGCTGCATCAACAAGCTGGAGCCCATCCAGAAGGGCCACATCGTGGTGGATGGCGTGGACATCAACGACCCGCGCACCAACCTCACCATGCTGCGCGCCGAGGTGGGCTTCGTCTTTCAGCAGTTCAACCTGTATCCGCACATGACCGTGCTGGAAAACATCACCCTGGCCCCCCTGCTGGTGCGCAACACCCCCCGCGCCGAGGCAGAAAAGACGGCCATGGAACTGCTGGAAAAGGTGAACATTCCCGACAAGGCGGGCGCCTACCCCGGCCAGCTTTCGGGCGGGCAGCAGCAGCGCGTGGCCATCGCGCGCGGGCTGGCCATGAAGCCGCGCATCATGCTGTTCGACGAACCCACCAGCGCGCTGGACCCGGAAATGATCAACGAGGTGCTCGACGTCATGCGCCAGCTTGCCCGCGAGGGCATGACCATGGTCTGCGTGACGCACGAAATGGGCTTTGCGCGCGAAGTGGCCGACCGGGTCATCTTCATGGACCAGGGCGTCATGGTGGAAGAAAACACCCCCGAGGCGTTCTTCAGCAATCCCGTTCACGACCGCACCAAGGAATTTCTCAGCAAGATCCTGACGCACTAGGGGACGCATCCATCGGAAAGCGCCCCCCGGACAGCCGCATAATAACGTTCCGTTTTGACTGTTGAGCCTTTCTTGCCGCTGTCGGCCCGACGTCCCTTTTGCCGAAGGGACCGCAGCCCCGCTGGGGCCTGCCCGCATGTGCGGGGGCCGTGGGCAACCCAAAACAGGGAGAAGGATATGCGCTTGGTCAAACTGCTTGCAATGGCTTCGGCCCTGACCGTGCTGATGGCCTCCGTGGCCATGGCCGGTCCGGTCTTCGACCGCATCCAGAAGGAAAAGAAGATCCGCGTCGGCATCATGACCGACTCCATCCCCGGCGCCTTCTACAATGAAAAGGGCGAATGGGGCGGCTTCGACTACGACATGGCCACCGAAGTGGCCAAGCGCATGGGCGTCGAGATCGAACGCGTCCAGGTGAACAACAAGACCCGCATCGCCCTGGTGCAGTCGGGCCAGATCGACCTTTCCGTGTCGAACATGACCCACACCCGCGAGCGCGACAAGTCTGTCGACTTTTCGCTGACCTACTTCTTCGACGGCCAGAAGATCCTGTCCAAGAAGGGCCAGTTCAAGTCCGTGAAGGACATGGTGGGCAAGAAGATCGCCACCATGCAGGGCACCACGTCCGAAGTGAACGTGCGCCGCGCCCTGAAGGAAGCGGGTGACCCCAACGCCGAAACCAACGTGATTTCCTACCAGAAGGAATCCGAGTGCTTCCAGGCGCTGCAGAACGGCCGCGTGGCCGGCTGGTCCACCGACGCCTCGATCCTGGTCGGCTACGCCGCCAAGACCCCCGGCCAGTTCGAACTGGTGGGCGACTTCCTGTCCGACGAACCCTACGGCATGGCCATGCCCCAGGACGATTCCGCCCTGCGTGACGCCGTGAACGCCGCCATCCAGGACATGTGGAAGGACGGCACCTACAAGAGCATCTACAACAAGTGGTACGGCCCGGGCACCCCGTTCGAAATGCCGCTGGCCGGCCAGATCGAAATGTGGCCCTAACGGTCAACCTCTGCTGAACATTGCGCGCAAGCCCGGCCCGTCCGGGCTTGCGTATTGTTGAAGACCCGCGCACCAGCGCGCGGGCGCGCGGCAACCCTGCGGCCGCACGCCCGCACATGCACCAAGACCACGCACGCGCCACCGCCCCGCATCCGCCGGGACATACGGCGCGCCCCTCTCCGGAACGGCACATGATCCGATACTGGCTGGAAAAGACCTGGGTCCAGAACGCAGTCCTCATCTCGCTGGCGGCGTTCGCCATCTACTACTGCGGCTGGGTCTTCGACTTCGGCTACGAATTCAAGTGGAGCATGCTCTTCACGCGCAACGAGACCTACGGCGTGGTCATGGGCGCGGAAATCCTGAAGGGCCTCGCCAACACGGTGCGCATCTCGCTGATCAGTTCCGCCCTGGCGCTGCTGCTCGGCACCATGCTGGGCCTTGCCCGGTTGTCGCTGTTCCGCCCGTTGCGGGCCACGGCCACCAGCATCATCGAATTCTTTCGCAACACGCCGCTGCTCATCCAGCTGTTCTTCTGGTACTTCGCCTTCCCGGCCATCCTGCCCGACAACGCGCGCGAGGCACTGTTCTCCATCCCGTTCGAGTTCTGGTGCGCCACCATCGGCCTGTCCATCTACACCGCCTCGTTCATGGCCGAAGTCATCCGCGCGGGGCTCCAGTCCATCCCCAAGGGGCTGCTGGAAGCGGCCTACTCCTCCGGCCTGTCCTATTTCCAGGTGCTGCGCACCATCATCCTGCCACTGGCGTTCCGGGCCATCATTCCTCCCCTGGGCAGCGAGTTTCTGAACAACATGAAGAACTCGTCGCTGGCCATGGTGGTGGGCGTGGCGGAACTTACCTGGCATGCCCAGCAGGTGGAATCGCTGACCTTCAAGGGCTTCGAGGCCACCAGCGCCGCCACGGTGCTGTACCTTTCGCTGTCGCTGATCATCTCGTTCATTCTCAACGGGGTGAACGGCCGCATGCGCCTGGATACCGCCCCCGGCCGCTCGGTGCCGGTGCTGGTGGTGGGCGCGCTGCTGGCCCCGTTCGGGCTCATCCGCCGCCTGTTCATCCGGCCCGTCACCCGCGCCCTGCGGGCCCGCCGCCGCTCCGCCGCCCAGACCACCTACACCCCGCTGGCGGCCATGCTGCACCAGTTGGGCAGGCACGCCGCCCGCGCCGCGGTACTGGCGGGCAAGGGGCTGTTCGTGGCGCTGCTGGCCGGGCTGCTCTATTCGGTGGGCAAGGGGCTGCTGGGCTTTCAGTGGCACGTGGTGTTCGAAAACCTGCGCTCCCTGCTCATCTGGCACTTTCCCAACGGGCGCTCGGACGAGATGTTCCTGGGCCTTGGCGGCCTGGCCTATTCGCTGCTGATGGCCGTCATCGCCATTTCGGTCAGCTTCTTCATCGGCCTTGCCGTGGGCGTGGGGCGCTCGTCGTCCAACCGGGTGTTCCGCATCCCCTGCCTGCTGTACATCGAGTTGATTCGCGGCAACCCGCTGATCATCGTCATCTTCTGGGTGTACTTCTTCATTCCGGTCATGTTCGGCACCACGATGAACGTGTTCTGGTCGGCCACGTGGGCGCTGACGGCCTTTACCGGGGCCTACATTGCCGAAATCGTGCGCACCGGCATCCAGAACATTCCCGCCGGGCAGGTGGAGGCGGCCTACTCCACGGGCCTCACCTACCTGCAAGCCATGCGCAAGATCGTGCTGCCCCAGGCGCTGAAGCAGATGATTCCCGCCATCGTGGGCCAGTTCATCGCCATCTTCAAGGACACCTCGCTGGCTTTCGTGCTGGGCGTGCTGGAACTGACCTTCGTGGCCCAGGGCATCAACAACCGCCTGATGGTCCACCCCATGGAAATCTACGGCACGGTGGCCTTTCTCTACTTCATCTGCTGCTACACCATGTCGGTGTTCGCGGCGCGGCTGGAACGCAGGCTGTCGCCCGAAAAGATCAGCCTGCGCATGTGATGCGCCCGGCGCACCGCAACCTTGATGTTCAAAAGGCCCCCGCCGTCCTTCCCCGGAAGCGACGCGGGGGCCTTCTTGCAGATATGCATGGGACCGTCCCCCCAGCGGACAGATCACCCGGTTCACCATCGGGATTCACAGCGCGGCAGCCGAAACAGGGGCAGCCCGGCACCCCATGGCCCCCCCTGCAAGGAACCGTGCGACGTGGGATCGGCTTCTGTTTGCGCCCGCGCCGCAAGGACAAAGGCAGGTTCACCCGGCGGCATGGTTGTTCGCACAACCTTACCACGCGCAACCTGCCGCCCCTTTTCAGATTCCCGTGGCGCATGTACAGTGCGGGGTGAAGGACAGTGCCCCGAGCGCATGGGCGCGGCCATGCCGGACGGATATGCCGAGCTGATATGCCGAAAGGCTATGCCGGACGAACATGATTGACGGATCCGGCTGACGGGTTCCGGCGGGCCTTTCCACATTCGGTCGCCCCGGTCCCGTCGCTCTGGTCCCGCCGCAGCGGCTGCTCCTGCGCGCGCGGCCCCTCCACGGTCACTCACGATCATCCACGGACCCCCACGGACCCCACGGACCTCAATGACACGTCTGAACACCCTGCTCGCCCACCCAGACCCGGAAGTGCGGCAACGCCTGCGCCGCCTGCTGGCGCCCGTGCCTTTCCTGCGCGTGCTGGGCGAGGCCGTGGACGGCGACGAGGCCTGGGCGCTGCTCGACGCCCTGCCTTACGGGGTATTCTTTACCGGCGTGGACCTTGGCGGTGAAACCTCGGGCCTGGAACTGGCACGCCGCCTGCTTGGGCAACGCGACCGCCCGGCGCTGGTGTTCATCGCCGAGGACGAGAAACTGGCCTTCGAGGCCTTCGACCTGGACGCCACCGACTACCTCATCTTTCCCTGCCCCGACGAACGCTTCCAGCGCACCGTTGGGCGGCTGGACCAGTTCCGCGCCAACTTCCGGCTGGCCCCGGAACCGGCAGCCCGCTGGCGCGAACCGCATCACGCCCCGCAGCCGCAGCCGAACCAGCAGTCACAGCCGAGCCCGCAGTCACAGCCGGACCAGCCCCCCACGGCTGCACGGCAGGGCTCGGGCACCCCTTCCCGACCACAACCAGCCAGCGCCAATGCCCCAGCACCCACCCAGCCGGGAATTCCGGCCAGCGCCGCCGCCCCCCCTTCCGCCGTGCGGGCGGCCATCGCCTCCGGCGACATCGAACCCCTTGGTGGCTGGCAGGACGGATGGCCCAGCGGGAGCCGGGACGGCTGGCACGAGGAATGGCGCCCCGGCACACATGATGCTCATGACGCACATGATGCGCATGACGCACATGGCGCGCATGATGCCCACGGTCCCAGCAGCACCTTCGACGCGTACGACGGCCCCCCCGTGCAGACCCTGCAACTGGCGCTGGGCGACGAGGAGCAGGACAGCTTCCTCTCGGCCCTGGGCTCCGCCTGGGACTACACCAGCCGCTTCCGCCCGGTGGAAATCGGCAAGCTGGCCATCACCCAGGACGGCACCACCATTCTGGTGCCGTACAACGAAATCGTCTTCGTAGAGGCCTACGAGGACTACAGTTACGTGCACACCTCCACCGACAAGTACCTGACCTCATACCGGCTGAAGGTGCTGGAAGGCAGACTGCGCCCGCACCGGTTCTTCCGCGTGCACCGCAAGTATCTGGTGAACCTGGACATGGTGACGGAAATCGCCTCGGTGCCGGGCGGCAATTGCATGCTGCGCACCATGGGCCGCACCCGCATCGAACTGCCCATCAGCCGCAGGCGACTGGGCGAACTGAAAGATATACTGGGGCTTTAGCCATGCCGCGCCGCAAACATCCCGCACAGCCATCCGCAGCGCCGGACACCCCGGCCCACGCCGCGCCCGGCATCGGCCCCGACGTGCAGCCCGATATTGCCCCCGACACGTCCGGCGCAACCGGAGAGCATGCGGGGCGCACCGCGCCCATCGTCCCCGACGCGCATGACGACGGCACCCCGCCTGCGGGCGCCGTGCCGCCCTTGCGCGACCTGCCCTTTACCGGGGGCACCATAGACGCCCTGCTGCGCGAGGAACGCGTGTTCCGACCCCTGCCGCAGGTGGTGGCCGGGGCCGTGGTCAACCCGCAGGATCTGGCCCGCGCCCGCGCCAAGGCCGCCGCCGACCCCGACGGCTACTGGGAAGAGGCGGCGGAAGAACTGGAATGGTTCCGCCGCTGGGACGAGGTGCACGACGGCAGCAACGCACCCTTCCACCGCTGGTTCACCGGCGCGCGCTGCAACATCGTGCACAACGCGCTGGACCGGCACATCGAAACCGGCACCAAGAACCGCCTGGCCCTTATCTGGGAAGGCGAATCGGGCGACACGCGCAGCTTCACCTACTACCAGTTGTACCGCGAGGTGAACCGCCTGGCCAACGCGTTGCGCGGCCTGGGCGTGGGCAAGGGCGACCGGGTCATCATCTACATGCCGCCCCTGCCTGAAACGGTGTTCGCCATGCTGGCCGCCGCCAAGATCGGGGCCGTGCATTCCACGGTGTTCGGCGGCTTTTCCGCCCGCTCGCTGCGCGACCGCATGGAGGACGCCCGCCCCGCCGTCATCGTCACGGTGGACGGCTTCTACCGCAATGGCCGGGTCATCCCGCTCAAACCCATCGCCGACGAGGCAGTAGCCACCCTGCCGCCCGACCTTGCCGCCGGGGTGCGCCACATGGTGGTGGTGCACCGCGCCCACGTGGAAACGCCCATGACCGAAGGGCGCGACATCTGGTACCACGACGCCGTGCGCGGCCAGCACCACGAAGCGCTTACCGAGATCATGGACAGCACGGACCCGCTGTTCCTGCTGTACACCTCCGGCACCACGGGCAAGCCCAAGGGGCACGTGCACGCCCACGGCGGCTACATGGTGGGGGTGCACCGCACCATGCGCTGGGTGTTCGACGTGAAGCCCACGGACATTTTCTGGTGCACGGCGGAGCCGGGCTGGATCACCGGGCACAGCTACGTGGTGTACGGGCCGCTCATGGCGGGCACGACCACGGTCCTCTATGAAGGGCACCCCCTGTACCCGGAACCGGGACGGGTGTGGTCCATGGTGGAACGCCTTGGCATCACCATCCTGTACACCGCGCCCACCCTGGTACGCATGCTGATGCGTCACGGCGCGCAACACGTGGCCCGACACGACCTGACCACCCTGCGCCTGCTGGCCACGGTGGGTGAGCCCATCAGCCCGGAAGCGTGGCTGTGGTTTCACCGCCACGTGGGGCGCGGGCGCTGCCCGGTGCTGGACACCTGGTGGCAGACGGAGACGGGCATGATCATGCTCAGCCCCCTGCCCGTGTCGCTGCTGAAGCCCGGTTCGGTCACCCGCCCGCTGCCCGGCATCGAGGCCGACGTGGTGGACGAACACGGCAAGCCCGTGGGGCCGGGGCGCGGCGGCCTGCTGGTGCTGCAACGCCCGTGGCCCGCCATGTCCTGCGGGGTGTACAACGACGACGAAAGCTACCGCCGCCTGTACTGGGAACGCTTTCCCGGCTGGTACTGCACCGGCGACGTGGCCCGGCGCGACGAGGATGGCTACTTCTGGATTCAGGGCCGGGCCGACGACGTGCTGCTCATCGCCGGGCACCGCATCGGTACGGCAGAGATGGAGGCGGCACTGGCCTCGCACCCCACGGTGGCGGAATGCGCGGTCATCGGCGTGCCCGACGACTTGCGCGGCGAGGTGGCCAAGGCCTTCGTGGTGCTGGTGGATGACCACCCACCGCTGGGCACCATGGTCAGCGCCGACGACCTGGCCACCGAACTGGTGGAGCACGTGCGTCGCGAACTGGGGCCGGTGGCGGTCATCCGCGAGGTGTCCTTCCGCGAGGGGCTGCCCCGCAACCGCAGCGGCAAGATCATGCGCCGGGTGCTGCGCAGCGAGGAACTGGGCCGGGATACGGGGGATTTGTCCACGCTCGAAGATGGGTACGTATAGCCGACGACAGCGCGGGGGGGGGGGATGTGCCCCGGCGCGCGCAGGCTGCATCTGCTCCCGGTACCCCTACTGTTTCGACCTGGCTCCCCCTTGCCACGCAATCCCCCAGCCTATACCCGGCCTTTGCCACCGCCGGGGGCCGAGAAAATCGCGCAACAGGGCAAACCTGCATCAACCGCCATCTCTAGAAAAATCACGCCAAAGTCTAAAGTTTTTCGAACAGGCTTTCCCGGTCTGAAAAACCAGTCTACAGTTTCTGGACATCGGACATCCGACGCCCCGAAGGCCTGAAATACGAACGCCGCCCCCACGCCATGGTGGGGGCGGCGTTCGCGGCATTGCCCGGATTCCGTGGGCAAGGGGAGGCGCCGGGCGGCAATGCGGGCGCGCTCGAAGAACGGATGCTGCGGCGGACAGGGGGCCCAGGGGGCCTGCCCGCGCCGGGGCTATCCTTCCACCTGCCCCCGCCGTACCTTCAGGATGCGGCCAGCCAACGGCTCCAGCCAATCGCGGTCGTGCGAGACCACGATGACCGTGGTGCCGCGCTCGGCCACGGCGCGGGCGGCGTCGGCGATGCGCGCGGCGCTGTCCTCGTCCAGGCTGGCCGTGGGTTCGTCCATCAGCAGCACGCGCGGCGAAAAGGCCAGCCGGGCGGCCAGGGCCACGCGCTGGGCCTCGCCGCCGGAAAGTTCGAACCAGCGACGGCGCAGGAACACGTCCGGGTCCAGGGCCACCAGTTCCAGCGCGCCCCGCACGGCATCCGCCGTTTCGCGCACGCCGTGCCCGGACCGCCAGAACCGCACAGACCGCCCAGACCGCACGGACAGGCCGAAGGCCACGTTCTCGTACACGCTGCGGCGCAGCAGGTAGGGTTCCTGCAACAGCAGGGTCACCGAGCGGCGCAGGTCCGCCGTGCGCCCGGAAGACAGCGGTCCCACCGCCTCTCCCGCAAAGCGCAGTTGGCCCCGGCAGGGGGCGTCCAGCAGGGCCAGCAGGCGCAGCAGGGTGGACTTGCCGCCGCCATTGGGTCCCACCACCCCGGT
This sequence comes from Nitratidesulfovibrio sp., assembly GCF_040373385.1. NCBI lineage: Bacteria > Pseudomonadati > Thermodesulfobacteriota > Desulfovibrionia > Desulfovibrionales > Desulfovibrionaceae > Nitratidesulfovibrio > Nitratidesulfovibrio sp. The sequence goes on along the minus strand of NZ_JBDXXH010000003.1, from coordinate 495,405 downwards.
GATCCCCCCGGCGGCGATGTCCAACCGGGGCACGTCAAGCACCGTCCGGTCGCCGTGGCGGCGCACCACGCCCTCCAGTTGATAGAGCGGCGCGTTACCGCGCGTGCACGGCACGCCGGTGCCAGCCTCGGCAGGATCGCCGCATACGTGAGCAACCGGGGTATCGGGAGGCAACGGGTGCCCGGATCGCGTCTCGTGTCCGCTCATCTTCCCGCCCTCCTGCGCAACCCCGCCAGAACCAGGTTCAGCAACAGGGCAATGGCCAGCAACACCAGTCCCAGGGCAATGCCCAGGGCGTAGTCGCCCTTGCCCGTTTCCAGCGCAATGGCCGTGGTGATGGTACGGGTATGCCACTTGATGTTGCCCCCCACCATCATGGAAATCCCCACCTCGGACACGATGCGCCCGAAGGCCGCCACCCCCGCCAACATCAGGTGGTAGCGGGTTTCCCACAGGGTGGCGAAGAGCACCTGGCGCCCGTTGGCCCCCAGGGTGAGCAGGGTCAGGCGCAGGCGCGCGTCGGCCTGCTCCACGGCCAACGCGGTCATGGCCATGACGATGGGTATTCCCAGCAGCGTCAGGCCCACGGACATGCCGGGAATGGTGAACAGCAGCCCCAGATCGCCCAATGGCCCCTGCCGCGACAGCAGCAGGTACACCAGCAGGCCGATGACCACGGTGGGAAAGCACAGCGCCGTATCCACGGCAATGCGCACGGCCCGGCGGCCCGGAAAGTCATGGTAGCCGATCAGGAACCCCAGCGGCGCGCCGATGGCCAGACACGCGGCAATGGACATTCCCGACGCCGCAAGGGTGATCCATACGGCGGAAAAGGTTTCGGCGTCGCCAGCGGCCAGCAGGCGCAGGGCGGTGGCAAGGCCGTCGATCAGATAGTCCATTGGGCTGCGGTCTCCTTGCAGGGGACTCTAAACGCCATCCCCCATGCGGGCAACGACAGGGGACGAAAGGCGCCGATCGTCTGGCACGCGGACATGCCTATTCCACTGCCGCCCGCGAAAAGACGGCGGAACGGCACTGCCGCCCCGCCGCCGGGTATCCGTCAACGACGCTGGCTTACTTGCCCGCGTTGGGCGTAAACAGCGGCTTTTCCATCAGCTTGAAGTCGGCGATGCGCTTCTGGGTAGAGGGGCTGGCCATCCATTTGGTGAAGGCGTCGGCCAGGTCGGCCTTGGCAGACGGGCACTTGGCCGGGTTCACGGTGATGGAGCTGTACTGGTTGAACAGCTTCTGATCCTTCTCCACCACGATGGACAGCGGCCCGGCTTCCTTCAGGCCCGCCTCGTACTTGATCCAGGTGCCCCGGTCGGTAAGGGTGTAGCCGCCCTTTTCCGCGCACATGGCGATGGTGCGCATCATGCCCTGGCCCGCTTCCACGTACCATTCCTTGCCTTCGGGCACGCCCGCGCCGGTATCCTTCCACAGGCGCAGTTCCAGCGCATGGGTGCCGGACTTGTCGCCACGGCTGATGAACGGGGCCTTGCCCGCAGACAGGGCCTTCATGGCCTCGGCCACGGACTTGCCCTTCACGCCCGCCGGGTCGGCCTTGGGGCCCACCATGACGAAATCGTTGTACATCAGTTGGACGCGATTGATGCCGAAGCCGTCACCCACGAACTTGGCCTCGGCCTCAGGGTCGTGCACCAGCAGCACATCCACGTTGCAGCTGCGGCCCATTTCCAGCGCCTTGCCGGTGCCGGTGGCCGTGAACTTGAGCTCGATGCCCGTCTCCTTCTGGAAGGCGGGGGCAAGATCGTCGAGCAGGCCGGTATCGGCGGTGCTGGTGGTGGTGGCCATCATCAGCACCTTGTCCGCCGCCATGGACTGCGCAGGCAGCATTACGGTGAACAGGCAAAGAACGAGAAGCAGACGACGCATGGCATCCTCCGGGTTGGTCGTTGGTCGTTGTCTTCGGGTGTCCGGTTACTCTCCAATGGGCATGAATGTTAGCAGTCCAAACAGTCACGAAACAAGTAGAAAACGTGCACAAGGATTGACACCATCAATCCGGAACGACGACCCGGACAAACCTAAACAAACCTGACACGACCTAAAAACACCTTTGCCAACTAAAACAAACATGTTGAAAAAAACAGAAAGGAATACCGACCGGGTGGCGGGGGCAGGAAACATCCTGTCCAGCCCTCCTGCGCTGTCATGCAACCAGGCGCCTGGCGCACGATGTGCACCAGCCACGCCGCAACGACAACGCCCCGCCCCGGATGTCCCGGAACAGGGCGATGGGCCACCCGTGACGGCATGGCCGGGGTGGCGACATGGTGCGACGGATTCGCCGCTGCGGACCGGGCGTTCCGGCAAGGCTGCGGTTACGGGCCCGATGCGTCTCCCTCGCTTGCGCCCCCGCCCGGCTCTCCGTCCGGATCGCCTTCGGGCATGCCGAACTCTACCAGCTTGCGGTATACCGTCTGGCGCGAAACACCCAGCAGTCGCGCCGCGCGGGCCTTGTTGTTCCCGGCCCTGCGCAGGGCATCGGCCAGCAGTTCGGGGGTCAGCCGCAGGCGGCGGCCCGCATCCCCACCGTAGGGGGCGTGCCCCTCGGCAACCTGGCCGCCGTACGCACCACTCGCCAGGCCTGTCGGCATGACCGGCAAGGCCGATCCGCCCAATCCCGGCGATGCGGGGGATGCCTTTCCCCTTCCCCGTCCGGCGCCGACCAGGCTCACGGGCGTCCCGTCCGGATAGATGCCGGAATGGTCAACCTCGGCACGCTCGGCGGGTGCACCGGCGGCAGGGCCGTGGACCGGGGCACCGGATGACCATGCTCCATGGGGGAACCGGGCCATGGCGTCCGTACTCCGGTCCATCTCCCGATCCCTGGCCCATTCCCCGGCCCACCCGCCGCCCACCGCCCTTGGCGGCAGGTCGGTATCGCAGGCGATGCTGCGCGGCATGGGCGCGACGGTGGCCGACATCCCCGTTGCGGTGCGCACCTCGGGCGGCAGGGCGTCCACGTCGATGACGTCGCCGCGCGACAGGATGAAGCCGTGCTCCAGCGCGTGGCGCAGTTCGCGCACGTTGCCGGGCCAGGAATGCGCCATCAGCGCTTGCAGGGCGGCGGGGGTCACCCCGGCCATGCGGCGGTGGAAGTGGATGTTGAACTGCTCCACAAAGTGGTCCACCAGCAGGGGGATGTCCGAACGCCGGTCGCGCAGGGCGGGCAGGTGCAGTTCCACCACCCGCAACCGGTAGTACAGGTCCTCGCGCAGCCTGCCGGAACGCACCAGTTCGGCCAGTGGCCGGTTGGTGGCGGCGATGACCCGCACGTCCACCTTGACGGTGCGGGTGTCGCCCACCCGCTCGAACTCGCGCTCCTGCAACACCCGCAGCAGCTTGAGCTGCACGGCGGACGAAACATCGCCGATTTCGTCCAGAAAGATGGTGCCCCCGTGCGCCAGCTGGAACCGGCCCACCCTGTCGCGCACGGCTCCGGTAAACGCCCCGCGCACATGGCCGAACAGTTCGCTTTCCAGCAGGTGTTCGGACAGCGCCGAGCAGTTCACCTTGACCAGCGGCCCCAGCGCGCGCGGCCCGCCCCGGTGCAGCGCCTCGGCCACCAGTTCCTTGCCGGTGCCCGATTCGCCGGTGATGAGCACGGTGGTGTCGGTCTGGGCCAGTTCGTCCAGCAGATGGAACAGCTCGGACATGGGCGCGCTGCGCCCGATGATCTGGTTCATGCCCGCCCGGTGCCCCAGGGCTTCTTCCAGCCCGGCCAGACGGGTGACATCGCGCGCCACCAGCAGCGCTCCCAGGAATTCGCCGCCGCCACCAACCAGCGGCGCGGCCTCGATCTCGAACACCTGCTCGCGTCCGTCGGCCAGTTGGGCGGAAACCCGGCGCCGCCGCGAGGCCCGGCGCGCCCCCAGGGTTTCGTCCAGCACCGGGCGGAACAATGGGGCGAACAACCCCAGCGCCTCGTCAAAGCGCCGCCCCGCCGCCTGGCGCGCATCGCGCGCACCGCCCGGAAGTTCGCGCGCGGCACGGTTCATGCGCTGTATCCGCAAATCAGGGGTCACGGTCACCAGCACGTCGGGCACGGCCTGGAACACCGCCTCCAGGTGCACCCGCAGGTTTTCGCGTTCGATCACCAGGGCGCGGCGCTCGTCGTCCAGGGCCTTGTGGCGCAGGGCCGTCCGGGCAGCCTGAAGCATCTGTTCCTTGTCCACCGGCTTGGTCAGGTACTGTTCCGCCCCTTCCGACACCGCCCGCACGGCGGATTCCACACTGGGCCGCCCCGTCAGCAGGATGACCGGCACGAAGGGGCAGCGTTCGCGCACGGTACGGGCGAAATCCAGTCCGTTTTCGCCGCGCAGCACGATATCGGTGATGACGAGGTCCGGCGGGCCGCCGTTGGCCGGTTCCAGCGCATGCAACGCTTCTTCCAGGCTGGCCGCCGTCACCACCACGTGGCCGTCACGGCGCAAAAAGGCCGAAAGGGTGAAGCGGATGCTCTCCTCGTCGTCAACGAGCAGTATCTTCGCCATGGGCGACCTCCCCGTGCGTGCCTGTGGTGTGACCGGGCGCATCCGGACTGCCGGGCGCCGCCGCGCCAGCCTCGGGGCTTGTCTCGGGCGGGGCCTCGGGCAGCACCACCACGGCGCGGCTGCCCGAAACGCCGTCGCTGTCCAGCATCAGCGTGCCGCCGTGGCTCTTGATGATGCCGTAACTGATGGACAGGCCGAGCCCGGTGCCCTTGCCCTCCGGCTTGGTGGTGAAAAACGGCTCGAACACCCGTTCCAGCACCGCCGGGGCAATGCCCGAGCCGGTGTCGGCCACGGTGACGCACACGCACGGGCCGCTCACCGTCAGGCGCCCGCCTCTTCGCCGCGCGGCGCGGCGTTCGGGAATGCATACCCCCCGGCAGCCATCGCCCCCCCCGTCAAGCGTCACACCCTTGCGGGCCACCTCGCGTTGCGGCCCCAGCGAGGACCGCGCCGCCGTCAGGATCAGGCGCCGGGAACGCGGGCCAGCGCCGGGTTCCCCGGGTTCACCGGTCGCCGCCGCGTTCAGGGCATGGTGGGCATTGGCCAGAAGATTCATGAAGACCTGCTGCAATTCGCCGGGGCGGCCCACCACCATCAGCGGCACATCCGGCAGGTCGAGTTCGATGACCACCCCGTCGCCCTCCATGTGGGTGCGGGTCAGGGCCAGGGCATCGTGCAGCACCTCGCGCAGGTCCACCCGCACGTCGGCGTCGCGCCGGTCGCGCCCGAAGAACAGCAGGTTGCGCACGATGCCCGCGATGCGCTGCCCTTCGCGCAGGATGCGCCCGGCCAGCTCGGGCTGCGGCTCGTGCCGCATGCCGCCCTGCGCGGCCACGTCGGCATCGTCCAGCATCAGCTGGGCGCAGTTGATGATGCCGTTGATGGGGTTGTTGATCTCGTGCGCCACCCCGGCGGCCAGTTCGCCCAGGGCGGCCAGTTGTCCGGCCCGCACGGCCTCGGCGCGCAGGCGGTACAGTTCGGTCTGGTCCTCCACCACGCCCAGCCCGAACAGGGGCAGGTCATCGGTGCCCCAGATCACCGTGGAGGTGACGCGGCACAACCGTATCTCGCCGTCGGGCCTGCGCACCCGCACCTCGAACCGGGCCACCCGGTCACGTTCCGCCCGGTTGCGCTGCATCTCGTAGGTCAGGGCTTCGCGGTATTCGGGCAACACCAGGTCGAGCACGTGGGTGCCGCGCATCTCGCCGAGGGTCAGCCCGGTAATGGCGCACAGCGCCCGGTTGGCCTCGATGACGTTGCCCGCCGCGCTGGTATGCAGAAGCCCCACGGGCACGTCGTCGTAGATGCGCCGCAGCAGCCGTTCGTGTCGGCCCAGAGCCGCCTCGTGGGCATGGACCATGCGGTCCTTGCGCTCCAGGGTGGCTTGCAGTTCCTCCTCGGCCCGGCGCTGGGTGGTCACGTCGTGCACGTACGCGGCGATCTGGGCTACCCGGCCTTGCGCGTCGTACACGGGCACCAGGTTGTGGCGCAGCACGCGGCCGCCGTCGTGGTCCTCGAAGTAGCCGCCGCGCCCGGTGGCCACGCAACGCGCAAGCTCTGCCCGGCGCCTGGCGGCCATGTCCGGCGGCATGTGGGCGAACACGCTCTCGCCAGCCATGTCCTGCCCGTCGCGCCAGGCATGGCGCGAGGCAGCGCTGTTGTGGGCCACGATGGTACCGTTCGGCTCCATCAGAAAGGCCGCCCCCGGCGCCGCGTCCAGCAGGGCACGACGGGTTTCGCCTATCTCGCGCAGGGCATGGCGGGCGGTGACCGCCTCGGTTATTTCCACCCCCACCAGCAACACCCGGCACATGATGCCGCTGCCCGGCAGGCCGCGCCCGACCAGGGTAATGTTGAACCAGCGCTGGCCCGTGCGGTTGGTGACGGCCAGTTCTCCGGTCACGCGCGCTTCACCGGCAAAGGCGCGGGCCAGCATGGGGGACAATTGCGCGGCCACCTCCGGGGGGACCAGTTCCGCCAGCCCCCGGCCGCGTGCCTCCATGCGCCAGACGCCGAACAGCGATTCGAAGCCCCGGTTGACCATGCGCATCCGCCCGTCGGCGTCGATGCACAGCGCCAGCAGGGGCACCGCGTCCAGCAGCATGTCCGGTGTTTCCGGGTCGGCATTCAGGGGCAGCAGGCGCGCCTCAGCCTTGCGCAGCCGGTGGCGCAGCACGGCCACCTCGGCGCGCAGGCGTTGCAGTTCCTCGTCCGGTGTCCGGGCGGAGGAGTGCGTGGCGGACGGGGGGAACAGCTCCGGCCGGGGCTCGGCCCCTCCAGCGAAAGAATCGCCCCCCCCGGGCAATGCGGCGTGGGCGGAGCGGGCGGGACAGTGGGGACTGCCAGAGCTGGCAGGACTGCCAGAACTGCCAGGACTGCCAGGACTGGCAGGGCAGGGCGAGGGAGCAGGATTGACGGACGCAGGCGATGCCGCTGCGCCGGGCAATTCCGGCGACACTCCCCCGGTGCCGGAGGCCTTGCCGGTACGGGAAACGGCGCGCTTGGGCATGGTCTACTTGCTCACCCACAGGGAAAAACGGTTCACCCGGTCGTGCAGCCGTTCGCTGACGCTGCGCCCGAACATGCGGCGCATCAGGGTATCGGGCAGGGCCGTGCGACGGCCCACCGCCACCACGGCAAACCTGTCCTGCTCGGCCACGCGCAGGATGGCTTCGGCCTTTTCCGCCCTGTCGGGGCAGGCACGGGTGTCCAGCATCAGCACGCGCACCCGCGACTCGTCCACGCCGTTGGCCAGCACGGCCTCTCGCGCGGCGGCGATGGCGTCTTCGCCCAAGGGCTGCGCGTCACCACCGCCCTTCCCCGCCCCGTGATGTCCCGTGGCGGTGTCCGGTTCCCTGCAATGCAGCAGGGTCACGGTGTGGTCCTCGGCGCCGGGGGTGGCCAGCATGAACCCCACGTGGTCGGCCATGCGCAGGTTCTCGCCAGACCCGTCAACGCACAGCAGCACGTTGGACAGGTCCGGTTCCGGCTGGTGGCACACCCACAGGGGAAAGGCGATTTCTTCGCCCAGCAGCCCGCGCGAGACGCTGGTGGTGTAGGTCTGCTCCAGCCAGCCCAGATAGCGGCGGCCGGATACCACGGCATCGTACAGGCCCTTGTGGGCTTCCTCGACGATGTCGCGCACCACGCCGAACTGGCGGGGCACCGCGCGCGTCTCCACGTATTCCGACGCAAAGCCGTGCTCCACGGCCCAGCGGCGCGCCCTGGCCAGTTGTTCCAGCCCCTGGCGCATCTGCGCATCGGACAGGACCACCTCGCCGGGGCCCGAGGCGTAGGCATCGGGCACCACGTAGAACAGCGTCAGCCGCAAGGCCGACTTGCGGCGAAAGAAACCGGCCACGAAGCGCAGGTTCCACGATTCGCCGCCGTCTCCCCCCATGGTCAGCAGCAGGTGGCGCTCCATGATGGGCCTACTGGAACAGGTAGCCGTAGCGGACGGAAATGCCGTCGGTGCGCTCGACGATGTGCGCCACAAGGTCTTCCACCGTCTCCGCCGTCACCACGCCCACCTCGCGGGCCAGGTAGTGGCGCAAGGTGCCTTCGCTCTGCGAGAACACCCAGACCACGGAGTAGGCCGAACCCACAGAAGGCCGCGACGGGAATTCCGGCGTGGTGGAAAGCAGCACGCGTATCTTGGGGGCATCCTTTTCGGACAGCACGAACAGTGAACTGGAGTTGAAGGTATCCTTCAGACGAAAGGCCAGGCGCGCGCCCAGACTGTCGGTGCCTTCCAGTTCCACGGCCACTTGCACGGCCCGGTCCACATTGGGGGCGGGCTTGTCGGCCACGGCCTTGGGCGCTGCCTCCGCCGCCAGCGCGGTGGAGGCGCCGAAAACGCCGGAAAGCGGAAGGAACAGTGCGGCGGCGATCAGGAACAGCGAAACGGACAGCAGCAGGGGCGCCCATGGGCGCGACTTCGATGCGGGCGTGCGGAGCGGGAACGGGCGCGACATGACACAACCTCCTTGCGGTTCACGGATCGTACCACAAGGGTAGTCGCTGCCGGACCATTTAGCAAGACGCGCCCCGCGCGGGCTGCCGCATGAACAGTGTCGCCACCAGCGAACACCCCGCCAGCACGGCCCCCAGATAAAACGGAATGCGAAAGTCCATCATCCACAACATGCCGCCCACCACGGGCACCACCACCGCCGCCACGTGGTTCACCGCCACGCTCACGGCCATGCTGGGGGCGATGTCCGCCGGGTCGGCTATCTTCTGGAAATAGGTACGCACGGCCACGATGAAATTGAAGAATATCTGGTCCAGCACATACAGCAGGCCCACCAGCCAGCGGTCCTCGACCACGGTGTAGGCCAGGCAGATGCACCCCAGGGACAGGCATTCCATCACCAGCAGCCTGCGTTCGCCCACGGCGTTGATGGCCTTGCCGATGAGCGGGTTCAGGAACCAGTTCACCGCGTTGTTCAGCATGAAGAACAGGGTCATCTCGCGCACGCCGAATTCGAACCGTTCCACCAGCAGAAAGGCCGAGAACACGATGAATATCTGCCGCCGCGCCCCGCCCAGCAGGGTAAGCAAATAGAACAGCCAGTAGCGTTTGCGCATGACCATGCCCCGCCGCTGCACCGGCAGCCCCTGGGCGCGCGGATCCTGCGTCAGGGCCCACAGGCCGGCCAGTATGGCCAGCCCGCCCGAGATGGCGAACAGGCCGGAAAAGGGCAGCGCCCCGGCGGCAACAAGGATCACCGCGCCGATGGCCAGGTTGCCCCCGGCGTTGAGCCCGCGCAGCCGCCCGATGACCAGCGGCGCAGTGCGCACGTCGAAGTATTGCAGGATCAGCGACTGGTTGGTGGTCTCGAAGTAGTGAAACCCGAAGGACATGAGCATGGTGGTGAACACGATGCCCCCGAACGACGGAAAGAACCCGGCCGCCAGCACACCCGCGCCCAGCATGACCACCGAAAGCGCCGCCAGGCGGTGTTCGCGCAGCACCAGCAGCAGCAGAATGACCCCGAGGGACAAGAGGCCCGGCACCTCGCGCAGCGACTGCACAAGGCCGTTCTGGGCGCCGGTAAGCCCCGCCTCGTGCACGGCGAAGTTGGTGTAGAGCGTGCTCCACCCCTGGTACCCGATGGCGTTGGCCACGGTGAGCACCAGCAGGAAGATGTACATGGGCCTGTTGGGAATGGTGGGCAGGTCGGGAATGCGCTGCACGCAATACTCCTGCGGACGCAAGCGGAAAACGCCGCGCCGGATGAGGGGGACGGAAACGGGGCTGCATGCGGGCTGAAGGCCCGTGCACGGGTTGGATCCGGAAGGTGTGCCCTACGCCCGCGCGTAGACACTGTCAACGCGGCGAGCGCTCACCAGCGGCCAGCGTACGGATGCCGCGCATGCACAAGCACGGCGGCATGCCGGTAGCGGCGGAACAAGCTGTCGAGGCGGGAAGCCCCCGGCAGGGAGCGGAAAGGCAGAATGGATGCGCCGGACGGCAGGCCGTGTTCACAGGTCGCCGAATACTTCGGCCTCGAACCAGTACAGCTCGGTACGCCCGTCCTTCCAGGCTTCTCGCCATGCATCGGGCGGCAACCCCGCCTTGCGGCAGGTCTGGGCCAGGAAGGTTTCGCGGTCCCAGCCCCATTCCACCGGCACCTGCGGCAACAGCACGCCAGAGCGATACCCCTGGCGCACCAGCAGTCCGTGCCGCCCCACCCGCACCAGCGACGGATCGGGACAGCGGGTGAGCGGGCCGAGCACGGAAATGTCCAGTTCCAGCGCGGATGCCTCGGCGGCGGTCACCGGCGGAAAGCGCGGGTCCTCGAAGGCCGCCGCGCGGGCCATGCGCGCCACGGTGAGGTACAACGGCCCGTCGCCGACCATGGAACCGATGCAACCGCGCAGGTGGCCGTCCTTCTTGAAGGTGACGAAGGCACCAAGGGAACGGTGCAGCACACCGGGGGGCGGCGTGGGCACCCCGGAGACATCCGGACTGGCCGGATCACCACTATCGGCCTGACCAGCACTGTCGGCCAGACCACCGGTTTCATCCGGCAAGGCCCCGGCTTCGGCCAATCGGTGCAGCACGGCCCAACGGGCCAGGTCGAGCAGCCACGCCCGCTCGTCGGCGGACAGTTCCAGCCGGAACGCGCCGGAATCCGCGCCAGCGGCGCCATGGGTGCCATTGGCTCCATTGGCGCCATTGGCGTTAGTCGCGTCCGTCACGGGGGGCGAATCCTCGGGGGCATGGGGCGCGGACATGGGGACTCCCTTGCGCGGCATGGTGGCGACACCATGCCGCCCAGCGCTGACCGCGCAGCCCCATGGTGCCAGAGCCTGCCCGGCGCGTCCACAGTAACGGCGGAGGGAGCGCGGCCCGCCACGTCACGGGTGGCCTCACCAGCCCCCCGCATGCCGCCCGATGGACTTTAGCCCATGGCCACTATAAGATTCGGCCATATCGCCACCGCGAGGGGTCACATGGCGCACGCAGATCACGGGGATACCCCGGGCCAGAAGCATGCCCTCCAGCAGGGCGTCGAACCGGGCCGCCGCCAGCGCCGCGCCCTGATGGCTGCCGTGGCCATGGCCGTTGCCGTCATGACCCTTGCGGCCCTGGCCGTCCTGCTGATCCTGCGGCGCGAGCCGGACACCGTGCGCATCGGCTTTGCCGGGCAGCTCGAAGGCCTCACGTCCGACCTGGGCGTGCAGGGGCGCAATGGCGCGCAGTTGGCCGTCGATCACCTGAACGCCGCCGGGGGCGTGGCCGGACGCCGCCTTGAACTGGTGGCCGAGCACGACGGCACCACCCCCGACGAGGCCCGCGCGGCGGTCACCCGGCTGCTTGCCCGCAAGGTGCAGGTAGGGGTGGGACACATGACCAGCGGCCAGACCGTGGCGACCCTGCCCCTGTGGGAAACCGCCGGGGTGCCGTTGATCTCTCCCACCGCCAGCGCCCCCGAGCTGGAAGGCAAGGAGGACGGCTTTTTTCGCGTCATTCCGGCCAACACGGCCTGGGCCGAGACGCTGGCCGCGTACGCCCGGTCCGCCGGTCTGCGCGAGATGGCCGTGGTCCGCGAGACCGCCAACGCCCCCTTCTCCACCCCCTTCGCGCAAGCCTTCGTGGCCCGGTTCCGCGAACTGGGAGGCACCGTGGCCGCCGACCTGCCCTATGCCACCTCCGACCGGGGGGAATTCGCCGAAGCGCTCCGCCATGCCCGGCAATCGGCCTCATCGGGCATGCTGCTGGTGTGCCCGGCACGCGATGTGGCCATGGCCGCCCAGACCTTTCACCGCACCGGATTCTTTCCCGCGCTGTACAGCTCACCGTGGGGGTATACCCGCGAACTGGTGCTGGCGGGTGGCCGCGACGTGGAGGGCATCATCTTTGCCCACGCCTACGCCGCCGACCTTGACGACGATTCCTTCCGCAACTTTCACGCCGCGTATGCGGCACGCTTCGGCTGGGTGCCCAACTTCGCGGCGGCCTTCGCCTACGAGGCGGTCATGGTCCTGGGCGATGCCCTGGCCCGTGCCGGAGGCGACCCGGCCCGACTCCGCGCAACCCTTCCGGAAGTCCGCAACCTTACCGGCGTGCTCGGCCCCATCAGCCTCGACCGGTACGGCGACGTGCACCGCCGTTCTTTCATCCTGACCATTCGCGACGGCGAATTCGCGACACTGCAATGAACGCACTCCCAACGCCCCCCGGCGACCAACCCCGCACCGCCACCCCGAACAGCCCGGAGGGCGGCCCCGCTCCCCGCCGTACGCCACGCTCGTTGCGCCGCCTGCTGCATACCCGGCTGCTGGTGTGGCTGGTGCTGCTGGGCCTGTGCATCCTGGCCTTCGCGGGCACCTTCACCTACCTTGGCCGCAAAGCCGACTTCGAACGGCAAAGCGCGCTGCTGACGGCCACCCTGGCCCACTACCTCGAAGAGCACGTGGACAACGCCGCCCTGTCGCTGGCCCGGCTGGCCTCGGGCCTGCCCGCCTCGCCCTCGCCCGCGCGCGTGGCCGAGGAACTGGGACGCCGACGCGCGTTGCGCCAGCACTTCGCGCGCATCATGCTGCTGGACGATGCGCAACGGGTGGTCTTTTCACTGCCTGACGGGCCGGTGATGGTGGATTTTCCCGTACTGCGCGACCGGCAGGGCAACAGGCCGAACGGGCGCGGCTATCGGCTGGGCAGCCCCGCGCCCCTGCCGGACACCGGCGAGGTGGTGGTCTACATCAGCGAACCCCTTGAGGGTGGCGGACAATTGGTGGGGGCGCTACGGCTGAACGCGCTGCAGGAACACGCACTGGAACTGCTGCCGGGCAACGACAGCGCGGTGCTGCTGGCCGACGCGTATGGCAACCTCATTGCCCACCCCGACCTGACCCGCGTGCAGCGCCAGGAAAACATCGGCCACCTGCCCTTCTTCAGGCCCGCCGGGGGGGGACTGCCCAAGGCCGGACCAGCCATGCAACGCGTGCGCTATGACGGCGAAACCTGGTTTGCCTGCACTGCCATGGTGACCGGGCCGGACTGGACCATCGTCACCCTGAAGCGCCAGAGGGCCGTGCTGTCCGAGGTGGCGGGCGAGATGATCATCTTCCTGCTGCTGCTCACGGTTCTGCTGACCGTATTCGCCGTGTCGCTGCTGGCCGAACTGGAGTGGACCATTGCCCGGCCCCTGACCGGGTTCTGCCAGTCCATCCGGCTGGTTTCGGGCGGCAGCTACGACCTGCCGCCTTCCGGCGGGGAGCAGCTGGCCGAACTGGCCACCGTGGACCGCGAATTCCGCGACATGGCAGCCACGGTGCGCCAGCGCGAGGCCGCGTTGCGCCGTACCCGCGCCTACGTGCAACAAATGATGGACGCCATGCCTTCCGCCATCATCGCCCTGGACGGACATTGCCGGGTGGTGCGCATGAACCCGGCAGCCCTGCGCCGCACCGGGCATGCCGTGACCCCGGCGGGCACCCCCCTGGCCGACCTGCTGCCCGACCACGCCGACATTGCCGTGCGGCTGGCGGCGGCCATGGCGCGCCGCACCCCGGTGGACCGCGAGCGGGTGGTCACCCTGACAGGGGGCCACTACCGCTACGAAGACGTTTCGCTGTACCCCATGGGCAGCGGAATGACCGACGCCCCGGAAGGGGACGGGGGCGTGCTGCGCATCGACGACGTGACCGACCGGGTGCGCATGGAAGAGGTCATGGTGCAATCGGAAAAGATGCTGTCCGTGGGCGGGCTGGCGGCGGGCATGGCCCACGAGATCAACAACCCCCTGGGGGCCATCCTGCAAGGGGCACAGAACATCCAGCGGCGCCTGGCCGACGGGCTGCCCGCCAACGAACAGGTGGCGCAACGCCTGGGTTGCCCGTTGCCGGTGATCCGCGCCTACCTCGCCGAACGGCGGGTGCTGGAATTTCTGGACAGCATCCGCGAGGCGGGTTGCCGAGCCGCCAACATCATCACCAACATGCTGGAATTCAGCCGCAACAGCGGGACGCGCCGCACCACGGTGGACCTGCACGCCCTGCTGGACCGTACGGTGGACATTGCCGCCAGCGACTACGACCTGAAGAAACGCTACGACTTCCGCAACATCGCCATCGTGCGCGACTACGCGGCCAACCTGCCGCCTGTGGTCTGCTCCGAACAGGAAATCACCCAGGTGCTGCTGAACCTGCTGCGCAACGCGGCCCAGGCCATCGCGGCACGGCCCGAGAACACGCGCCAGGAACACACGCTGCCGGATGGCGCGCGCGCGGAAGGAGAGGTGACGGATGGTGCGGCCCCGTCCGGCGCACCCGGCCCGTCTGGCGCACCCGCCCCGTCCTCTCCACTCGCCCCGGCGGGCGGAACCGGAAGGGACGAGCCGCGCATCGTGCTGCGCACGCGGCGTGAAGGAACGTGGATGCGCATCGACGTGCAGGACAACGGCACCGGCATGCCGGAAGACGTGCGGCGGCGGGTGTTCGAGCCGTTCTTCACCACCAAGGAGGTGGGCGTGGGCACCGGGCTTGGCCTGTCGGTGTCCTACTTCATCGTTACCCGCAACCACGCGGGCACCTTTGGCGTGACCTCGGAACCGGGCCGGGGCACCACCTTCACGCTGCGCCTGCCGCTGCCCGGCAGCGAGCAGGCACCCGAAGTACCGCGCGATCATCCCGGCTGCCCCGTGTAACGACCCGAATCCGGGCAAGACTTCCGGCCAAGGGGGGCGCTGCCCTTGCCCACACGCGCCCAGTGGCGGGCCGACGGCATGTAGCGGAATGCTGGCCACATGCACGAAATCCCTGCGGTGGCCAGCCGCCCATCAGCATGTCCGTCACGCGGCCCGGCCAGCCCCCCTTTCCGAACGGGCCAGCCCTACCCGCGCAGGAAGGACACCACGCTTGCCCCCGCAAGAAGCAGCAGCAGTATCCCGGTCAGCCGCACCAGATGCAGGCCGTGCCGCTCGTAGAAGCGGCGCATGGGCGCGGTGTCCAGAAAACGCACGAAGATGGTCCAGCCCACCAGCGCCTCCAGCACGATGACCGCGCCGTAGGCAACCCGTTCGCCCGTCGGCGTGCCTGGGGCCACGAACTGCGTGAACACCGAAAGGATGAACAGCGTCACCTTGGGGTTCAGCAGGTTGCAGAACAGCCCGTCGCGAAAGCCCTCTCGCAGGGTGGGCGGCGCGGCGCCCTCGCCACCGCCGTCGGCCCGCGCCCGCAGGGCCTTCCACCCCACCCACGCCAGATACGCGGCCCCGGCCAACTGCACCGCCTGAAACGCGCGGGGGCTGCCCTGCAACAGGCCGGTGCCCAGCACCGCCCAGGTCACGTGAAAGGTCAGCCCCAGACAGATGCCCAGCACGCAGGCATAGGCCGCGCGCGTGGGACCGCCCGCGCCGTGGCGCACCAGCAGCATCATGTCCGGGCCGGGACTCATGCGGCCCACCATGCACAGGCCGAACAGGGCAACGAGATTGTACAGCATGACGGGGGAGGGCTAGTGATTTGCCATCTATCTTGAATAGATGGTGAGAAACGAAACCCGCGTGTTTGCGCGCCGGTTACACGACAGGATTTTCGTTCTCCGGCAAGGAAGATGCGTCTTTTACGGAGGAAGCGTGCGGCAGTCGTTATGCGAGTCTGCGAGCATTACGAATGGCAGCCGCAACGCGCTCTGTTCGTACGTGACCGGAGTAAAAGACGAAATCTGACGCGTTGCTCTCGATGGCCGTAAGGCTCGCAAGCTCGCCCAACGGCCACGCTCCGCGCCCTTCTGGTCGGTCAGCCGGAGGGCGAAAAGACGGAGTGTGGATGCCTAAAATCCGGGCTCAAGCGCCGGCCACACCAACCACGGCCCATCAGGGATGCCTGCTGCCACCTTGCCGTCGGGGCGCGGCAGCACCCGCACCACCCGGCCCTCCTGCCGCAACCGGCCCTCGGCCAGCCACTGCAAGGCCTGCGGGTAGACGCGATGCTCCATGGCGTGAATCCGTGCCTTCAGCGCATCCAGCGGTTCGCCGGGGTTCACCGGCACCGCCGCCTGCACGATGACCGAGCCATGGTCCATCTGCTCGTCCACGAAATGCACGGTGCACCCGGCCAGCGTCACGCCATACGCCTGTGCGTCCGCAGCGCCGCGCAACCCCGGAAAGCTGGGCAGCAACGCGGGGTGGATATTCATGACCCGGCCCGGAAACGCCGCCAGAAACCCCGGCGTGAGCAGCCGCATGTACCCGGCCAGCGCCACGGCGTCCGCCCCGTGGGCGCGGATGGCCGCCACCATGGCCGCATCAAAGGCCTCCCGGTCCGGATGATCCGCCGGAGAAAGGGCCAGATGCGCAACCCCCGCCGCGCGGGCACGTTCCAGGGCGCGGGCCTCCGGCTTGTTGCACAGCACAAGGCACACCCTGGCGTCCAGCGCGCCGCTGGCGATGCGGTCCAGAATGGCCTGAAGGTTCGACCCGTTGCCGGAGGCCAGCACGGCCAGTTGCAGCGTCATGGAACTCCCTACACGGGGTTGTCGGGGGTTGTCGTCGGGCGGGATGGGCGCGCCCGCAGAAGGGCTACCCTTCCGTCATGTCGATGGCATCCCCGGCCCGCAGCACACCGCCGCGCAGCACCCTGGCAAACACCCCTTCGGTGGGCATGATGCAGAAGCCCACGGTCTTGTGGATGTTGCACTTGGAATGACAGGTCTTGCCGATCTGGGTGATTTCCAGAAGGATGTCCGGCCCGGCGGTCAGCCGGTCGCCCACCGTGCAGCGGGTCAGGGGCAATCCTTCCACCAGGATGTTTTCCGCAAAATCGCCCGCCGCCAGTTCCGGCATGCGCGGGCGCATGATGTCCACGCTTTCCACGGCCAGCAGACTGACCTGCCTGCCGCTGCCCGCGTGGACGTCTTCTTCCACGCCGTAGTCCTCGCGCAGGGTGATGGCATCCACCACCCGCTTGCGTTCACCTTTCCGCTCGCTGATACAGACGGCTCGTACGGTGCCCATGCGGTGTCCCTTCCTTGAATGTCCGTAAGGATGCCGCGCCCGGCACGGGGCCGGGCGGGATTGCGGACCGGATCACTCCGGTCACGCATTCCTCACAACACGGGACGTTCCGCCTGTCAAATACCGTCGCACTGGCGCACGGTCCGGCACCGGACCAAAGCTAACTGCTGAGCCATAATTCCACGCCGTGACGCCTGGCGCGGCCAAGGGCTGTCTCTAAATTAGGATTTTCGTTCGTTGGCAAGGAAAACAAGCCTGCCATGAGGGAGTATGCCTCAGCCGTTAGGTGAGCAAAGCGAATCTTACGGATGAGGACCGCAGCGCGCTCTTCTCGTATTCGACCGAGCCTTAGCCGTTAGGCAAGCGCGTAGCGCGAGTCTTACGGATAAGGACAGCAGAGCCATGGCAGGCGAAGTTTGACGACGCCAACGGGCGAAAGGACAATTTAGGGACAGCCCTACATCTCGGGCAGACGCCTGACCAACTCGTCAACCAGCGCGGGGATGGTGAAGTCCTCCGGCTGGATGTGGCAGGTCAGGCCGTAGCCTTCCAGCGTCTTGCGGGTAACGGGACCGATGCAGGCCAGCTTCACCTCGGGGTGGGCCTTCACCATGTCCACGGGCACCAGCGAGAAGAAGTTGTCCACCGTGGACGACGAGCCGAAGGTGACGCAATGGATGCGCCCTTCCTGCATGCGGGCCAGCACGTCGTCCTTGCGGGCGGTGCTGGGCACGGTTTCGTACACTGGCAGCACGTCTACCACGGCCCCGGCCTTGCGCAGTTCGTCGGGCAGCACCTCGCGCGCCTCGCGGGCGCGGGGCAACAGCACGCGCTGGCCGCCCATGCCGCGCGCCAGCATACCGTCCACCACGCCTTCGGCCACGTACTTTTCGGGGATGAAGTCCGGCTCGATGCCCTTTGTCCGCAGCACGTCGGCGGTTGCGGGGCCGATGGCGGCCACCTTGCGACCGGCCAGCGCGCGCGAATCCTGCCCGCACGCGGCAAGGCGGTTCCAGAAGTGCTTCACGCCGTTGACCGAGGTGAACACCACCCAGTCATAGCCGGGCAGATCGCGGATGGCCGCGTCCACCGGGGCGTAGTCGGCAAGGGGAATGATCTCGATGGTGGGAAACTGCACCACGTCGGCGCCCAGTTCGCGCAGGGCTTCGGCCAGGCCGCTGGCCTGCTCGCGGGCGCGGGTGACCACCACGCCCTTGCCCAGCAGGGGCTTCTGCTCGAACCAGTTCAGCCGGTCGTGCAGGTTGACCACGCCGCCCACCACGATGAGCGACGGATTGGTGAAGCCGTGCTTCGGCCCTTCTACCGGCAGGGTGGCGATGGTGGCCACAAGGCTGCGGTGGCGGGCGGTGGTGCCCCAGTGCACCAGGGCCGCCGGGGTTTCCGGCGACATGCCCGCCTCGATGAGCTTGCGCGAAATTTCGGGCAGGTTCTTCATGCCCATGAAGAAGACCAGGGTGCTGGCGCTGTCGGCCAGGGCCTTCCAGTTGTGCACCGAGCCGGGCTTGGTGGGGTCTTCGTGCCCGGTGATGAACGACACGGACGAGGAATAGGCGCGGTGCGTCAGCGGAATGCCCGCGTAGGCGGGGCCGGCCACGGCGCTGGTGACGCCGGGCACTTCCTCGAAGGGAACACCCGCGTCCAGAAGTTCTTCGGCCTCTTCGCCGCCGCGCCCGAACATGTACGGGTCGCCGCCCTTCAGGCGGGCCACGGTCTTGCCTTCCTTGGCCTTGTCCACGATCAGGCGGTTGATGCCGTCCTGCGTCAGGGTGTGGTCGCCGCCCTTCTTGCCCACGTAGATGATTTCCGCGCCGGGCTTGGCGTAGGCGAGAAACGCGTCGTTGGCGAGGTAGTCGTAGACGATGACGTCCGCCGATTCGAGGATGCGCTTGCCCTTGAGCGTGAGCAGGCCGGGGTCGCCGGGTCCCGCGCCGATGAGATAGACCTTCATCCTTCCTCCGGTATGTGTCGCGCCGCGCGTGGGCGCGCATGGGGCGCGAACCTGCACGGAATTGCGTCTGTGTATTTGGACAATACGGGGCACGAACGCTGGCATGGCGCACCGACCGCCCGAATGGACGCCGCGTTGGCCATTGGTCGCAGCCAGCCCTGCCGCCCGTTCAGACCGAACGTAACGCAGGGCGTGTGCCGGGCTTTTTCGACCGCCGCAGCCTACAGGTAGCGGGGCGTTTCGGCAAGGGCGTGCAGAAAGGCGTCGCGCCCCGCCTCGCGGATGTGGTCGTTGCTGGCGCGCCACTTCTGCTCCAGCCGGGGCGGCAGGCCGGTGTCGGCGCAGGGGTAATCCGCACAGTCGGCGCAAAAGTCCAGCCCGCGCGCGGCGGCGCACCCGGCCACCTTGCAGGTGGGCAGACAGGTGCGGCGCTCGGTCTTGCAGCCGGGACAGGTGCCTTCCGCCAGCGCGTCCAGCACGCGGGCAAAGGCCGGGTACTCGGCCAGGGCCGGGTTCATGGCCGCAAGCCGTTCGGCAAACGGACCGAAGTTGGGGCCAAGGATGTCGCGGATGGTCCTGGCATGGGCAGCCACCTGGCCTTCGCTACAGTTCACGCAACGCGAACAGTCCAGCCCGCACGGGGCAACGAGATGCAGGGGAGCGGTGTCGGTCATAGGGGGGCCTCGAAATCCTTCGGTAGTGCGAGATATTGCGGAAAAGTCCGGGGTGGCAGGCAGATGGCCAAGGGATCTTTCCCCACGCCCACTTTCTAATTGCAAGACGATATTCGCCATGCGAATCAACACGTAGATGCCGGAAAAGGACCGGCGTCCCCCTTTCTGACCAAGGAGGACACCATGCGGCACAGATTATGGTGCGGGTTGTTGCTCGGGTTGGCCCTGCTGACGGCCGGGTGCAACCACGCGCGGTACAGGCAGATGGAATCGGTGGCCAGCGACTGGTGCATGACCATCCGCGCAAGCCAGGTCATACCGGTCTACCCGCCGCGTGAGGACCTGGAACCGGGAGACGTGTTCCTGGTCACCCAGCCCCTGCCCCAACAGGCCAGGGAGTACAAAACCAAAGGCTACCTGCCGCTGGACCAGTCGTACCAGCGCCTTAATCCTTATCTCATCCGCCTGCACTACTCCATGGGATATGTACCCACATTCCTCGCCCATCCATTCGCCAATGTGCCTCACCCCGTGCCACGCAGGGGCGGCGCGGAAGCCATACCTGCCGTCAAACCTGCCTCCACCGCAACGCAACCCGCAGATTCCGGCGGTAGCGGCGCAATACCGCCCGACACGCTGTCCGCGCGGGCCGACGCGCTGGCCGAAGGGTTCGCCAATGCCACCCTGCCCTTGGCCTTCTTTCCTGCCTACAGCTTCTCGGTGGATGCGGGCGGCAAGCTGGACCTTGCAGTGCCCATCAGCGGGTTGCCCGTAGCGCTCGGCCTTCTCGCGGGCAGCAAGGCCAGCGGACAGGTCATCATCAAGGACGCCTTCACCTACGGTCTGCAACTGCAATCCATGGACGACATCCTGCGTAACTGGGCAAGCCGCCGCGACGTGCAGGCAAGCTTACGCTACCTTGTGCAGGCCCATCTCCCCACTCCGATATATCTGCGCGTGGTGAACCGGGTCTACCTGACGGGTGCCGTGGACGTGGGCATCCAGAGCGATGGCAGCTTCGGCGGCGCGCTGGCGGCAGGAAAGACACAGGATGCCGATGCCAGTGCGGCTCCCCAGGCCGCAGGCAGCACCGGGGACGGGCAATTCACGGCCCTGACGGACAAGGTCAACGCGGCCCTGGCAAAGTCCGCCGCAATGCCGCGCGGGGCGGTAGCGTTCCAGTTGGCGACATCGCGTAGCGTGGCCCTGCGCGAAACCTTCGAGCGCCCCCTGGTCATCGGGTACATCGCCTTCGATGTGCCCGTGCTGTCCGACGGGCGGATCGGCCCCCCCAGCCTGACCCGCGAAGCGCTGGCCAACGGCATCGCCAAGCCCGTCGATGCCCAGGAGGCGGTTCCGCCAGCACAGCGCAACTACACCGCCTGTCGCGACCGGTACATGAAGCTGACAACGGATACCCGAGCGCAATTCATCTCGCGCATGGCCGAGCACCTGCCTGAAGCACTGTTCGGCCAGTTCTCCCCGGCCCAGTATGAACAGGCCCGCGCACAGGGGCATCTAAACGCATTCATTGACCGTTATGTATCTGTGGAGACAGACTTTTTCCTCAACGATCCGGACAACACGAACATGGCGATTCTCGACGCTGCCTGCCGGTACACCATGAGCACGGCAACCACGAGATAGCCCCGGAGGTAACCATGCAGTGCACCTGCAAGTACCGCGATATCACGGATCTTTCCAACGAGCAGATCGGCAAGCTGGTGCTCATCCGCAGCACCGACGCCAACCTTTCCTGCATCCGCATCGTGCAACGCAACGGCAGGTTGCTGATGGAATTCCTGTACGGTGAAGGTTGCCCCTGCGCGGAAATTCCGGGCGCCCTCGCGGAAAACTAGCTGCCCATCGCCTCCGCCCCGCTGTCCCCCCATGCACGCGAAAACGCCGCGCCGGTTACCCGGCGCGGCGTCTGCATATCCATCTCCCGCACGGCCCGACCGGACAGTGCGGGCAGCACGACGGCCCCTTACGCGATGGCCTCGCGGAACCGTTGCTGCAACGCCTCCAGCTTGGCCTTGGCGTCGGCCAGTTCACTGGCGCGGGCGCGTTCCTTGGCCACCACCTCGGCGGGGGCCTTGTCCACGAAGCTCTCGTTGGCCAGCTTCTTGTTCACCTGCACCAGATCCTTCTCGATCTTGCCCAGCTCCTTGTCCAGGCGGGCAAGCTCCGCCTCGAAGTCCACGGCGCCGGTCAGCGGCACGATGACCTCGTTGCCGCACACCACGTTGCTGGCCGAAGCCCGTGGTGCCTCGATGGCCGGGCCGAACTCGGCGTTTTCCAGCCGGGCCAGCACCAGCAGCATCTGGCGGTTTTCTTCCAGCACCTGCCGGTCGTGCTCGTTGGCCGTGCGCACCAGCGCGGTCAGGCGCAGCGAGGGGGCGATGTTCAATTCCGCCCGGATGGTGCGCACCGCGCCGATGACGCCCTGCACCAGTTCCATGCGCGCGGCGTCTTCGGCTTTCACGCAGCCGGGGCGCGCGGCGGGGAAGGGCTGCACGGCAAGGTCGGTGCCCGCGTTGCCGGGCAGGGCCGCCCAGATTTCGCACGTGATGAACGGCATGATGGGGTGCAGCAGGGTCAGCGTTTCGCGCAGCACGGTAAGCAGCACGTGCTGCGCCGCGGCCTTGCGTTCGCCCCCGGCCTGCATATCTGGCTTTATGAGTTCCAGGTACCAGTCGCAGAACTCGTTCCAGATGAACCGGTACAGCCCCTGCGCCGCATCGTTGAAGCGGTAGCCAACGATGGCGGCGTCGGTGGATTCCTTCATCTCTTCCAACCGGTGCAGAATCCAGCGGTGGTGCAGCCCCTGCACGGTGTCCAGGTCCACCGGGGCGGGCACTTCGTCGTCGGGCAGGTTCATCAGCGCGAAGCGCGCGGCGTTCCACAGCTTGTTGACGAAGTGGCGGTAGCCCTCGATGCGTTCCTCGCTCAGTTTGATGTCGCGCCCCATGGCCGCGAAGGCCGCCAGAGTGAAACGCAGCGAGTCGGTGCCGTACTTGTCGATCATTTCCAGCGGGTCGATGACGTTGCCCGTGGACTTGGACATCTTGCGGCCTTCGGCATCGCGCACCAGGGCGTGGATGTACACGTGGCGGAACGGCACCTCGTCCATGAAGTGCAGCCCCATCATCATCATGCGGGCCACCCAGAAGAACAGGATGTCGAAGCCGGTGACCAGCACCGAGGTGGGGTAGAAGGTCTTCAGTTCGCGGGTGTCATCCGGCCACCCCATGGTCGAGAACGGCCACAGCGCGGACGAGAACCACGTGTCCAGCACGTCCTCGTCCTGCGCAAGGCTGGCGGAACCGCAGGTGCAGCGTTCCGGCGCCTCCACGGCCACGATGAGCTTGCCGCAGTCGCCGCAGGTCCAGGCGGGAATGCGGTGGCCCCACCATATCTGGCGGCTGATGCACCAGTCGCGGATGTTGTCCAGCCAGTTGTAGTAGGTCTTTTCCCAGTTGTCGGGAAATATCTGCGTTGCGGCGGGCACGGCGGCGCGGGCGCGGGGGGCCATCTTGCTGGCCGCCACGAACCACTGGGTGGACACGTGCGGCTCGATGACCGACTTGCAGCGGTAGCAATGGCCCACGCTGTGGTCCAGTTCCTCTTCCTTGACCAGCACGCCCTGTGCGGCAAGGTCGGCCACCACGCGCTTGCGGCATTCTTCCTTGGTCAGGCCCGCGTAGATCCCGGCGTGTTCGTTCATCACGCCGTTCTCGTCGATGACCTGAAGGAATTCCAGCTTGTGGCGGTGCCCCAGTTCCCAGTCGTTATGGTCGTGCGAGGGGGTGACCTTCAGCGCGCCGGTGCCGAATTCGCGGTCCACGTAGTTGTCGGCGATGACCGGAATCTCGCGGTCCGTCAGGGGCAGCTTCACCATCTTGCCGATGAAGGCGGTGTAGCGCTCGTCCTCGGGGTGCACGCACACGGCGGTGTCGCCGAACATGGTTTCCGGGCGGGTGGTGGCGATGACCAGCTCGCCGCTGCCGTCAGCCAGCGGGTAGCGCAACTGCCACAGGTGGTCCTTGCGCGGCAGGTGATCCACCTCGTCGTCGGCCAGGGCGGTGTGACAGCGATTGCACCAGTTGATGATGTAGTCGCCCTTGTAGATCAGGCCGTCGTCGTACAGTTTCACGAACACCTGACGCACCGCGCGCGAAAGGCCCTCGTCCATGGTGAAGCGCTCGCGCGTCCAGTCCACGGAGGCGCCCATGGCGCGGATCTGGTTCAGGATGCGCGTGCCGTACTCCTCACGCCATTCCCATACCCGCTCGATGAACTTCTCGCGGCCCAGATCGTGGCGGCCCTTGCCTTCCTTGGCCAGCCCGCGTTCCACCACGTTCTGGGTGGCGATGCCCGCGTGGTCGGTGCCGGGCACCCACAACACCTTCTTGCCCTTCTGGCGGGCATGGCGGCACAGGATGTCCTGGATGGTCAGGTTGAGGGCGTGGCCCATGTGCAGGGCCCCGGTGACGTTGGGCGGCGGTATGACGATGGAGAAGGGTTCGCCGGGGGCGTCCAGGTCGGGGGTGAAGGTATTGTTCCCCTCCCAGTGGGCACGCCAGCGGGATTCAACGTCCCGAGGCTCGTAGCCCTTGGGCAGCGCGTTATCCGACATGTTGTAATCTCCGGAAAAGATGATGTAGGGTGCCGCACCGGCGGGCGATGCGCGCGGCGGTTACCCGGGCGCTGGCGAAACGCCGCGCCGGGCATGCCGCGCGGACGGATCGTCCTGGCGGCAAGGCCCGGCGATGCCCCCGGTAAAACGGCTTCCCCACCCTAATGAGCGGCAGAGAGATGTCAACCCTTCACATACTTTGGGACGAATCCCACGTCTGGGGGCTGCTGGCCTGGCGCGCGGCCGAGAGCATGGGCCTGCCGTACCGGCTGGTGCGGGCGCAAGAGATAGCCGACGGCCTGCTTTCCCGCAATCCCCCCGCCCTGCTGCTGGTGCCCGGCGGCACCGCCCGCCTCAAGGCCGACGCCCTTGGCGAGGCGGGCATGCGGGCCGTGCGCGACTACGTGGCCGGGGGCGGCAGCTACCTTGGCTTTTGCGGCGGCGCGGGCCTTGGCCTTACCGGCGAACACGGCCTTGGGCTGTGCCCGTGGTCGCGCGCGTCGTTCACCGACCGCATGCAGCATTTCGTGTCCGGCCACGTGCACGCCACGGTCAGCGCGGGGCACCCCCTGACCCCCGGCACCCTGCCGCCGGAACCGGCCCTGCCGGTGTGGTGGCCCGGCCGCTTCGCGCCGGAAGACGGCCACGACGTGGAAATACTGGCCCGCTACACCGAGCCGGGCAACGATTTCTGGGTGGCCGACCTGCCGCTGGACACCCTGCCCCCCGGCACCTTCGCCGAGTGGGAAGACCTGTACGGCATCCGCCTGCGGCCCACCTTTCTGGCCGGGCAGCCGTGCATCCTGCACGGCAGGTACGGCGCGGGCAGCTACACCCTCAGCTACACCCACCTCGAAACGCCGGAATCGCCCCAGGCCAACCTGTGGCTGGCGCACCTGGTGGAGCGCCTGACCGATGGCCCGACAGCCCCGGCCACCCCCGGCGGCCTGCGCGCCGCAAACCCGCTGGTGCCCGCGTGGGAACTGGACGCCCTGCCCGCCCGCTGGCACGACGACGGCCTGCTGCGCGCCCGCGCGCTGTTCGACGACATCGTGACCATTGGCATCAACCACTGCCTGTTCTTCCGGCGCAATTCGTGGCTCATCGGCTGGCGCGCGGGCATACCCGGCGCCAACCTGAACAACCTGCACGCGGCGGTGTGCACCGCCGTGTCCACCCCGCCCACCGCCCCCGCCGAAGCCTACTGGAACGCCCGCAAGGCGGACTTCCTCGACCGGCTGGCCCTGTTCCACAAGGGCGTCACCGGCTACCTGCTGGCCGAACGGCTGGCCATGACCCTGTCCAAGACCTTTCCGGAAACCGTCTCGCGCCAGAGCCTGAAGGAACAGCGCGCCGCCCTGTTCGGCCCGCCCATGGCCAGCGGCGGCCTGTACGCGGAACTGCTGGACGTGCTGGACCAACTGGTGTTCCTGCAACTGCACGGATAACCGGCACCCTCACCCGCCTGTCCCGTCGGCCCCCGCCAGCCCCCTTTGCCCGACGCCCCGCCCCGGCTGGACAGCGCCCCCAGCCGGGCGTAGGTTGCATGGGCGGACATCCCCCAACCGCCAGCCAGCGCACGCGTTTTCACCGGGTTGCGCCCCATGCGCCATCACTCTCCGGGGGCACCTTCGCAAGGCCCGCGCCATGAACGCATTCATCGTCCAATTCCATGACCTGCTGCCCGACCTCGCCCGGCTTGCGGCGTCCGCCCTCTTCGGCGCGCTGGTGGGCTACGAGCGGGAACGCAAGGGCCAGGCCGCAGGTTTCCGTACCAACATGCTGGTGGCCGTGGCCGCCTGCCTGCTGGGCCAGCTTTCGCTGTACATCGCCACCATCGCCCAGGCAGACGCCGCGCGCGTGGCCTCGTACGCCGTGTCGGGCATCGGGTTCATCGGCGGGGGGGCCATCCTCAAGGGCAAGAGCCGGGTGCGCGGGCTGACCACGGCCACCATGCTGTGGGTGGTCACCGGGGTGGGGCTTTCGGTGGGCGTCGGCATGTACGTGCCTGCCCTGTGCACGGCGTTGGTGGTGACGGCCATCGTCTACCTGTCGCCGCAGATGCACCGCATGTCGGCCCATGCACAGCGCTACTACACCCTCACCGTGTCCTCGCCCGGCGGGGCCGCCCCCTTCGACGCGGTGGTGGCCGCCCTGCACGGCTTCGGTTGCGAGGACGTGCAGGTCTCGGTCTACGAGTGCGACGCCGCCACCAACCGCTGCCGCCTGGTGGTGCGCATCGCCACCGACGAGGACCTGGACTGGCACGCCCTGGTACAGATGGTGCGGGCCATCCCCGACGTGTCGTCGGTATACCTTGGCGAATCGGGCGTTCCCTAGGACCGCACGGAGGGCTGCGCCAGCCGCATGGGGGTTTCCCCCCATATTCTTGCGTGTGCGTCCAACCGACTACCATAGCAGTTCATTTTCCAGGCTGACGGGCGTTCCCCGCACCCGCCGAAGTCACTCCCGCCAGATACCGCGCGTGCCCACCCCCGCAGCACGGTGCCCGGTGCGCCCCGCAACAGTCCGGCCCGGCCCCTGGGTGGGCATTCCACCACCTTGCCCAAGCCCTGATATCGCGTATAGCCTTACATCATGGACCGTCCCGCATCCGTTGAAGCCACCGCGCCCCGGCCCGTTGCCGGTTCCGCCTGGCTTTTCGCCGCCCTTGCCGCCTACTGTGCCGCCACCTGGCTGGACGCCAACGTCTTTGCCCTGGGTTCGCACAACCTGACCCCGCTGCGCCTCGGCGCCGGGGTGGCCATGGTGGTATGCCTGCGCACCAGGTGGCAGGCCATGCCGCTCATCGCGGTCCTTTCGCTGACCGTGTCCCTGCTTGCCGGACCCGCCCGGCACGACGCGCTGCCCCTGTCCTGCGCCCTGTCCGCCGCCGTGTCCGATGCCCTTGCCGGGGGCATGGCCGCCATGCTCCTGCAACACGTGTTCGCCGCGCCCCCCGCCAGCGTGCCCGACCTGTTCCGCGCCGTGGGCACGGTCTGCCTGCCCGCCGCCGTGGCCGGATCCGGGGTCATCGCGCTGCAACAGGCCGTCGGGGGGTACGTGCCGTGGACTCAGGCCGGGCACATGTTCGCCACGCTGGCCATGGCGATCTGCCTGGGGTTGCTGCTGGTCTACCCGCTGTACCGGGCCTGCGCCGCGCAACGCCACCTCACCAGCCGAGAATGCCGTTGGGTGGGCGGCGTGCTGGGGGGCAACCTGGCATTCCTCCTGCTGTCCTTCAACGGGTATGCCGGGTGCATCTATTTCATCATGCCCCTGCTGGTGCTGCTGGCCTACCACGCCCGCCTGCACGGGCTGATGCTGGCCCTGGCGCCCTCCATGATGGCCGTGGCCTACGGCGCCACCATGGGCTTCGGACCATTCCAGATGCCCACCACGAACGAGGCGGCCTTTCTGCTGGCCACCTTCCTGTGCAGCACCACCATGGTGACGCTGGGGGTGGCCCTGCACAACCGCCAGTTGCTGAACGCCGACAGCACCCGCGAAATGTGGGAACAGAAGGCCATGTGCGACCCGCTGACCGGGCTGTTCAACAGAAGCCGCCTGGACTGCGCCCTGGAATCGGAACTGCGTCGCGCCCAGCGCTCGGAGGACGTGCTGTCGCTGCTCATGGTCGATGTGGACAACTTCAAGGCCTACAACGACATCCACGGGCACCTGGCGGGCGACGCCTGCCTGCGGACCGTGGCGCACACCCTGCGCACGGTGGCCCACCGCGCGCAGGATATTGTGGCCCGCTACGGCGGCGAGGAATTCGTCTGCGTGCTGCCCGGCACGGCGGAAGCCGGGGCGGCCCAGGTGGCCGAACACATCCGCCGGGCCGTGGCCGAACTGTGCATCGTCCACCCCGGCAACACCCCGGCGGGGCACGTCACCGTCAGCGTGGGCGTGGCCACGGTGCGCGGCGGTCACAACGCCACGCCGGACCAACTCGTCGACATGGCCGACAGGGCCCTGTACCGCGCAAAGGACGAAGGGCGGAACAGGGTGTTCGCGGCGCCGCAATCCCTGCCACCGCTGGCCTGCCCGCACGGCGGACTGCGCGTGCCGGGGGCACTGCTGCGCCTTGCGTGGAGCAGGTCGTACGAATGCGGCGAGGAGCGCATCGACACCCAGCACCGCCAACTGTTCGAGATGGTCAACCGGCTGCTGACCGCCTTTCTGGACAACGCCCCCCGCGCGGCCTGCCTGGCCCTCATCCACGAACTGCTCACTGCCCTTGCCGAACATTTCCGCGACGAGGAAGCCGTACTGCGCAGCCGGGGCTACCCCGACGCCGAACACCACGCGGAACTGCACGCCACCCTGCTGGAGGCGGCGGGCGACCTGGCCAGGCGCTACGAACACGCAAACCTTCCCCTGGACGCGGCGCTGGCGGTCATTGCCCACGAGGTGGTGGCGCGCCACATGCTGGACGACGACACCAAGTTCCACCCGTACGTGCAGGCAACGTCCGAGCCGCGCGCCGCCTGACCTGCGGGCAGCCTGTCCCGCAGGCGGCCCGATCCAGCGATGCCGCCGCTGTTACGGCTCCCTGTCGCCCGACGCACCCCCCGTTTCCCTTACTCGCCGCATTCGCCCGTCATCACCGCATCAGGCCCCGTCAGCTGATCGCCAGCCCCAACGCATCCTGCCCCCGACAACGAAAAACGGCGGCCAAGGCCGCCGTTTCGCGGAACACCGCACCGTGCCCCTCCGGGGGAACCGACGGTACGGCACGCGCCGTGTGTCGTCATGCATAGGGAATCTCGCGCTCTCCGAACGATTCGTAGTCCGATACCGGCGCAAACCGGGGCAGCGGCGGAATGGGGTCGTCCAGTTGGCGGATGCGCCTGCGCGCCCGGCCAAGCAGCCCGTCGGCGATCATGGACGGGCCGTTGCACGCGTTGACCACGTAGTCGCGCACGTCGGCGATGTTCTGGAACACCACGGCTCCGCGCAGTACGCGGTACCGGGGAAAGTTCAGGTAGAACACGGAGGAGAGCACGAAGCCCCCGGCTTCGGACCGGTACAGGGCCAGTTCCCACCAGTTGGGGGCGATGCCCATCCATTCGCGGTCATCCACCGTGGCCAGGTGTTCGCCGGTAAAGACGAGGTCTTCGCGCCCGTTACGGTGCAGCCTGATTTCGTACATGGTGCCACTCCCGAGGTGAGGGTGAAAGGGGTGACCGCAAGCCCGTCGCTCCGCCGAAAAAGGCCGGTGCGTGAACGGGAGAAGAGAATCCTGCCGCCAGCGTACACTGAAATGGACGCCAGTGTGAAATGATTTTCCGAAAGACCGTCGCGTATTATCATCGATATCACGCACCGGTACCCGACGCCCTGGCAATCCGCCGGGTTACGGAATATCCTGTCCATGGTCACCCTTGGCCGCCCCGCACCCCTTGCCGCAGCAGGAAACGCCATGCCGCCCCGCCAGCCGCACCCCCACCAGTCGCCGAACCAGCCACACGGCGTCCTGCGCCGCGCCCCGCGTCACGTGCTGCCATGGGCGCTGCGGGGGCTGGCGCTGGCGGCGCTGGGATACGTGCTGGCCGTGGCCGTGCTGGGCGCAATGCCGCGCCCTGCGGGTGGACTGCCTTTGCCCGCTTGCTGCCCGGCCACGGGGACCGCGCGCACTGCCACGGAACAGCGGCAGGGCATGGCCCCGTCGGATGCACCGGGCCAACCAGCCCCGGCGGGCGGCGAAAACGCGAAAATGGCGGACGCCGCAATGCAGAAAGCCCCGCTGGTGACCATCCAGGTGATCAGCAACGGGGTGCATGCGGACATCGTACTGCCCGCGCGGGTGGAAGGGGAACCGGGACTGGCGGAGGTGCTGGGCCTGAACGGCGGGTCAAACCGTGGGACAGGCAACGAATCGGGCAACAAGCCGGTCAGCGAAACGGACGTCCCGCCAGCCCCGGCTACCCGGAGTACCCAGGTTATCCAGGTTCCCCAGACTCCCCAGACTCCCCTGACGGGCAACGCCCATCTGGCCGTGGGCTGGGGCGCGCGGGAATTCTACCTGGCCACCCCCACCTGGGGTCAGATGCGCCCCGGCGTGGCCCTGCGGGCACTGGTCCTGGCACCCGCCGCCCTGCACGTGGAGGTGATGCCCGGCCCGCCGCTGCCAGATGCGGACACCCGCACCCTGCACCTGTCGCGGCAGGGCTACCGGAACCTCGTGGCCTTCGTGGCGGCCAGCCTGAACCGCGATGCCGAGGGGCGGCCCGTGCGCATCCCGGTCACGCAGGAAAACGGCAACACGGGCTACGGGCCGGGCAGCCGTTTTTTTGAAGCCACCGGACGCTTCAGCCCCTTGCACACCTGCAACACCTGGGCGGCAGACGCACTGGCCGCAGCCGGGGTACGCACCCCGGTGTGGACGCCCCTGCCCCACTTCGTGCTGTACCACCTGCCAGCCGCACCGCGCTGACCCACTGGCGCAGCCAGTTCCCCTTGGCCTGTGCAGGCTATGAGGATTTTTGTTCTCCGCCAAGGAAGAATGGTTTTTCATGAAGGGAATATGTCGCCGTCGTCGGTAAGCCGCAGCGCGAACATGTGGATGAGAACCGCAGCGCGCTCTTATCGTATTTTACCGGAATAAAAGACTATTATGGCGAAGACAGAGAACAAAAGACCATAGTCTGACAGGTCCTGAAACGGCGACAGGCCGAAGGGACCGCCCCTTCGGCCTGCGACCACATGACTCGCCCAGGAGACAGGGCGTTGCCAACTTCGCGTTGCGGCCGTGCCGCGCGGCGGCAATACAGCCGCCGCGCGCACGTTCCGCCACGCAAGGTTTCGGCACGCATTCGTGACGACCCCATGCGGCGGATCGAATGCGCACGTTTCCGGCACGGGTGTACGGGCACCAGGGTGTCGGAAAGCATGGCGGATTCGCCTGCCGGGAAAGCCAGTGTGGAAGCGGAGGACGGCAGCCCGCACGGGGCGGGTCTGCCTGGGACACGGTGGGTGTCCGGTGGCACCCCGGCATCGGCACGATCACACAGGATCGGCCCGTCAGCCGGGTCGCGGGCGGGAGCCGCCTGCGCACGGGGCGCGGGCGGTCGCATGCCGACCGGAGTCACGCGTGGCACTCTGTCCTTTTACCTGAGAGTTTCGCCGCCCCGGTTCCCTGCGAGGACACGGGCGGTTTGCTCCTTCGGTGCTCCACGGATGGAGGCTCTCCAGAGGTTCGTCGGGCAGCAGTCCTTTCGCCTGAAAGATTCACTTCGTCGGCGCCCCATGCCGTTTGCCGCCGGCTGGGGTCTCTCCTGCTGTCGTCATCCGAAACCAAGCGTGAATGGGGGTGTATCCGGTTGCCGGGGGAAACGCAAGCGCCGTTGCAATGCACTTATATTGCAGGATAAATATACCGTTCACGCAAACAGTCTCCGCCCCGTGCGCCGGGGCATGCCCCAGCCCTGCCAGCCCTGCCATTCCTGCCATTCCCGCCAGTCCGGCCAGTCCGGCCAGCCCGATCCGGCCCGCCCCAACTCGGTTCGATCCGGTTCGAATCCGGCCCGCCAGCGTACCGGACGGCGCCCCCTACCCCTGCGCCAGTGGGCGTACGGCCAGCAGGCGGGCCTTCAGCTCCGCCGGGTCGGTGATGGGCGGGGAACAGGCGTAGTTCTCGCACAGCCAGGCCGTGGCGCGGTCCTCCACCGGGGCCAGGTGCGCGGTGAACGGCACCAGTGCCGCAAGGTCGCGCGCGTTGTCGGTGGTGCGCAGGTGCAGCACCGTGGTGGGCGCATAGGTACCCCGCACGGCGGCCAGCATGGCTTCGGTATCCGGCTGGTCCGGCTCGCCCGCCACGATCACCGAGCGCCCGCCGCTGAGCGCGAAATCCACGCCGCACAGGAACATGGTGGACCCGATGGGATGATGGCGCACCTGCGTGGCAAAGGCGCGCAGCACGCCCCGCGCCCGTTCGCCGTATTCGGGCCGCCCCAGCAGCAGCGCCAGCCGCAGCAGGTTGAACAGCGCGGCGGCGTTGCCCGAGGGCAGCGCGCCGTCGTGCCCTTCCTTGCGGCGCACCAGCAGGGCGTCGCCGTCCGCCGGGGTCATCCAGTACCCGCCGCCCTCCGGGTCGTGAAAAAAGGTGTCCTGCACCTCTTGCAAGCGCAGGGCGCGGCGCAGCCAGCGGACCTCTCCGGTGGCGCCGTACAGTTCGATGAGCCCCCAGATCATGAAGGCGTAGTCGTCCAGCAGGCCGGGCACGGCGGCCTCGCCATCGCGCCAGCGGTGCAGCAGCCGTCCTTCGGGGGTGGCCATGCGCGTAAGCACGAAGTCCGCCGCCGTGGCTGCGGCTTCCGCCAGATGCGGCGCGTCGAAGGCCTGGGCGCAGCGTGACATGGCGGCGATGGCCAGGCCGTTCCAGTCGGCCAGCACCTTGTCGTCCAGATGGGGGCGCGGGCGTCGTGCGCGCAGGTCGAACAGGGCGGCACGGGCCGCCTCCAGCCGTTCTTCCACCTCGCGCGGGGGCAGGCCGAGTTCGTGCGCCAGTTCCCCCGGCGCGCGCGGCAAGTGCAGGATGTTGCGGCCGGTGCGGCTGCGGGTGGCCTCGTCCTCGTAATTGCCGTACGCCGTGCAGCCGAAGGCCCGGGCCGTCAGGTCCGCGTCGGGAATGTAGGTCGGGTCCGCTTCGGAGATGGGGACGCCGCCCCCGCCGCCACCACCCGCCCCCGGCCTCGCATCCAGCGGGGCGCAGGCCGCTTCGATGTCCGCCAGGGTGAAGGTATAGAACAGCCCCTCGCCGCGCGTGCCGCCCAGTTCGCTGTCGGCGTCCTCCGCGCTGTAGAAGGCCCCCTCGGACGAGGTCAGGTCGCGCAGGACGTAGGCGGCGGTCTCTTCCGCCGTGCGGCGGAACGCACCGTCGCCGGTGGCCAGCCACGCCTCGGCGTAGGCCAGCATCAGCATGGCCTGGTCGTAGAGCATCTTCTCGAAGTGGGGCAGCAGCCAGCGGGCATCGGTGGAGTAGCGGTGAAAACCGTAGCCCACGTGGTCGTGGATGCCGCCGCTCCGGATGGCCCCCAGGGTCTGCGCGGCCATGTGCAACGCCTTGGCCCCGCCGGATTGTTCTCCCGTCGGCACGGAACCTGCCTGCGCCAGCCCCGGCTGCCCGACGGCGTAACCATTGCGCCGCGCCCAGCGCAACAGAAACAGCAGGTTGTGCGGCGAAGGAAACTTGGGTGCCGCGCCGAAGCCGCCGTTCACCGCATCGAATTCCGAGGCCATGGCCTCGCAGGCGGCGTGCAGGGTGCCCGCGCCGGGCAAACGGCCATCGGCGGGCGGGCGCAGCATGGCTTCGGCATGGCGGCGCACGTGCTCCACGATGCTGTCGGCGGAATCCAGCACCTCGTCGCGCTTGTAGCGCCACACATCCAGCACGCGCGGCACCAGGTCCATCAGCCCGATGCGGCCAGGCTGCGAATGCTTGGGCAGGTACGTGGCGGCAAAGAAGGGCCGCCCGTCGGGCAGGGCGATGATGGTCAGCGGCCAGCCCCCGGTGCCGGTCAGCATCTGACAGGCAACCATGTAGGCGGCATCGATGTCCGGGCGCTCCTCGCGGTCCACCTTGACGCACACGAAGGCGTCGTTGAGCAGGCGGGCCACCTCGTCGTCCTCGAACGATTCGTGGGCCATGACGTGGCACCAGTGGCAGGTGGAATACCCGATGCTGACGAACAGCGGCCTGTCCTCGTCGCGGGCGCGTTGCAGGGCCTCGTCGCCCCACGGGTGCCAGTGCACGGGGTTGTCCGCGTGCTGGAGCAGGTACGGACTCTTGGACGCGGACAGGCGGTTGCCTGCCGGGATCAAGGCCGCCTGACTGGCGGCACCCTTTTTGGAGGTGTCGTGCAGCCCGGTCGGTGTGGTGGACTTTCCGGAGAGGTTGGACATGGCATATCCCCCTTGCCCCTTTGCCCTGTGGTGTCGCGGGCGGTGAACGGCCGTGACGGTGCACGGCCCCGGCACCGGACCGTCCGCCACGCGGACGCCCCGCTCCCCTCCCGAAGGCGCGCACTGGCCAGGGGTCCATGGCTCGCGGCAGCAGGCAAATGGATGTACCCGACCTTATGCATGCCCTATCAGACTCGCGCCATGCGGGCAACGTGGCTGCAAGAAAAGAAAAGGCTCGTAACGCGACGCGTCAAGAGGGCAGGCGGGCGGGGCGAACGGACAGGATGAGCGGAACCCGAGTACGCCGCGATGGCGGAACTGAAGGGAGGGGGAACAAGGCCGCGGGGCAAGATGGCGCCCCAGGCAAAGGCCCCGCACTCCCGGCCCCGGTGCGGCCCGCCCACCAACTGGCGCCCGCCCTTGAGGAATGCTTGCGGCACGGCGCGGCATCCTGTAGGTTTCCGCAACGTTTGGGCATGCCCCCCTGACAGTGCGCCCGGACCCTGTGCCCCAGACAGTGTGCCCCGACCATGCGCCCCAGACCATGTGCCCCAGACAGTGTGCCCCAGACAGTGTGCTTCAGACCATGCGCCCACTGACCATGCGCCCACTGACCATGCGCCCCTTCCCCCGGCGCGAGGACCGAGATGCGGGTCATTCCCCTACGGCAACGTCTGTTGCTGCTACTTGCCACCCTTTCGTCCCTGGCGCTGGTCGCACTCGGGACGTTCTCCTACGTACGCGCCAAGGACGTCATGCTGCACGGGGCCGAATCGGCCATGGCCCTGCAGGCCGACACCCTGGCCAACACCATCGTCAGCCAGTACGCCGGTGAATACGCCCGCGCCGTGGCCAGCCTGCGCCAGGACCCGCGCGTGGTGGCCTGCCTTTCCGGACGGCCCTGCGACCATCAGGGGCTGACGGCCAGTTGGTCCAGCTTCCTGCGGCAGCGCCCCGAAGCATTTTTCGTCTACTTTTCCGACCTGTCCGGACACATCCGGGCCCTTTACCCCCCGCGCGACCTGCCCCACGACTTCAACGGCAGCACGCGGCCATGGTTCGTCCGGGCCATGCGCAACCCCGGCGTGGTGGGCTGGTCCGAGCCGTACGCGGAAATCATCACCGGCAAGACCGTGGTCAGCACCGTGGCCACCGTGGACGACCCGGCGGGCGGCAAGCCGCTGGGCGTGATATGCCTGGACATCACCACCGACGGCCTACGGAACATCCTTTCCGGCGTGGCCCTGCCCTCGGGCAGCGGGCTGCTGGTGCTTACCGCCGATGGACACCCCGTCACCGCCACCGGGTTGGGGACGGTGCTGGCCGACCGCGTGGACACCACCCCCCTGCGCAATCTGGCGCGCGGCACCTATGCGGCCCACGGCACGGACAAGGCCATCGGCGGCACCCTTGGCGACAATGCGGGCAACGGCGCCACGTATCTGAACGTGGACGGCGAACGGGTGCTGACCGCCGTGCGCGCCGTGCCGGGCCCCGGCTGGCGGCTGGTGCTGCTGGTGCCGCAGGAAGAACTGCTGCGTGCCCTGGCCCCCATCCGCTACGGCACCATCCTTGCCATCGGCGGCATGCTCATCCTGTTCGCACTGCTGTTCACGGTAGCGACTGCGGGAGCCTCCGGCCGGGTGAGCCAGCTTGCCGAGTACATGCGCAGCGTTGCGCGCGGCGACTTCACCGTGCGCAACCTGTTTACCGGCCGCGACGAATTCGGCGCGCTGAACCGCCACCTGAACGAACTGGTCACAACCCGCCGCGATGCGGAAGCCGCCCTGCGCCATGCCGAGCGCCAGCACCGTGAACTGGTGGAAAACGCGCCCATCGGCATCTTTCGCACCACGTGGGATGGCACCATCACCGTACTGAACCAGCACGGCGCGGCCCTGCTGGGCTTTCGCGACGTGCCCCACGCCCGTGCCGTGCTGGATGATTCCGTCATCCCCCTGTACGCCGAGCCCATGGACCGCCTGGCCATGCTGGACGACCTGACCGCCGGAGAGGTGGTGACCGGCCAACGGCTGCGCTGGTACCGGCGCGGTGGCGAGGCCATCTGGATATCGTTGTACGCACGGCGCACCGGCACGCCGGAAGCGCCGGAGGTGGAAAGCTTCTTCCTGGACGTGACCGACCAGGTGGAGGACACCCTGCGCCTGGAGCAGTTGGCCACCACCGACGAGCTGACCGGCGTGGCCAACCGCCGCCACTTCATGGCCCGGCTGGAGGACGAGGCGGCGCGCTCGCAACGCTATGGTCGCCCGCTTTCGGTGCTGCTGCTGGATGCCGACCACTTCAAGGCCGTCAACGATACCTGGGGGCACGAGGCAGGCGACATGGTGCTGCGCCACATCACCGACGTGATGGGTCTGTCCCTGCGGGAAAACGACCTTATCGGCCGCCTGGGGGGCGAGGAATTCGGCGTGCTGCTGCCGGAAACGGCGCTGGAGCGCGCCCTGCGCACGGCGGAACGCATCCGCTCTGCCGTGGAGGACGCCCCCGTGGCCGTGCGCGACGTGTGGGTGGGCTGCACCGTCAGCGTGGGCGCGGCGGAATACCGGGGGGCCAACGATTCGCTGGACGACCTGATCCGCCGTGCCGACCA
Source organism: Nitratidesulfovibrio sp. (assembly GCF_040373385.1). Taxonomy (NCBI): domain Bacteria; kingdom Pseudomonadati; phylum Thermodesulfobacteriota; class Desulfovibrionia; order Desulfovibrionales; family Desulfovibrionaceae; genus Nitratidesulfovibrio; species Nitratidesulfovibrio sp. The sequence goes on along the minus strand of NZ_JBDXXH010000003.1, from coordinate 458,610 downwards.
GATGCTGATGCGCGCCAAGGAAGGGGGCCGCAACCGGGTATGCGCCCAGCAGGCCACGCCCACCTGTGCGGAAGGCACGGGCGGTGCAGGCTCTGCCGGGGGCGGACAGGACGCGGCCTGATCACGCGAAAGCGCCAGTGCACCTGATCGCGCGAAAGCGCCAGTGCACCTGACCGCGCGAAAGCGCCAGTGCACCTGATCACGCGAAAGCGCCAGTGCACGCGAAAACGAAAGGGGCCGCCACGCTGTCGTGACGGCCCCAGGTCATTTCGGGTCGGCCAGGTCTGCCGGATCAAGAAGGTCTACCGGATATACCGTATCTGGCGGAGCGGGTGGATTGGCCAAGCCAGCACCAGCCGCCGCGAGCAACCGGCGCCACCGCCTCGGGTCGGCGCCTACGCCACCACCTCTTCCGGATAGATCGCCTCGAACCCCGCCTTGTACGCAGCAAAGCGTCCCTCGGCGATGGCCGCGCGCGCGCCGCGCACCACGTCCAGAAAATGGGTCAGGTTGTGCACCGAGTTCAGGCGGAAGGCCAGCAGCTCCTTGGCCACGTACAGATGGCGCAGGTAGGCGCGCGAAAAGGTGCGGCAGGCGTAGCAGTTGCACGCCGGGTCCAGCGGGCCGTCGTCCTCGGCGAATTCCTTGCGCTTGATGTTGATCTTGCCGAGCGACGTGTACAGCGTGCCGTTGCGCGCGTTGCGGGTGGGCAGCACGCAGTCGAACATGTCCACCCCGGCGGCGATGCCGTTGATGATGTCCAGCGGGGTGCCCACGCCCATCAGGTAGCGCGGCTTGTCCGCAGGCAGCAGGGGCGCGCTGTGGTACAGGATGTCCATCATCTCCGGCTTGGATTCGCCCACCGAAAGCCCGCCCAGCGCAAAGCCGTCGAAGTCGATCTGCGTCAGTTCGCCGATGGAGCGCTCGCGCAGATCCTTGAAAAAGCCCCCCTGGGTGATGCCGAACAGCAGGTTGCCCGCCGTGCCCCTGGGGTAGGCGTCGCGGCAGCGTTGCGCCCAGCGGGTGGTGAGACCCAGTGACTTTTCGGTGTAGGGCTTGTCCGCGCCGTAGGGCACGCACTCGTCCAGCACCATCATGATGTCCGAATTCAGGTTGCGCTGGATGGACACCACCTTCTCCGGCGTGAACAGGTGCTTGGACCCGTCGAGGTGCGAACGGAACTCCACCCCCTGCTCGGTGATCTTGCGCAGGGCCGACAGGCTGAACACCTGAAAGCCGCCGCTGTCTGTCAGGATGGGCTTCTTCCAGGCGTTGAAGCCGTGCAGACCGCCGCGCCGGGCCACCAGTTCGTCGCCGGGGCGCAGATACAGGTGGTAGGTGTTGCCGAGAATGATCTCGGCCCCGATGGCGTCCAGGTCGTCCGGGGCCACGGCCTTCACGCTGCCCACGGTGCCCACGGGCATGAAGATGGGCGTGCGCACCGGGCCGTGCGCGGTGTGCAGCACGCCGGTGCGGGCCGCGCCGTCGGTGGCGTGGATGCGGAAGGTGCCGGGGGCCTCGGCGGGGATGGAGGCCGGGGCGTCGGCAGGGGCCATGGCGGTGGAAATTTCGGTCTGGTTCGGCATGGCGCGCACCATAGCGGCGCGCTGCACGTTTGAAAAGGGGGGGCGCCGCACCGATTATGGTGACGCCATGCAGCCCCGCCCCGCAACGCCCCGAAGCGGCCCCGGCCTCGCCAGTTTCGCCAGTCCCGCCAGTCCCGCCAGTTCAACAGGTCCGCCTGCTTCACCTGTTTCTCCTTCACCCCCCGCACTGCCCGCGCCGCTTCCGCTCCCCCCTCCGCCGCCAACGCACAACGCCCGCCCCGGTTCCCCGGAACGGGCGCATGCGATGCGTCAGGATGCGGCGTTCGCCAGCGGCTACAGTTCCACCTGCACGGCAGCGGCAGCGCGGCGGGCCTTTGCGCGGGCATCCTCTATGCTGGCGCCAAGGGCCAAGGCTACGCCCATGCGGCGCTTGCCATGCACCTCCGGCTTGCCGAACAGGCACAGCCCGGTATCCGGCTCGGCCAGTGCCGCCTCAATCCCATGGAAGCTGGGCGAGGTGCTGTCGCCTTCGGCCAGCACCACGCACGAGGCCGCGGGGCCGTTCTGGCGCAACGCGGGCACCGGCAGCCCCAGAATGGCCCGCGCATGCAGGGCGAATTCGCTGAGGTTCTGCGAAATCAGCGTCACCAGCCCGGTGTCGTGCGGGCGGGGCGACACCTCGCTGAAGTATACCTTGTCACCCTTGATGAACAGTTCCACCCCAAAGATGCCCCACCCGCCAAGGGCGCCGGTAACCGCCTCGGCCATGCACCGGGCCTCGGCCAAGGCGGCCTGGCTCATGGGCTGGGGCTGCCACGATTCGCGGTAGTCGCCGTCCTTCTGCAAGTGCCCGATGGGGTCGCAGAAGGTGGTGCCGCCCGCGTGGCGCACGGTAAGCTGGGTGATCTCGTAGTCGAAGTCCACGAAGCCTTCCACGATGACCTTGCCGCCGCCCGCGCGCCCTCCGGTCTGGGCGTATTCCCAGGCCTTCATGACGTCTGCCTCGGTGCGCACGGTGCTCTGCCCCTTGCCGGACGAACTCATCACCGGCTTGACCACGCAGGGCAGGCCCACGGCGGCCACGGCATCGCGGTATTCCACTTCCGTTTCGGCAAAGCGGTAGGGAGAAGTGGGCAGGCCCAGTTCCTCCGCCGCCAGACGGCGGATGCCCTCGCGGTCCATGGTCAGGCGGGCGGCGCGGGCCGTGGGCACCACGCGAAAGCCCTCCTTCTCCAGTTCCAGCAGGGTTTCGGTGGCGATGGCCTCGATTTCCGGCACGATGCAGTGGGGACGTTCCGACTCGATGATCTTGCGCAGGGCCGCACCGTCCAGCATGGACACCACGTGGCTGCGGTGAGCCACCTGCATGGCGGGCGCATTGGGGTAGCGGTCAACGGCAATCACCTCCACGCCAAGCCGCATGGCCTCCAGGGCCACTTCGCGGCCCAGTTCGCCGGAGCCGAGCAGCAGGATGCGGGTTGCGGAGGGGGTGTTGGGGGTGCCGATGGTGACCATGTGCTGCTCCTGCGCCGCGTGGGCATGCTGATGATGAAGGGAAGGGCCGGGCCGACTGCACGGATGTGCCATGCCCGCCCCCGCTGTGCAAGGGGCGCGCACGCGGGACGCCCGGCAGGGCAGCCGCACGCGTGACTAGTTCCTCCACCGGCACAAGGGCCGCGCCCCCCACCGGGCAGGGCACTCCCAAACCGTCCGCCACCCCATCCGGGTCGCAACCGGATTGCGACAGGACTGCGGCCAGACGCCGGCAAGGGCGCAACCGGGCCGCGCACAAGCCGCCACTCCCCATGCACTCCCCTGCGCGACAGGGCCACCCAGATGCATGCCCCCGTACCCTGCCGGTGCATGGGGTGCCACTGTACCCCACCTTGCGGCTACGGGCCTCATTGGGCTAAGCAGAACAGACGGAGGGACACCCTCCGCCACGGCAACACCCGTCCGCCGCACACCGTCCGCCGCACACCGTCCGGCACCCCTCACCAGCGCGCCGAGCACCGGCCGCTTCGGAGTCCTGGATGACCACCGCCACTGCCACCCCGCTGCCGTCCGCCACGGTGCTCATCGTCGATGACGCCGCCCCCAACCGTGCCCTGCTGCTGCTTCTGCTGCGCGACACGCCGCTGCGCTGCATGGAGGCCGATTCCGGCCACGCGGCACTGCGCATCTTTCGGGAACACCCCGTGGACCTCGTGCTGATGGACGTGGTGATGCCCGACATGGACGGCACGGATACCGTGCGCGCCATGCGCGAGGAAGAACGCCTGCTGGGCCGCGCCCCGGTGCCCATCGTGGCCCTGACCGCCCACGACAGGCACGAGGACCTGCTCCGCTGCACCGACGCGGGCTGCAACGGCCTGCTCACCAAGCCCATCACCCGCCAGGACCTCATGGACACCATCGCCGCCCATCTGGCGGGGTGAACCTTCCCCGCCCGGCCACCCCAAACGTGAAAGGCGCCCCGTTTCCGGAGCGCCTTTTTGTTTGCTTCATGTCTCGCGGTTCCATTCGGCACGCTGCGAGGATTTCGTTCTCTGGCAAGGAAGATGAGCTTTTTACGAAGGGAGCGTACTTTTGCCGTACGTGACCGGAGTAAAAAGCGAAATCTGACGCAGCCAGAGGGCGAAAGACCGCAGCGTGGCACTGCCCCTAATGGCCGGAGCCACCAAGGTACGCATCCTGCACATCCGTATTGGCCAGCAGGTTCGCCGCCGAATCCTCCATGACCACCCGGCCCACTTCCAGCACGTAGCCGCGCGTGGCCAGCTTCAGCGCGGCGCGGGCGTTCTGCTCCACCAGCACCACGGTCATGCCGGTCTTGTTGATGGCGCGCACGGTCTCGAAGATGGACTTCACCAGGATGGGGGCCAGCCCCAGCGAGGGTTCATCCAGCAGCAGCACCTTGGGGTCGCCCATGAGGGCGCGGCCGATGGCCAGCATCTGCTGCTCGCCGCCGGACAGGGTGCCCGCAAGCTGGTCCTTGCGCTCCAGCAGGCGGGGAAACAGCTCGAATATCCAGTCCCGCGTCGTGCGGATACGGGCCTTGTCGTTGCTGGTGAAGGCGCCAAGGTTCAGGTTTTCCAGCACGGTCAGGGTGCCGAACACCCGCCGCCCCTCGGGCGACTGGGTAATGCCCTCGCGCACCACGGCATGGCTGGGCATCTCGTGCAGGGCCTTGCCCTTGAAGTAGATGCCGCCCTGACTGGGCTGCACCAGCCCGCTGATGGACATCAGCGTGGTGGTCTTGCCCGCGCCGTTGGCGCCAAGAATGGTCACGATCTCGCCTTCGTCCACATGCACGTTGATGCCGTGCAGGGCCTCGACGTTGCCGTATTTCACATGCAGGTCGCGCAATTCCAGAAACATCGTCTCTCCCGGTACCCGTTAAAGCCAAGGCCCGCAGGGGTGGCATGTTCCGGCAATACTGTTGTCGATCATCTGCCCGGTGCGGCTGCAAATGCCGTTTCCGGGCTGGTGGCCGTGTCGCTTGCGCGACATGGAATCCGTTCCCGAAAGAGTATTTTTGTTCTCTGGCAAGGAAGGCGAGTTCCGGGCGGAGGGCGCATATTCTTTCATATTCGACCTTCGCACGGGACGAGCCTGACGCAGCCAGAGGGCAAAAGGACCTTTCGGGGGCGGATTCTAATCATCTGTATCAACACCAAGATACGCCTCGATCACGCGCGGATCGTCCTTGATGGCCGCAGGCACGCCCTCGGCCAGCAGCGCCCCGTATTCCAGCACCACCAGCTTCTCGCACACCTTCATGACCAGGCTCATGTCGTGCTCGATGAGCAGCACGGTGATGCCCCGGTCGCGGATGGCGCGAATGGTGTCGATGAGCGCAGCCGTTTCCTGGTCGTTCATGCCCCCGGCGGGTTCATCCAGAATGATGAAGCGCGGGTCGGTGGCGAGGGCACGGGCAATCTCCAGCAGGCGCTGGTTGCCGTACGACAGGTTCTTGGCCAGGTTGGCGTGTTCGTCGGCCAGCCCCACGAACTCCAGTTCGCGCGTGGCCCGCAAAAGGGCGCGTTGCTCTTCCGCCCGCTGGGCCGGGGTGCGCAGCATGGCCGCCAGCATGCCCGACTGCATGCGGCAGTGGCAACCCGCCAGCACGTTCTCGATGACCGACATGTTCTGGAACAGCCGGATGGTCTGAAAGGTGCGGGCAATGCCCTGCTGCACGATGCGGTGGGTGGGCAACCCCTTGATGGTGCGGCCATCGAAGAATATGTCGCCGGAATCGGGCTTGTAGTTACCGGTGATCAGGTTGAACACCGTGGTCTTGCCCGCCCCGTTGGGACCGATGAGCCCGACGATGGACCCTTCGGCCACGTCGAACGTCACGTTGTTCACGGCAACCAGGCCGCCGAAGGTCTTGGTCAGGTTGCGCAGCGCAAGCAGGCTCATGCCCCACCCCCCGCCTGCGCGGTGGCCGCGTCCCCGCCCTTGCCGGTTATGCAGCGGATGCGCTCCGGCAGCTTGTAGAAGCGCGGCATGGGCGGCAGCATGCCCTGCGGCCGGAAGATCATCATCACCACCATGGCCAGGCCAAAGGCCAGCATGCGGGCGCTGGCGAATTCACGGAAGAATTCCGGCAACCCGATGAGCAGGAACGCCCCCAGCAGCACGCCCCGGTTGGACCCGCCGCCCAGGATGACGATGGCGAAAAGCACCACAGACTCCCAGAACGAGAACGATTCCGGAGAGATGATGGTCATCTTGGCCGCGTAGATGGTACCAGTCATGCCCGCCCAGAAGGCGCCCAGCACGAAGGCCCACAACTTGTACGAGGCGGTGTGCACCCCGCTGCCCTCGGCGGCGGTGTCGTCTTCCTTGATGTAGTTGAGCGCGCGGCCGAAGCGCGAATTCTCCAGCCTGCGGAACAGCAGGATGGAACAGGCCACGTACGCCCAGACCAGATAGTAGAAATGCATGGGCTTTGCGATCTTGAACCCGAACACGGTGGGCCGCGATATGCCGAAGATGCCGTTGGCCCCGCCGGTAAGCCCGAACACGTTGTTGATCAGCGCGATGCGCACGATCTCGACGATGCCGATGGTCACGATGAGCAGGTAGTCGCCACGCAGGTGGATGATGGGCCGCGCCACCACCATGGCGAACAGCGCGGCGGCCAAGCCTGCAAAGGGCATGGCCCACAGCACCGGCACGCCCCACATCGTGTTGGCGATGGCCGTCACGTAGGCGCCCACGGCGTAGAACGCCGCATGGCCCATGTGGAACAGCCCGGCCTGGCCCAGGATGATGTTCAGCGAAAGGGCCAGCACGGAATACAGGCCGATGCTGACGAACACGTCGGTCCAGTAGGGGTCCAGCAGCAGGGGCAGCACTGCCACCACCACCGCGAGGCCCGCGTAGCTCGTGGTGCGCGACACCGTCATATCTTGTCGGCCACCCTTTCGCCGAGCAGGCCCGTGGGCCGGATGATCAGGATGAGGATGAGCACCAGGAACGCGATGGCGTCCTTCCACGCGATGGAGATGTAGGCCGCGCCCAGCGCCTCGATGACGCCCAGCAGAAGGCCGCCCACCATGGCGCCGGGAATGTTGCCGATGCCGCCCAGGATGGCGGCGGTGAAGGCCTTCAGCCCGTAAACCCAGCCCATGGTGAAGTCCACCTGGCCGTAGTACAGGCCCACCATCACCCCGGCCACGCCGCCAAGGGCGGGGCCGATCATGAACACCAGCGAGATCACGCGGTTGACGTCGATACCCATGAGCTTGGCCGCGCCCTGATCAATGGCCGTGGCCCGAATGGCCGCGCCGATGCGGGTGCGCTGGGTGAACCAGTACAGCGCCAGCATCAGGGCCAGCGAGGCGGCGATCATCATCAGGCGCACCAGCGGCACGTCGATGCCCATGATGGACAGCACGTAGCTGGGCCGGATGTCGTTGGGGTAGACTTGGAACTTGGCCCCGTAGATGAGCATGACCGCGTTCTGGAAAAAGATGGAGGCGCCCAGCGCCGAAACCACGGCGGAAAGGCGGCTGGAAGAGCGCAGGGGGCGGTAGGCCACGCGTTCGAGCAGAAAGCCGATCAGCGCCACAAGCCCCATGACCATGACCAGCACCAGCAGCACGCCGCCCGGCCCGGACACCCAGCCCGCAAGACCGAAGGCGGTGAACAGCGTGAAGCCAAGGTAGGCCCCGATGGTGAACAGGTCGCCATGCGCGAAATTTATGAGTTTGAGCACACCATAGACCATGGTGTAACCCAGCGCGATGAGCGCGTAGATGCCCCCCACCGCAAGACCGTTGGTCAACTGCTGAAAGAATTCTTCCATAGACGTTCCTGTGCTTCTTCCCCCCGCGCCGCCCGGTCCGGCGGGTACCCCGGCAAATGCCCTGGCAGATGCCTTGCCGGATGCCCGAACGCTGCGGCGCGAAACGCGGACCCCGGAAAGGGTCCGCCTGCGGATGGGGCGGTGCGCGCCCCGGTTCGGCCCTGGGGCCGGATTCTGGTCATCCCGCCGCCCGTGCCACCTGCGGTCGATGGCGGAGCGGCGAAACGGGGCGGGCGGCAGCGCCCGCCCCGTCGTGCAGTCATGTCCGGCTCATGTCCGGTCGTGCGCGCTGCTAGGGCTGCAGAATGAATTCGCCGTTGGCGTTCACTTCGTACACCCGGTACAGGTCGCCCACGCGGTCACCCTTCTCGTTGAACGAGATCTGGCCGGTGAAGCCGGGGTAGTTCTTCAGCTTGGTCTTCAGGTACTCGGCGATGGCGGCGGAATCGGCCTTGCCGGTGGCCTTCACGGCCTCGACGATGACGTTGAACGCGTCACCGGCCAGCACGGACCACACGGAGCCGGGCACGCCGTTGTACTTGGCCTTGTAGGCGGTCAGCATGGCCTTGGCGGCCGGGGCGTCCAGGTCCTGCGGTCCGGGGGGGCTGAGGAAGAAATAGCCCTTGGCCGCTTCCTTGCCGGAAATCTTCACCAGGTCCGCATGGTTGGCGGCATCGCCGCCCATCATGGGCACGTTCCACTTCATTTCCATCTTCTGGCGCAGCAGCATGCCCACTTCGGGGTAGTAGCCGGTGCAGAAGATGATGTCGGGGCTCGCGGCCTTCAGCTTGGTGAGGATGGCGGTGTAGTCGCGCTCGCCCGGGGTAAGGGCGTCGTAGAACACGATCTTGGTACCGGCCTTGTCCAGCAACGTCTTGGTCTCGTCGGCCAGGCCCTTGGCGTAGGACGAGTTGTCGTGCAGCAGCGCCACGGCCTTGTAGCCCTTGGCCTTGATCAGTTTCGCGGCCACCATGCCCTGTTCGTCGTCACGGGGGGCGGTGCGCAGGAAGCGCTTCAGGCCCTTTTCGGTCAGGCGCACGGCGGTGGAGCCGGTGGCGATCTGCACCACGCCCGCTTCGTCGTAGATGCTCTGGGAGGCTTCGGTGACCGCCGAGCCATAGGTGCCGATGGCGGCGATGACGCCCGAGGTGGTCAGCTTCTGCGCGGCCAGGGCTGCGGTGCGCGGGTCGCCGCCGTCGTCTTCGACGACCAGGTCGACCTTGTTGCCGTTGATGCCGCCAGCCTTGTTCAGTTCATCGGCGAGCAGGGTGACGATGTTGCGCATGTCCTGCCCTTCGCTGGCCCACTTGCCGGTCAGGGGGCACATGAGGCCGATCTTCACCGGTGCCGCAAAGGCCGTGGCGGCCATGAGCAGCGAAGCGGCAAGTGCGAGCGTCAGCGCCTTGATCACGTGTTTCATGTCGAAACCTCCCGGGAACCCGCGGATTCCTCGCTAGACTGTTTCCCCGATACCTTATCCTCGCCTCTTCGCATGGTGCGACACGACGGACGACTGGCCCGCCGTGGTACCGTCCCGTGGGTGGACATACTTATCAACGTAATTGTTAACGCGAGCGGACGGCCCGCGTCTGATGCGGGCCGCTAAACGACATTTTGCGGAAAAAGCCGAAGAAAAGCAATCCCTCTGACACGATAACTGTGCGTCATGCCAATGATCGGGACGGGCAAGAGAGGGGCGGGGCCTGTCCGGGATACGGCGGGCGCCATGCGGAGGTGACCGGAAGGCGCCGGATTTGCCTGGCCACGCGGCACGAAGCGACGACGACATGGCACGCAGGCGGCCAACGCATGACGACGCGGTGCTCGGTTACCGTATGTCGACGCAGCAGGCCATCAACGCATGACGGCGCTGCGGACGATCAACGCATGACGACGCAACAGGCGATCAACGCATGACGACGCAACAAGCGTCTGGCGTCTCCCGTCCCGGTGCGTAGACCAGTTCGGGACGTTTCAGCAGCACGCCGCCGCAGCCGGGGCGCTTCCAGGTGGCCAGCCAGCGGGCCACGCGGGTGTCCGTCTTCATGGCCGGGGTATGTTCGTGGGTCACCGGGCGCACGTGGGGCACCCGCTGTTCCAGTTGGCAGAACAGGTCGGCCAGCAGGTTCACTTGCCGCCATACCGGAATCTCCGGGTGGATCAGGTCGTAGATGCGATAATGGGCGGAACCGTCCTGCCCGCGCAACAGGGTGCCGTCCATGGACACGGGAAGGGCGGCGGATGCGCTTCCCGCCAGCGCCGCACCCACGGCGTCGCGCAGCACGGCCAGCTCCCCGGCCAATGCGTCCAGCCCCGGCACAGCTGCACCCGCCTCGTCCACGAATTCCTGCGTGCCGCCATCCCATAACAGATGTGGCCCCGGATAGCGCATGCAGTGGAACAGCCCGCCCAGGCTGCCGCCGCAGTGCTGGCGAAAGGCCTCGATGTCGGTGCCGACGATCATGGGACGAAGGGCGCTCTGCGCCATGCGGCCAAGCTGCATGCGAAACTCCTGCGAAAACGGTTGTACACCGTGCGATTGCTGACGGACGGCTGACGGCACTGCCCGAAAAAAGGCGAGAGACTGGCCGAAACAGGCCGGATCGGGCCGCATCGGGCCAGACCGGACCAGACCACACACCTACCTCACCGTCCCGAGGCGCGGCAACCCCTTGCGCTGCGACGGACCGATATGCCATGCCCCATCAAACGCCCCGGAGGCCCGCATGCCCTTTCTCCGCCCACTCGCCCTGCTCCGCCGCGCATTCACCGCCGCCCTGTCGTGCCGTGCCCTGTGGGTCATGGCGTTCGTGGTCGCCCTGCCGCTGCTTTCGCCCCCTTGCGGCATGGCCGGCCCCATGGCCAGCCAGGAAAACGCAATGTCGTCCGCCGGGGCGGGGCAAACCTCTCCTCCGCTCCCCCCGACCAACGAACCGTTGGCGGGGCTCACCGCCCGGGCGAAATCGGGCGACCCGCGCGCGCAACTGCAACTCGGCATGCTGCATGAAGAGGGGCGCGGCGTGCCGCAGGATCTGCGCCGTGCCGAAGCCCTGTACCGGCAGGCCATCGCCAAGGGGGACGCCAACGCCATGAACCAGCTGGCCGTCCTCATCGACAGCGGCAGGTCCAGCAGCAGCGACCGTGGCGAGGCGGTGCGCCTGTTCCGCAAGGCCGCCGAAAAGGGCAACGGTTTGGCCGCCTATAACCTGGGCCTGATGCTGCGCGAAGGCAGGGGCACCCGCAAGGACTGGCCCCAGGCGGCCTACTGGCTGGCTTGTGCCGACGTCCTGGGCGAGGCGCGGGCCATGAAGGACCTGCCGCCCCGCGTGACGCAGGCCGGAAGTTAGCCGCTGGGGACTCTGCCCCGCCAGCAGCCGGGCAGGCCCGGCCCATGCCCACGGCCTGCCCGAACCGGCCCGAGGCGGTCACGCATGCCGCGCCCTGTCCGCTGCCCCAACCCGCACGGCCACTGCATGCAACCCCCCAATGCACAAGGACATATCCTCGCGCCAAAGTCCGAATGAACGCACAGGTGTGCAAATCTAACCGTTTGCCCTTCACACCCGTCCGTTGTACCTTTGCATGGTCCGCGCGACGTCCGGCCTCGCCGCCGTGTCGCCGCGCGCCCATCCGGCATCCCTCCGGACACCAGTCCCGGACACCGCGCCACGGCGCGTGCCCCGCCCCATCCACCGCCATCCGGACGAACGGCAACGCATGAGCGGCCACATCCTGCTGATCGAAGACGACACCGCCTTCCAGTCCATGCTGCGCGAGGCACTGGAGGAACGCGGCCATCGCGTCACCGCCGCCGGGCGCGCCGAGGACGGCATCGCCCTGTTGCGTGGCGGCGGCTTCGACCTGGTGCTGTCCGACGTCATGCTGCCCGGCATGTCCGGGGTGGAAGCCATCCCCCACCTGCTTTCCGCCGCGCCGGGCACCGACATCATCGTCATGACCGCCTACTCCACGCGCGAGCTGGCGCTGGAGGCGGTGAAGCTGGGCGCCTACGACGTGTTCTCCAAGCCCTTCAGCCTGAAGGAAATGGACATCGTCATCCGCCGGGCCATGGAAAAACGCAGGTTGCAGGCGGAAATCGCCGCCCTGCGCGATTCGCTGCGCCGCGACGGCCCGGCCAGCCGCATCATCGGCGAAAGCCGGGCCATCATGGAGGTGAAGGCGCTCATCGAAAAGGTGGCCCCGCTGGACACCACCGTGCTGATCATGGGCGAATCGGGCACCGGCAAGGAGCTGGCCTCGGATACCATCCGGGCGCTGTCGCCGCGCGCGTCCGCGCCCTTCGTGAAGGTGAACTGCGCGGCCATTCCCGAGCATCTTTTCGAAAACGAACTCTTCGGCCACGAGAAGGGCGCCTTTACCGGCGCGGCCACGGCGCAGCCCGGCAAGTTCGAGCTGGCCCAGGGCGGCACCCTGATGCTGGACGAAATCGGCGACATGCCCCTGGCCATCCAGCCCAAGCTGTTGCGGGTGGTGGAGCAGAAACAGGTGGAACGCCTGGGCGGGCGCAGACCCGTTACGCTGGACGTGCGGCTCATCGCCGCCACCAACCAGAACCTTGCCGACCGGGTGCGCGAAAAGGCCTTTCGTGAAGACCTGTACTACCGCCTGGGCGTGGCCGTGGTGCATCTGCCCCCGCTGCGCAGCCGCAGGGAAGACATCCCCCTGCTGGCCCAGCACGTGGTGCGGCGGCTGCAAGGCACCCTGGGCCTGCCCGTGCACGGGCTGACCCCGGCGGCCGTTGCCGCCCTGTGTTCCTACGACTGGCCGGGCAACGTGCGCCAACTGGCCAACGTCATCGAGCGTGCCGCCATCGCCGCCGAAGGCCCCATCGACGCCCCCGACGTGGACCGCGCCCTGGGCCGCGCCCCCGGTGCAACGTTCGAAAGGTCCGCGCCCGAAGGGATGGTCTCCGGGCACATGTCCGGGCCGGACGACGCCGCAGGCCGACCGGACCGCGAGGGAACCGACGCCACCGGCCAGCCCGCCCCGTCCACCCTTCCCACCCCGCCGCCCACCGGCGCATCCCCGGTTGGCACGCACTCAGCCAGCGCTTCGGCGGGCGCGTCCTCCACCCACGCCTTCGCGGCGGCGGCCCTTACCGGCCCCATCGACCTGCGCGAAACCATGCGCATGGTCGAACGCAACCTGCTACTGGACGCGCTGCGCCGCGCCGAGGGCCGCCAGACCGAAGCCGCCGTGCTGCTGGGCCTGACCCCAAAGAACCTGTGGGCCAAGCTGCAGAAGCACGGCATCAAGCCGCGCAACGGACTGCCCCTGATCCAGGAATCCTAGATTTTCTTCCGCCGCGCCCCGCAGCGCCCCCCCCCTCGTCCACGCTTTCCATCCCCCCGCCACGTTTCGCGACACGCCCGTATCCCCTCTGGACGGTGACGCCCCGACACCGCCAACTGCGCGCGGCTTCGAGCCGCTCCAAGAATCCTAGATTCTCGCGCAGGCCGCTCGCCCCATTGGACTTCCCGCCCCGTTTCCCCTGCCCGGCGCCCTCCGCGCCCGCCCTTTTGCCATCCCCACTCCAAGATTCGTGGATTCCATGCCGCCGCAGTTCCCCGCGCGCCGGTCCATCCGCCCGGATATCATCCGCGCTAACAGCCCCTTTTGGCCCGTGTAAAAAAACATTCCGTACTGTTTCAGAATGTTAACGCGTATTACGTTCTGCATGACGTTCCTTGGCACGCGGGTTGCTGAATGGGAGTCAACAACGGCCCCCCGGCCAGCCAACAGCCCCTAACGCAGGAGAGACATCATGTTTGAACGCTTCACCACCCTGATTCGTGACGAAGAAGGCGCTACCGCTCTCGAATACGGCCTCATCGCCGCCCTCATCGCCGCCGTCATCGTCGCCGCCGTCACCGCCCTCGGCACCAAGGTCAGCGCAACCTTCTCGTACATCGACTCCAAGATGCCCACCCCCGGTTCGTAGCCCACGGCACAACCGCACAGCACAGCAACGAAGGAATAAGAGGAGAACAGCCATGTCGAAGATCATCGCCCGCCTGATCCGTGACGAAGAAGGCGCCACCGCCCTCGAATACGGCCTCATCGCCGCCCTCATCGCCGCCGTCATCGTCGCCGCGGTCACCGCCCTCGGCACCAAGGTCAGCTCCACCTTCTCGTACATCGACTCCAAGATGCCCACCCCCGGTTCGTAGGCCCCGTTTATAATCGCGCAAAAACCCGAAAGGAGTAAGATGATGTTGAAGTCCCTCACCACCCTGATCCGTGACGAAGAAGGCGCCACCGCCCTCGAATACGGTCTCATCGCCGCCCTCATCGCCGCCGTCATCGTTGCCGCCGTCACCGCCCTCGGCACCAAGGTCAGCTCCACCTTCTCGTACATCGATTCCAAGATGCCCACCCCCGGCTCGTAGCACCCCGCGACGGCGTACCGGCTTCCCGCCACCGCTGCACTCGGAGGGGCCGGGGCGAACCCCCGGCCCCTTCGCCATCGAAAGCGCGGACCTTGCGATGGAGAACCCGCCCGAATCGGCACCCCCCAAATGGCACCCGCCGACAGGGCAGTCCGCCCGGAAACGGCGACACCCCGTTTCCCCGGTCACCCCGGTTACAAGAGGAGAGCACCCATGAACCCCATCCTTGCCGCCCCCCTCGCCGCCGTACTGCTGGTGGCCGTGACCACCGACCTGCGCGCCATGCGCATTCCCAACTGGCTCACCTTTCCCGCCATGCTGGCGGGCGTCGTGGTCAACACGGTGCTGGGCGCCTGGACCGGCGGCCTTTCCGGCGCCTGGGACGGCCTGCTCTTTTCCCTGTCCGGTTTCGGCCTGGGCCTCGGCCTGATGCTGATCCCCTTCCTGCTGCGGGTCATGGGCGCGGGCGACGTGAAGCTGCTGGCCGCCGCCGGTGCCTTCCTGGGTGCCGAAACCGTGTTCCGCGCCTTCATCTGGACCAGCCTTGCCGGCGGCGTCTACGCCCTGGGCGTGCTGGCCTTCCACCTGCCGCAGTTGCGCGCGGTGTTGCGCTCGCTGCGGGTATCCGTCGAACTGCTGGCCGTCACCGGTCGCTTCGACTACGTCCCCGCCACCGCCAGCGCCCGCCTGCCCCGGCTGTGCTACGGCGTGGCCATCGCGCTGGGTACCGGCCTTGCCATGGCGCAAGCCGCCTTCCCCTCGGCCATGTCCGCGCTGCTGCCCGCCTGGGCCGTCATCCTGTAGGGGGGCACGGTCATGCGCGCCTCCTCACTGATCCAGATTTCCCTCGCGCTGGTGCTGGCCCTGGTGGCCGGGGTGCTGGTGTTCCGGTTCATGCAGGTGAACCGCGCCGCCGCCCCCCAGATGGCCGCCCCCGAGCAGGTCGAGCTGGCGGTGGCCGCCGCCGACGTGCCGCGCGGCGCCAAGCTGACGGCCGAACAGATCAAGATGGCCCCCTTCCTGAAGTCCAGCGCGCCATCCGGCGCGTTCAACAAGGACGCCATGCCCGTGGGCCGGGTGCTTTCCTCCGACGTGACCGCCGGTGAACCCATCACCGAAGCCCGCCTGTTGCAGGACGGCCAGGCGCACGGCGGCGTCAGCACGCTGATCGCCCCCGGCATGCGCGCCGTGGCCGTCAAGGGCAACAAGGTGCTGGGCCTTTCCGGGTTCATCCGCCCCGGCAACCGCGTGGACGTGCTGGCGACCCTGGACGACGAAAGCCGCGAGAAGTCCAAGTCGCGCACCAAGCTGGTGCTCGAAAACGTGCGCGTGCTGGCCACCGGCACCGAACTGAAGCAGGAAGGCGACGACACCTCCACCTCTTCGGTGGACGTGTATACCCTGGAAATCTCGCCCCAGCAGGCCGAACCGCTGTCCCTGGCCGCCTCGCGCGGCGAACTGCACTTCGCCCTGCGCAACCCCGCCGACGACGGCACGGTGCTGACCCCCGGCACGGACGTGCCCGGCACGCTGGCCCTGCTGACCAGCACCCCGGAGGGCAAGCCGGTTCCCAAGGTGCGTGAAACCAAGGTGGAGATGATCTCCGGCACCGAACGTTCAACACTGAGGTTCCCGCAATGAGCCGCCCCGCCCACCTCACCCGCGCGGCGGTTCAGCCCGTCGGTTCCCTGTCGATCGTTCGCGCCGCATGCGCCATGTTGGCAGCCGTGCTGGTTCTGGCCGTCGCCACACAGGCCCTGGCCGACGCAACCCCGCAGTCCGTGCCGCTGGCCATGGGCAAGTCCATGGTGGTGCGCACCGCACAGCCCGCAGCCCGGGTTTCCGTGGCCGACGAAGGCATCGCGGGGGTGGTCGTACTGTCGCCCCAGCAGGTCTACATCACCGGCAAGAAGCCGGGCGGCACCACGCTTACCCTGTGGAACGGGGCCGGGGCCATCACCCAGGTCTACGACATCCAGGTCACCCCGGACCTTGCCCAACTGAAGGAAATGCTGCACCGCGTGCTGCCCGACGAAAAGGACATCATGGTCATGGCCGTGGGCGAATCCATCACCCTGGCAGGCACCGTGCGCAGCAGCGCGGGCATGACCACCGCCCTGGACGTGGCCAAGCTGTACGCCCCGGACAAGGTGACCAACCTCATGCAGGTGGGCGGCGTGCATCAGGTGATGCTGGAAGTGAAGGTGGCCGAGATGCGCAAGTCGGTGCTGGAACGCCTGGGCATCGACCTGACCTACGCCTGGAACAACGATTTCGCCTTCGGCATGCTGAACCAGCTGTTCACCCTGGACAGCCAGAAAGGCGTGGTGGGCGTGGGCGGTACAGGGGCCGTGATCAGCCCCAACGTCACCGGCATGTTCCGCGCCACTGCGGGCCAGGCGAGCCTGATGGGCTTTCTGGACGTGCTGAAGCAGAACGGCCTGGTCAAGGTGCTGGCCGAACCCACCCTGATCTGCCGCAGCGGCGAAACCGCCGACTTCCTCGCCGGGGGCGAAATACCCATCCCCGTGCCGCAGGGCCTGGGCACCGTGGCCATCGAATTCAAGAAGTACGGCGTGACCCTGGGCTTCACCCCCACGGTGGTCTCGGACAAGCTGATCAGCATGCGGGTAAACCCCGAAGTATCGGAACTGGACTATACCAACGTCATCGAAATCAACGGGTTCACCATTCCGGCCATCTCCTCCCGGCGCGCCGCCACCACCGTGGAACTGGCCGACGGCCAGAGCTTTGCCGTGGCGGGCCTGCTGCGCGACGAAGTGCGCGAGAACATCAAGAAATACCCCGTGCTGGGCGACGTGCCCCTGCTGGGCACGCTGTTCCGCTCCAGCAACTGGCAGAAGAACGAGACCGAACTGGTCATCATCGTCACCCCGCGCCTGGCCAAGCCGCTGGACGGCGCCACGGCCAAGCTGCCCACCGACGGCTTTCGCGAGCCATCGGAGTTCGAATTCTTCCTTCAGGGCAAGATGGAGGGCGCAGCCCCGGCCATCACCGCCCCCGCCGCCTACGCCGCACCCCGCAACACGGCCGATGCCCCCTCGGGCATGGAAGGCGAGTTCGGACACGTGCTGCCCGGCCATGCCCAAGGAGGCACGAAATGAACGCCAACCGGATCGTCCCCCAGCCCCGCCCTGCCCTGTTGGCCCTGCTGCCCCTGTTTGCGGCCATCTTCGTCCTTGCCGTCCTGACGGGCTGCGCCGGGCCGTCCAAGGACTCGCCCATTTCCGAATGGACCTTCACCCAGGGCGAGGCCTTCCGCGCCCAGCGCGACGCCCAGCGGCTGAACCCCGGCCCGGCGGACGACGACCCCGTCATCGGCCTGGATGGCCGGGTGGGCGAGCGCGTCATGAAAACCATGCGCGAAGGCGAGAAGAAGCCCGATGAAGGCAACACCCTCCGCTTCAAGATCGGCAAGTAGCGAGAATCCGCCATGAACATCACCCATCCCGTCTGCCTGCTCACCAAGCGCCTCGCCACGCGCGAGGAACTCACCCGCGTCCTCGCCCGGCAGGATGGCTTCCGCCTGGTCACCCCCGGTGAAGCCGACGACCTCGGACTGGTTGTCCTGGAATTGGGGGAAGACCTGGAGGACGATTTCGAGTCCATCGCCTCGCTGGTGTCCGACCCCCGCGTGGGCGAGGTGTTCGTGGCCTCGCGCCAGAAGGACCCGGACCTGATCATCCGCGCCATGCGCGCCGGGATCAGCGAATTCCTGTCCCAGCCGTTCCGCTCGGACGAGGTGCTGGCCGCGCTGGAAGGCTACGCGCGCCGCCGCCGTACCGCGCGAGCCGCAAGCCCGTCGGCTGCCGCGCCCGCCGCCGGTGGCCGGATCATCCACATCATGGGGGCCAAGGGCGGCGTGGGCGCCACCACCGTGGCCGTGAACCTTGCCGTGCTGGCCGCGCGTTCCCTGGTCGGCACCGCTCCCGCGTCCGATGCGAAGAAGACGGGCAGGGGCCTGACCGGAACGAACGGACGCGGCACCAATGCCGCGCGCGACGTGCAGGCCATGGGCGACATGGCCCTGGCCACGGGCGGCCCGGCCGCCAACCCCGCCGCGCTGCCGCTGGCGGCGCTGATGGACATGCGCCTGCCCCAGGGCGACGTGCCGCTGTTCCTGGACATGGAATATTCCCGCACCTGGGCCGACGGCGCGCGCAACCTTGGCCGCCTGGACGCCACCTTCCTGCGCAGCCTGGCCGAACGGCACGCCAGCGGCCTCGAAGTATACGCCTCGCCCGACACGGGCGACGACCTGGACGCCATCAGCCCCCGCGCGGTGAAGGCCGTACTGGACCTGGCCCGCGCCCTGTACGCCGTCACCGTGGTGGACGGCGGCCCCTATGCCGACGAACTGGCCCTTGTTTCCATGCAGGAGGCGGAAACCATCCTGCTGGTCACCGACCTGGCCCTGCCCGCCCTGGCGGGTGCCCGCCGCCTGCTGGACGACGTGGCCGCCGCTGCGCCCTCCGTGGCCGCGCGCATCCAGTTGGTGGTCAACCGCATGTCGCCCCAGGCCGGGGTGGACCTGACCGAGGCCGAACGGCTGCTGGAACGCAAGGTATTCGCCACCGTGGGCGACGACTACGGCGCTGCCGTGTCGGCCATCAACCAGGGCGTGCCCCTGTGCGAGGCGGCGCCCCGCTCGGTGGCCGCGCGCTCGTTGGCCAAGCTGGCCGAACGGCTGGCCCCCGCCGCCGCCGCGCCCGGCAACGGCGGCACCGCGCCCGGCATGAAGGCGGGGGGCATCTTCGCCCGCCTGCTGCACCGCAAGGGCGACGACACGCATGAACCCAATCGGCGCGGCATGGAACGCGACCCCGAACGCGAACGGGGCGGCCTGCTGCCGCACGGCGTCCTGTTGCAGGGCGCAAGGGGATAGCCATGAGACTGGCCGAACGACTGATGCGCACCACGCGGCGGCAACCCGCCCCCGCGCTGACGCCGGAATCCGAGACCCCGCCATTCGTGCACGCGGATGCCGACGTCTACGGGCATCTCCAGCACGAACTGGACAGCCTGGAGCGCGGCCCGGAGTCCGCACCGTCGCGGCAGGTGCCCCGCCTGGGTGCGTCCGGCCTCAACGCCCGCAGCCATCTTTCCGGCAACGGAACCGCCATGCCCACCCCGCAGGACCTGCGCGAGGCCCCCACATCTTCCGCACCCGTCACCTTCCTGAACGGGGCAGGTGATGCAAACGGGACGGATCACACGGACGAAACCGACAACGCGCCCATCCCGCGCGTACCGGTCAACGACGCCACCCTGTTCCGCGCGCCGCGTCCGGAATCCGCGCCGGTGTCCGAACCTGCGGCGGCCTCCGCGCCTCACGCGGTGCCCCGCGCCGACACCCCGAAAACGCAGGCCCCTTGCGCGCAATCCCCTGACGCGCAGGCCGCAAACCCCCAGACCACCGACGCGCAAGGCCCCCAGGCCGCCAAATCCCGTCCGCTGTCACGCCCCGCTGCCCGCCCCGCCAGCGCGGAGCAGGTGTGCGACGTGTCCACCCTGACCCTGCACGGCGACCACTACTACGAAATTCGCGCCCGCCTGCAAGACCGCCTGCTGGAGATGATGGACCTGGCCGCCGCCGAATCGCTGCCGCCCGACAGGCTGGCCGCAGAAATTTCGCGCCTGGTCGAAAAGCTGCTGCGCGAGGAATTCCGTCAGGCCCCCCTCAACGCGCAGGAGCAACGCCAACTGGTCGAGGACATCCGCGACGAGGTCATGGGCCTTGGCCCGCTGGAACCGCTGCTGCGCGACCCCACGGTCAACGACATCCTCGTCAACAACTACCGCATGGTCTACGTGGAACGGCGCGGCAAGCTGATCCGGGTCAACACCCGTTTCCTGGACGACGACCACCTGCGCAAGATCATCGACCGCATCGTGGCCCGCATCGGCCGCCGCGTGGACGAGGCATCGCCCATGGTGGACGCGCGCCTGGCCGACGGGTCGCGCGTCAACGCCATCATCCCGCCGCTGGCCCTGGACGGCCCCAGCCTGTCCATCCGCCGCTTTTCCAAGGACCCGCTGGAACTGGAAGACCTGATCCGCTTCGGCGCGCTGAGCCCGGATATGGGCGAGGTGCTGCGCGGCATCGTCAAGGCGCGGCTGAACATCATCGTTTCCGGCGGCACCGGCTCGGGCAAGACCACCATGCTCAACTGCCTGTCACGCTTCGTGCCGCACGACGAGCGCATCGTGACCATCGAAGACGCGGCGGAACTGCAACTGAAGCAGGACCACGTGGTGCGGCTGGAAACCCGCCCCGCCAACATCGAGGGGCAGGGTCAGGTCACCGCGCGCGACCTGGTCAAGAACTGCCTGCGCATGCGGCCCGATCGCATCATCGTGGGCGAAGTGCGCAGCGGCGAAGTGCTGGACATGCTGCAAGCCATGAACACCGGCCACGACGGCTCGCTGACCACCATCCACGCCAACACCCCGCGCGACTGCCTGATGCGCCTGGAAACCATGGTGGCCATGGCCGGGCTGAACATCGGCACCCTGTCGCTGAAGCGGTACATTTCGTCCGCCGTGGACGTGATCATCCAGGTTTCGCGCCTGTCCGACGGCTCGCGCAAGATGACCAGCCTTTCGGAAATCACCGGCATGGAAGGCGACGCCATCACCATGCAGGACATCTTCACCTTCGAACAGACCGGCGTGGACGAAAACGGCAAGGTGCAGGGGCGCTTCCGCTCCGGCGGCATCCGGCCCCGCTTCGCCCCGCGCCTGGCCGCCATGGGCATCGAGCTCGGCGGCGCGCTGTTCGACCCCGACCTGTCGCAGTAGCGCGGCAGCCTGAACGCAAAGGGGTTTCGCCATGATGCTCGTCATCGCCGTACTCTCGGTCATCGCCATGTTCGTGTTCGTCATGGGCGTGCTGGACCTGGCCTACGGTCGCCGCCGCGCCACGGCGCAGCGCGTGGGGCAGCGCATGGAAAACCTGCTGCGGGCGAAAGACGAGCAGGACCGGGTGGACCTGGAACGCCGCCGCTCCCTGTCCGACGTGGACTGGCTGCACCGGATGCTGGCCGCCCAGTCGTGGACCAAGAAGATGGACCTGGCACTGGAACAGGCGCAGGTACGGGCCACCCTGGGCGTGCTGCTGCTGGCCTCGGTGCTGGGCGCGGCCTCGAGCTTTCTGGTCATGCACCTGCTGGTGGACAACCTGTTCCTGCTGGTGGCGCCGCCGCTGGCGCTCGGCTACGCGCCCTTCCTGTGGGTGCAGCGCAAGCGCAACGCCCGCATGGGCCGCTTTCAGCGTCAGCTGCCCGATGCGCTGGACCTCATCGCCCGCGCGCTCAAGGCGGGGCATGCCTTCAATCAGGGCATGCGCATGGTGGCCGACGAATTCGCCGATCCCATCGGCCCGGAAATCCAGAAGACCCTGGACGAAATCAACTTCGGCATCCCGGCGAACGCGGCCCTGTACAACCTTACCCGCCGCGTGGACTGCCCGGACCTGAAGTTCTTCGTGGTGTCGGTGAACATCCAGCGTGAAACCGGCGGCAACCTGGCGGAAATCGTCACCAACATCGCCCGGCTGATCCGCGAACGGTTCAAGCTGGCGGGCCGGGTGCGCGTGCTTTCGGCGGAAGGCCGCCTGACCGCCTGGATCCTGTTCGCCCTGCCCTTCGGCATCGGGTTCATCATCAACCTGCTGAACGCCGACTTCATGAGCGCCCTGTACGCCACGCCCGAGGGGAACATGCTGCTTACCGGATCGCTGTTCCAGATGGCCATCGGCGGTATCGTGCTCAAGCGCATGACCACCATCAGAGTCTGAGGATATCCGCCATGCCGTTCGACGAAACCATGATCCCCTTCCTGGCAGCCCTGCTGGCCTCCGGCGCGGTATTGCTGGTGGCGCAGGCTCTGCGCGGCATGTTCGGCAATCGCCAGCGGGTAGAGCGCATGCATGGTCGCCTCACCCGGCACGCCACAGGCGCCCGCGCCGTGGCCGTGGCCGCCCCGACCCTGCCCGAATCCCCCTTTTCGTCCCTGAAGGCCGCCCTGAACGCCGTGGCCGAGCGGGTGGGGCAGAAGGTGGTCAAGGACGACGGCGAGGAAGTGAACGAGGCGGGTCTGGCGCTGGTGCGCGCGGGCTTCCGCAACCGCCGCGCCCCGCTGGTATTCTGGGGCGTGAAGGCCGGGCTGACCCTGTGCGGCCTGCTGCTGGGGCTGACGGTCCGCCTGCTGGCGGGCAACGACATTCCCGTGGGCATGGTGGCGCTGCTGTTCATCTGTCCGGCGGTGGTGGGCCTGTACGCGCCCAACGTGTGGCTGTCGCGGCGCATCAAGGCACGCAGGCTGGACATCATCAACTCGCTGCCCGACGCCCTGGACCTGCTGGTGGTCTGCGTGGAGGCGGGCATGGGCCTGGACCAGGCCTTCTCCCGCGTGGCCCGCGAAATGATGGGCACCAACCCGGTGCTGGCCGAGGAACTGAACCTGGTCATCCTGGAACTGCGCGCGGGCAAGTCGCGCTCCGAAGCCCTGAAGAACCTGGCCTCGCGCGTGGCGCTGGAAGACGTGAACAGCCTGGTCACGCTCATCGTGCAGGCGGATGCCTTCGGCACCAGCATTTCCAGCACGCTGCGCGTCTACTCCGACACCATGCGCACCACGCGCTTCCAGCGGGCCGAGGAAATCGCCGCCAAGATGCCGGTAAAGCTGCTGTTCCCGCTGGTGTTCTGCATTCTTCCGGCCCTGTTCGTGACCATCATGGGCCCCGCGTTCATCAAGTTGATGCAGGTCTTCGCCCAGATGGGCCAATAGCCCCGGCGGGATTTCATTCCTCCGGCGCCCGCTGGCTGGCGTGTTCTCCTTGCCAGCGAACGAAATCCCCAGCCGGGGCGAAGAGAGAAAATCGCCCGGTTTGCAACAATGAAGGAAAACGCCATGACCGCCCGCACCGCCACCCGTCCCGCCCTTGCCCTGCTGGCGCTGTGCGCCCTGCTGCTTGCCGGTTGCGGCGCGCAGCAGCCCACGCGCGGCTCCAACCTTTCGCTGATGGAACGCTACCACAGCAACAAGGATCTGCTGCACGACGGCGAAGGGGTGCAACCCACCCCCCAGGGTGATGCCATGAACGCCCAGGAACATTTGCAGCGCGGCCTGAACTTCCTTGCGCAGAACCGGCAGGAACTGGCCTTCGAGCAGTTCAGCCGGGCCTGCCAGCTCGATCCCAAGCTGGCCGAGGCCAGATACCAGCGCGGCGCGCTGCTGGTGGCGCGCGGCGTCACTGCCGAGGCCCGGCCCGACATCGACGCCGCCCTGTCGCTGGCCCCGGACAATGCCCGGGCCTGGGAAACGGCGGGCATGCTCAGCTTTGCCGAAGGCAACCTGACCGAGGCCGGGAGCCGCTTCGAACGGGCGCTGGCGCTGGACCCGCGCCTTGCCGGGGCTGCCAGCCACCTTGGCGCCATCCACAATTACCAGGGGCAGCCGGACAAGGCCCTGGCCCTGTTCGTGCGGGCGCTGGAGCAGATGCCCCGCTCGGGCGAACTGCACAACAACGCGGGCATCGCGCAGGCCATGCTGGGTAGCGACGCCGCCGCCGTGGACCATTTCCGCGCGGCCATCACCTACGGGGCGCCCGGCAACCGGGTGTGGAACAACATGGGCCTGTCGCTGTGCCGCCTGGGCCGTTACGACGAAGCCTTCGAGGCCTTCCGCAACGCCGGGGGCGAAGCCGCCGCGCACAACAACCTGGGCGTGTACCTTTCGCAGCAGGGCGAGCATGCCTTGGCCCTGTACCATCTGCAACGCGCCCTGGAAGTGGAACCGCGCTACTACGCCCGCGCTGCGGAAAACCTGAAGCGAGCCCGCCTGGCCGCGCGCATCGCGCAGGGGCAGGGCCCGGCATCGTCCACCGCCGCGCCGCTGCCCATGGCCGGGCCCGACACGGTGCCCACGGGGCCTTCGGGGGCCATGGGAATCGGCCCCGTACCGGGCGCGCCCGGTGTAGCCACGCCGGTGACGCTGCCGCCTTCGGCAACGCCCCTGAAGGCGCGCGCCACCCCGGCTGCCGTGCGCGAAGGCGAATTGCGCGACGGCAACTAGGCACGCAGAAATTTCGGGCGCGCCACGCGCGTCCACCATTGTCCGTTGGGGGCACCGCTGATGGATCTCGCCGGGGGGCGGACCATCGCAAGGAGTGAAACCATGTTCGAAACACGCAACACCATGCCACCGGCCCCGCCCGGCGGAACGCGCAGGGGACTGCGCCACCTTCCGTCGTCGCGGGCGCTGGCCCAGCGCGGCCTGGCCGCGCTGGAAGTGGCCCTGATGCTGCCGGTCATCGCCGCGCTGCTCTACGTACTGGTGGAGGGAGGCAACACCATCCGCGCCTACTCCGCCCTGACCGAGGCCAGCCGCGCGGGTGCGCGCCACGTTGTCATGAACGACGACGCGGCGGGCGTGCAGGCTCTCGTCCGCTCGCTGGCCACCACGCTGGACCCCAACGCCCTGACGGCCACCGCCGTCAAGGACACGGGCAAGCAGATGGTCACGGTAACCGTGCAGTATGCCTACAAGTCGGTATTCACGAGCAATCCCTACAACGGAGACCCCCATGACGCGCTCTACACGTTTTCCGCAAGCACCAGCATGCCCACGCCGTAACGCGGCCCGGCCTGCCGGTTTTCGCGCCCTGCTGCGCGGCCTGTGGCGTGGCACGCGGGGTTCCATGGCCATGCTGATGGCCGTGCTGCTGCCCGTGGTGCTGGGCCTTGCCGGCCTTGGCATCGATTCTGGCATGCTCTACCTCGCGCACAATCGCCTGCAGGGCGCCGTGGACGCGGCGGCCCTGGCGGGCAGCCTGCAACTTCCCTACGACCCGCAACTGGACAAGGGGCTGGTGAAGGGCGCCGTGAACGAATACATGGCCGCCAACTACCCCACCGCCGTGCTGAAGGGCGTTGCCCCCGGCACGGAGGAACGCAGCGTCACCGTGAAGGCAGAGGCCACCGTGGCCACCATCTTCATGGGCGCCCTGGGCATCGGTTCCTCCACGGTGCGCGCCCAGGCCACCGCCGGGTACAACAACCTGGAAGTGGTCTTCGTCATCGACAACACCGGCTCCATGAAGGGCACGGCCATCCAGCAGGCCAACGCGGCCGCCACCCAGCTTGCCGAACTGATCATGCCCGAAGGCATGGAAACCTCGGTCAAGGTGGGGCTGGTGCCCTTCCGGGGCAAGGTGCACATTCCCGCCAACGTTGACGGCCTGGCCGACGGCTGCCGCAATGCCGACGGAACCCTGGCGCCCTCGTGGATACTGGAGGAGTACAAGCAGGCCAAGTACCGCACTCCCACGGGTTCTTCGCTCAACGTGCCCAAGGGCACCTGCGACAGCATTCCGCGCGTGCAGGCCCTGACCGGCAACCGTTCCACCATCGTCAACGCCATCGCCGAGCAGGACGCCCTGGGCGACGCCTCTGGCACCGTCATCTCCGAAGGCATCAAGTGGGGACGCCACGTGCTCACCCCCGAGGCACCGTTCACCCAGGGCTCGTCCAACAAGGACATGCGCAAGGTCATGATCGTGCTGACCGACGGCGACACCGAAGACGCCAAGTGCGGCGGCAACTACGCCCTCAGCTACACGCCCAACGCCTACTGGACCAACGCCTACTACGGCATGTTCGACATGAACACCCACTGCGAGAACGGCGGCAAGCTGAACGCGGCCATGCTGAGCGAGGCACAGCTCGCCAAGGACAAGGGCATAGAGATCTTCGCCATCCGCTACGGCGACTCCGATTCCACGGACATCAGCCTGATGAAGGCCATTGCCTCCAGCAAGGCGGGCACCACCGACCACTACTACAACGCGCCCTCTGCCTACGACCTTGAAGAAATCTTCAAGAAGATCGGTCGGCAGCTCGGCTGGCGGCTGCTGCGCTAGCGCGGCGGGGAGGACACCATGCGTGCATGCCGCATATCGCCGTTCCGTCTGTGGCGCAAAGAAGACGGCGCCAGTTCGCTGGAGGTGGCGTTCATGCTGCCCGTGCTGCTGGCCATGCTCTTCGGGCTTGTGGAATTCGGCTACAACCTCTTTGCCCGCTCCACCGTGGAAAAGGCCGCACAGGTGGGGGCACGCTTTGCCGTCACCGGCGAAGGCTTCGACACGGGCAACCGGGTGACACTCATCAAGGACGCGGCCCGGCCGCTCACCGAGGTGCTGTCCGGCTCCACGGGCACGGGCGTGACCATCCTGGTACGCAGCTATCCCAACGGCACCGGGGCCGCCGCTGTCGAAAACAACGGCGGCGACCCCTGCCAGACGGTGGAGGTACAGGTGGACTACAGTTACGCGCCGCTGACGCCGCTGGTAGGCTCCCTGCTACCGCCGCAGATAACCGTCAGCGGGCGCGAACGCATGGTCAACGAACCCTGGGCGATCTGCAAATGATGCGCCGCCTGGGGCTTTCGCTGCACTGCGTGCCCGAGGCACACGACATCGTCGCCGGTTCCGGCTGGCCGGGTGACAGTGGCTGGGCCGGTGATCCCGGCGGGGCGGGCGGGCTGCGGCCCGTGGCCCCGCCGGAACCGGACGCGCCGTGCTCACCGGGCGCACCGGGTGCCCGCCCCGCCGAGCCTTCCCCGCCGGAGCAGCTCCCCCCGGTACATGGCGGGCCACCCCGGTTTGCGGGCGTGGCCCGTTCTGCTATCATGCGGAGCACGTCGGCCCCCGACTGGCCGGTTGACGTCGCTCCGGACATTGCGCCAGACATTGCAAACGACATTGCAAACGACATTGCGGCGGACTGCCTGGCGGACATGCCGGGCATGATGCCCCCGGAATGGCCGGTGGCCGCCCGCGCGGCGAAAGGTGCGGCCGGTTACGTGCAGCCGCAGCCACACCGGACCGCTACCCGACGGCCTGCCGTCCTTGCGTTGCTTGCGGAAACCGCCCTCGGCGTCCTTCCTGACACCCATGGGCCTGCCACCCATGGGCCTGCCACCCCCCGGCCCGCCACTCACCGACCCGCCACTTACAGGGAAGCCATGCCCGCATCCCCGCCACCTCCATCCACCAGCACGCCCGACCAGGACGTCGCGGCGGCACGCGCGGCGCGGCTCAGCCTGCTCATCGTCTCCGAGTTCGAGGAATTCGCACGCGGACTGGTGGCGCGGCTTGCGGCCTGCGGGCTGGAGCCTTCGTACATGCTGGCCGAAACGCCGTCCGAGCTTTCGCGCCTGATCACCGAAGAACCGTGGGACATGGTGGTGGCGGAAGCCGAGGCTCCCGGCATGACCTGGCAGGAAGTGCTGATGCTGGTGCGCGGGGTGCGCGAAGACGTGCCCTTCGTGCTGGTAAGCCCCACCCCCGACGAAGGGATGGCCCTGGAGGCCATGCGCGAAGGCGCAGACGAGGTGCTCTGCGCCGACGACTGGCACCTTGGCCCCGCCTTCCTGCGTCTGGTGCGCGAGGCGGAACGACGGCGCACCCTTTCCGTGCACTGGCGCGAGATAAACCGCGACGCCCGCCAGTGGCGCGGCATGGTGGAAGGTACCGTGCTCGGCATCTTTCGCTGCCGCCCCTGGGGCGACCTGATAAGCGCCAACCCCGCCTTTGCCGACATGTTCGGCTACCCTTCGCCCGATGCGCTGTTCGCGGCCATCCGGACCGGCGGCGCAGCCGGTGTCGCCCCCGGCGGCCCCCTGCCCGACGGCTGGCTGCCCGGCGGTTTTCTGGACCGGGCCACCCTGGACCGCATGCTGAACACCCTGCGTGACGAAGGCGAGGTGCGCGACTTCGAAACCACGGCCCGCCGGGCAGACGGCTCCACCTTCTGGATTTCGGTGAACGCCCGCGTGCAGCGCGGCACCACCGGAGAAATTTCCGGCATCGAAGGCACGGTGGAAGACATCGACCGCCGCAAGGCCGTGGAAAACATGATCATCCGCGCCAAGCAGGAATGGGAGAAAACGTTCGACAGCGTGCCCGACATCATCATGATCATGGACGCGGGCCAGCGCGTGCGGCGCAGCAACATGGCCCTGGGCAGGCTGTTGGGCCTGCACCCCAAGGATCTGGTGGGCCGCCACTGCAACGATGTGCTTGGGGCCTCCGTCATGGCGGACGACGTGTGCACGGCCATCCGGGCCATGCCCTGGGGCGAAAGCCGCACCGAGGAGCTGTACCTGCCCAGCCTTGGCGGGCACTTTCTGGTCACCCTGTCGCCCTTCCTTGCCGACAGCCAGTACGACGGCGAACCGATCCGGGAGGGGGACGCGCCCGGCACGGTGCTGGTGGCGCACGACATCAGCAGCCGCAAGCAACTGGAAGCCCGGCTGCGCCAGGCCCAGAAGATGGAGGCCATCGGCACGCTGGCCGGGGGCATCGCCCACGATTTCAACAATATCCTTGGCGTGATGATGGGCTACACGGAAATGAGCCTGGACCAGACCGAAGACGGCGACGCCCAGCACCGCCGCCTGACCGAGGTGCTGGCCGCCGGACGCCGGGCGCGCGACCTGATCCGCCAGATCCTGACCTTCAGCCGGCAGGAGGAACCGTCCCGCCTGCCGTTGCCGCCGCTGGCGCCCATCAAGGAAACGGTGCGCCTCTTGCGCGCCACCCTGCCCGCCAATGTGGACATCCGGCTGAACCTGGCCGACACCGGCCCGCTGCTGGCCAACCTGAGCCAGTTGCAGCAGGTGATCATGAACCTGTGTGGCAACGCGGCCCATGCCATGCGTGAACGGGGCGGCGTGCTGGAACTGACCCTGGACGCCGTGGAACTGGACGAGGACGAGGCCACGGTCCGCTCGCTGCCCGCCCCCGGCGGCTATGCCCGGCTGCGCGTGCGCGACACGGGGCACGGCATTCCTGCGGATATCCTCGAGAACATCTTTGACCCGTTCTTCACCACCAAGAAGCCGGACGAGGGCACGGGCATGGGCCTTGCGCTGGTGCACGGCATCGTCACCGCGCACGGCGGGGCCGTTGCGGCGCAATCCACCGTGGGTGTGGGCACCGAATTCGAGGTGCTGCTGCCCCTGGCTCCGCAGGCGGGCGAAGAGGCCGCCTCGGGGCCGGATTCCGCGCACAGCGGCAGCGGCGCGGCGCTGGTGGTGGACGACGAGGCTCCGCTGGCGGCCATCATGGGGGCCATGCTGGAAAAGCTGGGCTACCGCGCCGTGGTCACCGCAAATCCGCTGGACGCGCTGGAACGCTTCCGGGCAGACCCGGCAAGCTGGCGGCTGGTGGTCACCGACCAGACCATGCCCGGCATGACCGGCACGGAACTGACCCGCCAGGTGCGCGCCCTGCGGCCCGACCTGCCGGTGGTGCTGTGTTCCGGCTTCAGCGAGGGGCTGGGGCACGACGCGGCCACGGAGGCGGGGGTCAGCTTGATGCTGGCCAAGCCCCTGCTGCGCGCCGACCTTGCCGCCGCCCTGTCCGAGCTTGGGCTGGAGAACGGGAAGGGGTAGCCCCGCGCCACGGATTGGCATTCACCATCAACTCAATATCGTAGTCTTGGGATACGGCACGAACCCCAAGCCATCGCACAGGACAACACGTGACGTCATGCCGGCCTAAAAAACACATTAGCAGATGCAAGCCACCTGAAGATGATTACGAAAAATGCCAGCAATGGTACCTTGACGGAACCCTTGCGGGCATAGTTGCCACCTTTATTCATTGCGACAAGCCGTACCATGACAGGGAGAGGGCTCATTACACAGCAGATGACACGCTTGAAAAGCGCATACGAAAGGCTGCCCGCTCCATCGGACACGAAGGGAAAATGTGTGGTCATCAACGCAGAATAGGAATGCTAAAGCTAGAGACTGCCATTGAACAATGCCTGATTCCAGCTGCCATGCGCTTAGACGAAGCCGCGCAGACAGGATTCGACAGACTTCACATGACAGTGCAGGAGATTCTTTCCAAATTCGCAGGTGTAGGCACGCTATTCTACTACGATTTTTCCGAGCGATTTGGCCATTACTACATGGCACACCCGCAGATGGTACATTTGCACTGTGGAGCGCTGGAAGGTGCCAACGTACTTGTTAAGAAGAACCTCATGGAACAATTCCAAGGGGACAAACTGCCCGTCAGTGCTTTCCCTGCCCCGCTCAACACCCTCGATGCCCGAGATATCGAAAGCGTGCTCTGTATATATTGCAGCAGGTTGTAGCGTCACCCATACCTGCGGGTGAAGTTCAGCGCCCGTCCCCGCCGCGCACCGCACCCGCTTCGCGCAGCAGTTCCAGCAGGCCGCGCACCAGCAGGTCCGCGCCGTGCGGGCGCCCGTCTTGTATCCCCGGCTCCCCCGAACCCCCATCAAGGCCCAACGCGAAAAGCAGTTCCGGGCCGGTAAGCCCCCTGGGGTTGCAGGCCATGACGGAAAGCAGCGCCTCGCGCAGCAGATTCAGCCCGGCCTGGGCCTTGCGCGGCGTCCCTTCGGGCACGGCAATCCCCTTGCCTGCGGTCTGCGCGGGGGCAATGCACGACAGCTCGCCGCTGCCTGAGCCTGCATGTGCATCCATGGTTCCGGCAGCCCGCGCTACATCCGCGTCCACCAGACCGGACAACAGGGCGGCCAGGCGCTCGGCCTGGCGGGCGGTCAGCCCTTCGGCCAGCACCACCGGGCGCGCACCGGACAGCGGCAAGGAGGGCGGATCGTCACGCGCAGGAATGCCCGGCGCAGGCTCGTCCAACGGCGGGGCATCGTCCTGCTGCCGATTCTTTCCTTCCTGCCCGCCGTGCTGACACGGCTCGGGCCTGATCCGTACCAGCCGCAACCGTTCGCCGCGCGTACCCAGCGCGGCATGCACGCAATACCGTTTCTCGTCCATGTATCCCCCAGGATACGGACCGGTGCCGTGGATGGTGTGTGTCTCGTTCCTCCGCGCCGCCGCGCGGCCTCGCATTCCCGGCCTACAACCGTTCGCGGTCCAGCGCGCGGCAGTTGATGGCTTCCGCCAGGTGCTGCACGCGGATGGGACCAGCGGGTCCCATGGGGCGGGCGCTGGGGGCATCACCGCCCGCCGGGTCCGTTCCCCGCGCCACCGCGTCATCCGGAAGCACGGCATCCGGGACCGCAGTTCCCGCCGCGCCTCCGGGCACCGCATCCAGACCGGCGGCCAGAGCCTGCTCCGCCAGTTCCACCCGTCCCGCCTGTTCTGCCTGTTCTGCCCACTCCAGATCCGCGATGGTCCGCGCAATGCGCAGAATACGCGTGTACGCCCGTGCCGACAGGGCCAGGGCCCGCACCGCACCCTCCAGAAAGGCGTGCTCGTCAGGGCCAAGGGCGCAGTGTTCTTCCAGCAACTTGCCGGTAAGGTCCGCGTTGGTGCGGCACGGAGTGCCCGCGTACCGCGCTGATTGCACGGCCCGCGCCGTCGCGATGCGGCCCCGCATTTCTGCGGATGTGCTGCCCGTCATGCCGCCGCGCAAATCCTCGTAAGGCACGGCGGGCACCTCCACATGCAGGTCGATGCGGTCCAGCAGCGGACCGGACAGACGTGCCCGATACCGCTGCACTGCCGGGCCAAGACAGGTGCAGGTGTGCCTGTCGTCGGTGCGGTAGCCGCAGGGGCAGGGGTTCATGGCCGCCACCAGCATGCTGTCCGCCGGGTAGGTCAGCGAGACGGCGGCGCGGGCGATGGTCACCACGCCGTCTTCCAGCGGCTGGCGCATCACTTCCAGCGCTGTCTTGCGGAATTCGGGCAATTCGTCCAGAAACAGCACCCCGCGATGCGCCAGCGAAATCTCGCCGGGGCGCGGGTTGGCCCCGCCGCCCACCAGCCCGTAGTCCGACACGGTGTGGTGCGGCGCGCGAAACGGGCGGCGGGTGATCAGCCCCTGCCCGTCCAGTTGGCCCGCCACGCTGTAGATGGTGGTCACCTCCAGCGCTTCCTCGAAGGAGAGCGGCGGCAGCACCGTGGGAATGCGCTGGGCCAGCATGGTCTTGCCGCTGCCCGGTGGGCCGATGAACAGCAGGTTGTGCGCGCCCGCCGCCGCGATTTCGATGGCCCGCTTGGCGTGCTCCTGCCCCTTCACCTCGGCGAAATCCACGGGCCAGTCAGCGCCGCGTTCCCACACGGCGCGCCCGCCCGAAGGCACGGCGGATATGTCCGCCTGCCCGGCCAGAAAGGCGGCGGCCTCGCCCAGCGAACGCACGGGGTACACCGGCAGCCCTTCCACCACGGCGGCCTCGGCGGCGTTGTCCGCCGCCACCAGCATGCCGCGCGCCCCTTCGGCGCGGGCGCGCACGGCCACGGGCAGCACGCCCGGCACGGGCTTCAGTTCGCCGGTAAGCGAAAGCTCGCCCAGCAGAAACCACCCGTCCGTGCTGCCCTGGGGCAGTATCTCGGCGGCGGCCAGCAGGCCGATGGCAAGGGGAAGGTCGAAGCCGCTGCCGCTCTTGCGACGGTCGGCGGGGGCGAGATTGACGGTGATGCGGGCGGGCGGCAGGCGCAGGTTGCAGGCACGCATGGCGGCAAAGACGCGCTCGCGCGATTCGCGCAGCGCCCCTTCGGCCAGGCCCACCATGACGAAGGCGGGCATGCCCTGCCGGGCAAGGTCCACTTCCAGGTCCACCCGGAAGGCGTCCACCCCGTGCAGGGCGGCACAGGCCACGCGAACGATCATCTAGCCCCCTGCGCGGAAAGAGTGAGGAGCGGGCGAAGCGGAAGCGACAGGCAGTCGGGCACGTCAGGCACACCAGTACAGCCAGTGCAACGGGTGCGGCAGGCACCAATCCGGCCCCGTTTGGCGCACGCGCCCGGAGCATCAGCCGGGCTGCGCCGCAAGGCCACTGCATGCGTCCTGCGATACCGCACAACAACTAAAGCAAAACGTCCCGCCCCGCAATGACGCGCGGGACGGGACGGATATGAAGCGAATGCGGTACCGGCGGAATGGTCAGGCTGCGGAAACGGCGCCAGGGCCATTCACCGCGCTGGTACGCGGTTGCCGTGCGGGATCAGTGCAGGACCGTGCCGATGCGATCCCAGCGCACGTTGCCAAGCCCTTCCCACGACCAGTAGATGACCCACGCCTTGCCCCGGATGGCCCCGCGCGGGACAAAGCCCCAGAAGCGGGAATCCTGCGAGTCGTCCCTGTTGTCGCCCATGGCGAAGTAGTGACCTTCCGGCACGGTGACCGGGCCGAAGCTGTCACGCACGGGCATGACGATGCCGGGCTGCGAATGACGGATGTACGCTTCCTGCACTGCTTCGCCGTTGCGGTACAGCTGCTTGTTGCGCACCTCTATCACGTCGCCGGGCTGCCCCACGATGCGCTTGATGTAGTCGATGGAAGGATCGCCGGGGTACTCGAACACGATGATGTCGCCGCGCTGCGGATCGCCCACGGGCAGCACCACCTTGTGGGTGAAGGGCAGCTTGACCCCGTAGCTGAACTTGTTGACCAGCAGGTGGTCGCCGATCTGCAAGGTTTCAAGCATGGAACCGGAAGGAATCTTGTACGCCTGCACCACGAAGGTGCGGATGAGCATGGCCAGCGCAAAGGCGACGACAAGCGCCTCCACGTATTCCAACAGCAGGCTTTTCTGTTGCATGCGGGTGCCTCCGCCATCCGTTCGCGCGGCCGCGCGGGGACGGGGATTTGCGGTTCATCGAAAACCCGCCAGGGGCTGACGCCCAAGGCGGGGCCGGTGCGCGCCCCCGCTGGTGCGGAGGCCGCATGGACATGCCCTGCGCCGCGCCCCGCATGGTGGGGAATGTCGGGGACGGCGCTTTGAAACAGCCGGGCTGCGGCGCATGCTGCACCTGCCACCCGGCATTGTTCACGTCATTCTCTTTTCAAACGCCCCCCGCACACGCCTTGCGCCACGCGGGGCTCATTCATACCCCCGGCCTGCACCACCGCAATTTCGCGTCAGGGACGGCAAGGGTTTCGCTCACTTCTTCACGCAACGCACGCGCCCGTAGCGGTGCGCACGGTCGGCAAGAACAAGGAAAACGTCGGCGTCCGCGAGGAGAGCGTACGTCTTCCACAGGTAGTCCACCCTGACCACCCACCGCAATTTCGCGTCAGGAGTGGCAAGGGCAAGGAAAGCGTCGGGGTCCGCGAGGGGAGCGTACTCTTTGGTACGTGACCCGAGCGGCAACGGCGCATGACGCCGCCATTGCCACTCCTGACGCGAAATTACTCGTCGCCCACCTGAAGGGCGGCAAGAAACGCCTCCTGCGGCAACTCCACGTTGCCCATGCGCTTCATGCGCTTCTTGCCTTCCTTCTGCTTTTCCAAAAGCTTGCGCTTGCGGGTAATGTCGCCGCCGTAGCACTTGGCGGTCACGTTCTTGCGCAGCGCGGAAATGGATTCGCGGGCGATGATCTTCTGCCCGATGGCCGCCTGGATGGCCACCTCGAACATCTGGCGCGGGATGGTGCGCTTCAGCTTCAGCGCCAGCGCGCGGCCATAGTGATAGGCCTTGTCGCGGTGCACGATGACGGCCAGCGCATCCACGGCTTCGGCGTTGATCAGGATGTCCAGCTTCACCAGGGCCGACTCGCGGTAGTCGATGAACTCGTAGTCCATGGACGCGTAGCCCTTGGTGCCCGACTTCAGCCGGTCGAAGAAATCGAACACGATTTCGGCGAACGGCAGTTCGTAGGTGATGACCACACGGTTGGAGGCGATGTAGCCCATGTTCTTCTGGATGCCGCGCTTTTCCTCGCACAGCTTCAGCACGTTGCCCACGTAGTCGTTGGGCACGTGAATGTCCATGCGCACGTAAGGTTCGTACAGCGCGGCAATCTTGGTGGGGTCGGGGAGCTTGGAGGGGTTGTCGATGTCGTTCTTCTTCCCGTCCACGGTGTCGATCTTGTAGATCACCGAGGGGGCGGTGGCGATGAGCTCCACCTGAAATTCGCGCTCCAGCCGCTCCTGGATGATTTCCATGTGCAACAGGCCCAGGAACCCGCAGCGGTAGCCGAAGCCGAGCGCCTGCGAGGTTTCCGGCTCGTACGAGAAGGCGGCGTCGTTGAGCTGCAACTTTTCCAGCGCGTACTTGAGCTGTTCGTAGTCGGCGGAATCGGTGGGGTACAGCCCGCAGAACACCATGGGCTGCACTTCCTTGAAGCCTTCCACGGGTATCTCGGCGGGGCGGTCCACATGGGTGATGGTGTCACCCACCTTGGCGTCGCCCAGTTCCTTGATGTTGGCGCACAGAAAGCCCACTTCGCCCGCGCCAAGCTCGGTCATGTCCACGATTTCGGGCGAGAACACGCCAAGGCGGATCACTTCGTAGCTGCGTTCGGTGGCGAACAGCTTGATGCGGTCGCCCTTGCGCAGCACGCCGTCCACAACGCGGAACAGCACCACCACACCCTGGTACGAATCGTACCAGGAGTCGAAAATCAGGGCCTTCAGCGGGGCGTTCAGGTTGCCTTCGGGCGCGGGCAGGCGCTCGACGATGGCTTCCAGCACCTTGTCCACGTTCAGGCCGGTCTTGGCGCTGACGGCCACGGCGTCGGTGCAGTCGAGGCCGATGCTTTCCTCGATCTCGTGCTTCACGCGCTCGGCGTCGGCGCTGGGCAGGTCCACCTTGTTCAGGACCGGGATGACTTCCAGGTTGTGGTCCAGCGCAAGGTACACGTTGGCCAGGGTCTGGGCCTCCACGCCCTGCGAGGCGTCCACCACCAGCAGCGCCCCTTCGCACGCGGCGAGCGAGCGCGAGACCTCGTAGTTGAAGTCCACGTGGCCGGGCGTGTCGATGAGGTTCAGCACGTACTTGCGGCCATCCTTGGCCGTGTACGGAATGCGCACCGACTGGGCCTTGATGGTAATGCCGCGCTCGCGCTCAAGGTCCATGCGGTCCAGGTACTGGTCGCGTTTTTCGCGGTCGCTGACCAGTCCGGTAACCTCAAGGATACGGTCGGCCAGGGTGGATTTGCCATGGTCGATGTGCGCGATGATGCTGAAATTGCGGATGTGTTCCTGTCTGGGCATAGCGTGGGTGCCACCGTGCGGCGGCGCGCCTCCTGAAATGTATGCGGCATGGGGTGGGTACGGGCGCCGATGGAGCCGTGCGCACCGACCGGCCACGGGGTGGCGTCTCGGCCCGGCGCGCGTCGCCGTACCATTCGAATCGGTTTTCATACTGCATTCGGGGGCGGAAGTCCAACCGCCCCGCAGCGCACGGTGCGGGCGGCATTGCGGATGGAAGGGGCCCACCGGACTGCGCCGATGGAGGGGAATCGAACGAGGGAATAGGCGGGCAAGCGCAGGAACAGGCGGTCGCAACGATGGACGTACACAGGGGGGGGCAGGCCCGCAATACGGTTTCGGATTGCCGATCACCACGCCGCGCGGTTGTCCAGCGCACTGTCCGCCACACTGTCCAAAAATCGGACAGTCATGATCCGGTTTGCACATCCTGCACAAGAAACCGTCCAATAATCATACACCGTGTTGGTGACCGTTGACCGCGCCATGGCGGACGCAACAGGCGCCGCGCCTTGCGCCGCAACGCATTGCGGTCCCATGCCCCTGCCGTGCGCGCCATGGCACGCCCCTTGCCTTATGTGCACTACACACCCGGAAACGGAAACCACATGCAGGAGCAGTTCATGAAGATCACCCGCATTCTCCCCGCCGCGCTTGCCGCCCTTGCCGTCCTGACCATCACCGCAGGCTCGGCCCTGGCGGCGGGCAGCACTGGCGCCCACGATACCCACGCCACGCCCCCGGCGGCCTCCGCTCCGGCAGACAAGGCCCCCGGCGACGCCCAGCCCGCCCCCATGCAGGGCTGCGGCTGCTGCCAGATGATGAAGGACGGTCACGGCGACATGGGCAACATGGGCAACATGGACGCCAAGCCGGGCGGTGCCGGGCACATGATGCCGGGCATGGATGGCAAGGCGCCGGTCCGCCACAGCTAGGGCAACAAGACGCGGCCCCCCGGACAATGCAACCGGGCTTATGGGGCCGCCAGCCTTCCCACGGCAGACACAAGGATTCCCCCGTGGGGCCGACACCTCCTCCTCGCCGGCCCCACGGTTCCGCCTCGCAGCGTACGCGCCCCCTTCACCGGGGGCGCGTTGCGTTGTGTGGCCACGCCGTGTGCGCCTGCATGCCCCGCAGCCGTTGCTTCCTCAATGCCCCTGCCATTGCAATGGCCCCGCACAATGGCTCCGTCACGTCCCTTCTTCGGCGACTGTCCAAAATCCATACAGCCGTCCCAATGCTGGACAGGCAAACAACAACGGACTGCCCAAAAATTAT
The DNA here is from genome assembly GCF_040373385.1 of Nitratidesulfovibrio sp. Classification (NCBI taxonomy): domain Bacteria; kingdom Pseudomonadati; phylum Thermodesulfobacteriota; class Desulfovibrionia; order Desulfovibrionales; family Desulfovibrionaceae; genus Nitratidesulfovibrio; species Nitratidesulfovibrio sp. The sequence continues at coordinate 421,080 of NZ_JBDXXH010000003.1, read as the reverse complement.
CCGCCGAAACAGCACACCCGCACACCGCAACAGCATAACACCATCAATTCTACATGATTACTCCATTGGCACGCCGTTTGCCTTAAAGAAAGCATCATCCGGCAACGGAAATCATCCACAGGAGTTCATCATGAAGATTACCCGCATCCTTCCCGCCGCACTGGCCCTGGTGGCCATTACCGCCGGAGCCGCACTGGCCGCGCAGAACGTTTCCGCCACCTCCATGGGCATGCAGTCCTGCTCCGGCTCCGCGACCATGCAGGGCCGCCACTCGGCCATGACCGCCAGCATGGGTCAGATGATGCAGAACGGCGGCCACATGATGGGCAACGGCCAGCACATGACGCAGAACGGCGGCCAGCACATGATGTACGGTACCATGTCCGCGCCCGCCACCGGCCAATCCCGTGCGCCGGGCCTGACCTCCGACGCCATGCCCGGCCTGACTCCGGGCAGATAGCCAGTCTTCGAGCTCTGCGACCCGCGATGCGATTCGCAAGCGCACCGCCCACCGCCGTAACGCCGACTTCCTCCCGTACGCGCCCCCTTCACCGGGGGCGTGTTGCGTTATGGCGCAGGCAGTACCTGTGCGGGCACCGCCTGCCGTCCCCCGGCGCCCCCCCGCCCGACGCACAACCGTCATGCACCAGTCCGCCGTCAGCCATTGCCCCCGGTCAGCCAAGGGTGGTACATGCAACGCAAGGTGTGCGGCCTTCCGGACCTTGCAGCCCTTTCGGACCATCCGCGTTCCGCCTCTTGACCTTCCGCCCGTTCCGAACAGTCTCGCACCCGTTGTCCATCTTCGCGCTCCCGTGCCCGGCCTTACGCCCGAGGCATCCCCCCACCCCGCCCGCAGCGCGCCGCCCGGCGCAAGGAGGCATCATGCGTCGCAGGGACTTTCTGAAATGGCAGTTGTCCGGCGCATTGTGGCTGGCCGCCGGGGCAGGCCTGCCCGCCATGCCGTCCGCGCTTTCGCCTCGTTCCTTTCTGTCGCCGGGGCCGGGCGAGGCGCTGGCCGCCAGCGCGGAGCCGGACATTGCCGTGGTCAAGGGCGCCCCCGCCGCCGCCACCCATGCCTGCGTGGGCATGCTGGGCGGCATGGGCCGCTTCGTGAAGACCGGGCAGAAGGTGGTCATCAAGCCCAACATGTCCTTTGCCTCCGCCGCCAGCCTGGGCACCAACACCCACCCGGAAGTGGTGGCCGCGCTGGTGCGCATGTGCCGCGACGCGGGCGCCGCATCCGTGCTGGTGCTGGACAACCCGCTGGCCCCGGCGGAGCAGTGCATCGAGCGTTCGGGCATACGGACCGCCTGCGCCGAGTTCGGCGACATCGTGCAGGCCCCCACGGCAGAGCGGTTCTACCGCGAACTGGACATCGACGGCGCGCAACAGATGACCACCAACACCTTTTTGCGCGACGCGCTGGACGCCGACGTGCTCATTGCCGCGCCCACGGCCAAGTCGCACAGTTCCACGGGCGTCTCGCTGGGGCTCAAGGGCATGATGGGCCTGATCCGCCAGCGCGGGGTGATGCATTCGCGCTACGATCTCGACACCTCCATCGTGGACCTGAACACCAGGCTGCGCGCCGCGCTCACGGTCATCGACGGCACCTACGTGCTGACCACAGGCGGACCCGGCGGGCCCGGCAAGGTCGTGCAGGAGAACACGGTGATCGCCTCCGCCGACCCGGTGGCCGCCGACGCCTGCGCCGTGGAATCATTCGAATGGTACGGACGGCGCTTTGCCGCGCGGCAGGTCAGCCACATCCGGCTGGCCCATGAACGGGGGCTGGGTTCCATGGACCTCGCTTCGCGCGCCGTCACGCGGGTCACCCTGTAGGCCGGGGCCGCATGGCATGAACCGTCAACGGGCGCGGCTGGCCAGCCGCTGGCTGTGCTTCGCGGCCTTCGTGCTGCTGGCGTGGGGCGCAGGGCAGGCCCTGCCCGGCAACGCTGTCCTGCCCCGCGACGTGATGCTGCGGCTGGACCCGTCCGTGGCCCTGGCCGCCAGTATCGCAGGGCGCGCATTCATCGGCGCGGCGGTGCCGGGGCTGGCGGTGCTGACCCTGTCCCTGCTGCTGGGCCGGGCGTTCTGCGGCTGGGTGTGCCCGTTCGGGGCCATGGTGGACGCTGGCGACGCCCTGTGGAAACGCCTGACGAAGGCCCGACGGCGCACTTCCGGGCGGCGGCAATCCGGCCGGAACGACGCCATACCCCGCTCCGCCGTGCCGCGCCTGCCCAAGTACGCCGTGCTGGCCGCCATGCTGACGGCGGCGCTGGCCGGGCTGGACCTGGTATTCTGGGCCGCGCCGCTGCCGCTGGCCGCACGCTTCTGGACGCTGGCGGCCTGGCCCCCGGTGGCCCGGCTGGCCGAGGCAGGCCTTTCACTGGCCGCGCCGCTGGCCCACAGCATGGGCGCCACCGGCCTGGCCTTCGCCGAAGTGGCCGTGCCCGGCTACGCGGCCACCGGCTACATCGTCGGGTTCTTCGCACTGGTGCTGGCTGGCGGGCTGCTGGCCCCGCGCCTGTGGTGCCGCATGCTCTGCCCTGCCGGTGCGGCCATGGGCCTTGCGGGACGCGCGGCCCCGTGGCGGCGGCGGGTGGAACACGCCTGCACCGCCTGCGGCGCCTGCGCGCGGCAGTGCCCGGCAGGGGCCATCCCGGCCACTACCCCGCGCGCCACGGACCACGCCGAATGCCTGAAATGCCTGCGCTGCGCCGATGTCTGCCCCGTGGACGCGGTGCGCTTCACCTTCCGGGACGTTCCCGACAGATGCCCACCACGTGTACCCGATGCATCGGCGGAACTGCCGCCCCATGCCCGGTCCCAACGCCGCGCGCTGCTGGGGGGTCTGGCCGTGGGCACCTGTGCCGCCGCGCTGGGGCACGCCGCCCCGGCGCTGGGCAGGCCGGAAGGGGTACTGCGCCCGCCGGGCGCCCTGCCGGAGCCGGACTTTCTGGCCCGCTGCGTGCGCTGCGGGCTGTGCGCCGCTGCCTGCCCCACCAACACCCTGCAACCCGCATGGCTGGCCAGCGGGGCATTGGGCATGTTCAGCCCGGTGGTCACCCCGGCGCGCGGCTTCTGCGACCCGCCCTGCCACGCCTGCGCCCGCGCCTGCCCCACCACGGCCATCCGGCGGTTGGCCGACGAGCGCACCTTCGCCAAGATCGGCACGGCAGAGGTACTGCGCGACCACTGCCTGGCCTGGGCCAAGAAAAAGCGCTGCTTGGTCTGCGACGAGGTGTGCCCCTACGACGCCATCGCCCTGAAGCCGGAACCCGGCTACACCGTGGGCGTGCCCCACGTGGACCCGGCCCGCTGCGCCGGGTGCGGCTTCTGCGAAAAGCACTGCCCGGAAACGGTACCTGCCACCGGCCAGAAGGCCATCGTCATTCACCCGCGCGATGCCCTGCGCATCGCCACCGGCAGCATGCGCACGGCGGCGGAAGCACGCGGCCTGCGCCTGGTGTTCACCCCCAGAAAGCCCGGCGAGACCTACGCCCCAGACCTCACGGGCGCCGTGCCGTACCCGCACACCGACGGCACCCGGCCGCCGTTGCCCGGCACGGACGGTGCGCCGCCATCCGGCGGCCTGCCGCCCGGCTTCACCGAATAGCCTCCAGCCCCACCGCCTCGCGCTTCTTCCTTCCGTGCGCCCAAACGACGGGGCCGCCGGATTGCTCCGGCGGCCCCGCAGGTTGTTTCACGCTCAAGTACGTTCACTACCCCTTGCACAACAACCCGACACGCTATCTTACAGGGGGTGCTTCCAAAGCAGGATTTTGAGCCGTTGGCTAGGAAAACGAGCCTGCCATGAGGGAGTGCCCTAGCCGTTAGGTGAGCGAAGCGAACCTTACGGATAGGGACCGCAGCGCGTACTCTTATCGTATTCGACCGAGCCTTAGCCGTTAGGCGAGCGAAGCGAACCTTACGATAAGGACAGCAACGACATGGCAGCGAAGTTTGACCGCGTTGCGCACAATGCCCGTAAGGCTCGCGAACTCGCCTAACGGGCACGCTACGCGCCCTTCGGGTCGGTCGCCAACGGCCCAAAAGACCATTTGGAAGTGCCCCCTAACGCATGTCGTCGATAATCCCATCCAACTCCTGCGCCAGCCGGGCAAGGTCGCTTACGGCCCCTGCAGAATGACGCATGGAATCGGCCGTATGGCCGGAAATGGTGCTGATGCGGTCCACCGCGCGGGTAATCTGCTCGCTGGCGGCGGATTGCTGCTCCGCCGCCGTGGCGATGGCCCGCACCTGGTCCGCCGTGCGGTCCACGGTGTGCACGATGGCCAGCAATGCCTCGCCGCTGCGCCCGGCCAGCCCGGTGGACTGCTCCACCAGCCGCACGGCCTCGTCGGTGGCGGCACGGCTGCGGGCAACACTGGCGCGGATGGCCCCCACGAAGCCCACCACCTCTCGCGTGGCCTGCATGGTCTTTTCGGCCAGCTTGCGCACCTCGTCGGCCACCACGGCAAATCCGCGCCCGGCGTCTCCGGCGCGGGCCGCTTCGATGGCCGCATTCAGGGCCAGCAGGTTTGTCTGGTCCGCGATGTCCTCGATGACCCCGATGATCCGCCCCACGCCCTCGGCCTGGGTGCCCAGTTCGCCCATGTCCTGTTCCAGCACGCGGGCCTGCTCGGCCACGCGGTTGATGCAGGCCACGGCCTCTTCCACCACGGCAGAGCCCTGCCGGGCCTGCTCGTGGGCGGAACCGGCCAGGTCGGCGGCGGTACCGGCATTGCTGGCCACCTCCATGACGGAGGCGTTCATCTGCTCCATGGCCGATGCGCTTTCCACGGCCAGCCCGCGCTGTTCGTCCGCACCGCTGCTGGCTTCTTCCACCTGTTCCGACAGTTCGCCCGATGCGGAGGACACCCGCGCGGAAACCTGCCGCGCCGCCTCTGCCGCGCGGGCGATGCGGGCGTGCTGTTCTTCCGTGCGGGCCTGCTGGCGCTGCATTTCGGTAATGTCGGTGTACACGCTGAACGCACCGATGAGGTTGCCGTCCAGATCCAGCAGCGGCGCCGAATCCACCACCACGTGCACCTGCCCGCCCTTGCGGCTGTCCAGGGTGACCCGCTGGCCGGTGTGCGCGCTGCGTTCGCGCAGCACGCGATCGGTCACGGTGTCGCGGCGCGGATCGCCGAACATCAGGTCGCCCACGGTCTTGCCCGCCTGCGCCTCCGGTTCGCCGTCCAGCCCCAGCATGCGCAGCAGCGCCGCGTTGCAGTAGCTGACGCGGCCATCCGTGCCTGCCACCAGAAAGGGCAGGGTCATGCCGCTCAGGATGCCCTTGGAAAAGCCCAGTTCCTTTTTCAGGCCGCCCACCATGCCGTGCAGGTTTGCGGCCAGGCGGGCCAGTTCGTCATGCCCGCCCACGGCCAGGTCCGCGTTCAGGTCGCCCCCGGCAATGGCCGTGCTGGCATCGGTGATGCGCTGCACCCGATCCACGATGGCCCGCCGGATGAACAGGATGACCCCGGCCAGCAGCGCCACCAGCCCCGCCGCCGAGATGCCCGCGCTTTCCAGAATGCGGCCGTTCACCCCGGCCAGGATGGGCGTGACGTCCTGCATCACCACCAACTGCCCCAGCAACGGTTGCGAGGCGCCGTGGCAGTGGTGGCACGACGGTTCGTTGCGGATGCCGACAACATGCGCGAACACCGACCGCCCGTCCCGCTCGAACAGCAGCGACGCCTCCAGCGCCTCGCGCCGGGCGCGGCCCGTCAGGTCGCGCAGGCCGGGGTCCGGCAGCACCTCGGACAGGTCGCGCCGCTCTGCCTCTGGCCGGGTGGAGTAGGTGATGTTGCCGTTGAAGCTGGCCAGATGCACGGTGGTGTCCGCGTAGTGGCGCGCAAGGTCGGCGAATTCGGCGCGGGTGCCCGCGTCGTTGCCCAGCAGCATGGGCCGGTCGATGGCCGTCTTGATCATGGCCGACTCGCGGCTGACCACCGCCTCCAGTTCCTCCAGGGCCGCGTAACGCTGGCGCCACGCCCCGGTGCCGATGATGACCGCGAACACGCTGACGGCGATGACCGTCACCAGAAGCGACGTGCGCAGGCTGAGCGACCGCGCGAGAGTTCCCCCCATGGTGCCTCCTAGGGGCTGTTTATAACGCAAGATTTTCGTTCGTTGGCAAGGAAAACGAGCCTGCCATGAGGGAGTATACTCTTATCGTATTCGACCGACATGGCAGGCGAAGTTTAACCTCGTTGCGCACGATGCCCGTAAAGCTCGCAGACTCGCTTAACGGGCACGCTCCGCGCCCTTCGGGTCGGACGCCCGCGGACGAAAGGATAAGTTAGAAACGCCCCTAGTGCGCGCCGCTGTGGAGCAACGGTTTGAAACCGAACGAGCGCACCCGGCTTGCGTTGTGACAGCCTTCGCAGGTGGCCATGGTGGGCTTGCCGATAAGCGAGGGATCACCCGCGTCGGCGTGGGCCGCGCCGGGGCCGTGGCAGGTCTCGCAGCCCACGTCGGCAAACTGCGGGGTGGCGGCGTAGTCCACAAAGCCGCCCTTGCCGTACCCGGTCACGTGGCATTCATAGCAGCCGCGCAGTTCTTCCGGTGTCAGCTTGGGTGCCATGGTGGCCACGCTCTTCCACGATTTGGCCTTCTTGGAATGCTTCTGGAATTTCTCGTATTCCCCGGCGTGACAGGGCTGGCATGCGGTGCTGCCCACATAGGGCGAAGCCGCCCGCGCGGGGGTGACCGCCGCGACCGCCATCACCCCTGCCAGGGCAGCCATGCAACACAGGATACAGATTGATCGGACGCGGATCATGAATCTCTCCGGAAACGGGCGGGTCCCCTCTTGCGCAACCCCACTCGTTTGTGAAAAATAGCACAGGCGATGTGGACCCGTAGTAGGGGAATTACTGACACACGTCAATGTTGCCGTGCGGCTTTCCTTTATAATGGCGCCGACATCAGCACCAGACAAAAAAAGCGCGCGGCGCGCCCACAGGGCGGACCGCGCGCTTCGGCGCGTTCGGAAGGGGGTGGCTAGCCCTGCTTCAGTTCCTCCACCAGGCGCTTGAGCACCTGCGACTGGTTGGCCAGTTCGTTCACGGCGGTTGCCGCCTCGCGCATGGCCTGGGCCGTTTCTGTCGAAATGGCGCTTACCTGTTCCACGGCACGGTTGATTTCCTCGCTGGCGGCGGACTGCTGCTCCGATGCGGTGGCGATGCCCCGCACCTGGTCGGCCGCCGCATCGACAAAGCGCACGATCTCGCGCAGCGATTCGCCAGAACGGCGGGCAAGGTCGGTGGCCTCCTCGATGGTGCCCACGGAACGGTCCACGTGCTCCATGTTGGTGCGCGTGCCCTGCTGGATGCCCCGCACCGCCGCGCCCACCTCCTGGGTGGCGTGCATGGTCTTTTCCGCCAGCTTGCGCACCTCGTCGGCCACCACGGCAAAACCGCGTCCGGCGTCACCGGCGCGGGCCGCCTCGATGGCGGCGTTCAACGCCAGCAGGTTGGTCTGGTCGGCGATGTCGCTGATCACGTTCATGATCTGCCCGATGGATTCCGCCTGCCGCCCCAGTTCCTCCATATCGCGCTTCAGCGCCAGCGACTGCTTCTGCACCTGCCCGATGCCGTCCACCACCTTGCCGACGATGGTCGACCCTTCGTCGGCCATGCGGCGGGCGTTTTCCGAAACGTCCGCTGCCCCGCCCGCGTTGCGGGCCACCTCGAGCACGCTGGCGTTCATCTCTTCCATGGCTGTGGCGGTTTCCGCCACCCGGCGCGCCTGCTCCTCGGTACCCCGGTCGGACTGTTCGATCTGGGCGGACAGTTCTTCCGACGCGGAAGACACCACCTCCACCACGCCCTCCAGCTTCTGCGCGGCCTGCAACATGCCCTCGCGCTTGGCGCTTTCGGCCTGGCGGCGGGCCTCGTCAGCCTCGCGCATGGCGGTCAGGGCTTCCTGCTCCTTGGCGGCGGCCTGACGGCTCTTATCATCAGCCTCGGCGATCTTGGCCTTCAGGGTGGCCACCATCTGCTGCATGGCGTCGTACACGCCCTTGTACTTGCTGGACCGGAACGGCACGGCAAGATTGCCCGCCGCGATCTGGCGCGACACATCGTACAGGTAGCCTGGGTCTTCGCCCAACTGGGACAGGGTGGAACGGATAAGGTACAGCGCGGCGCCAATGCCGATGCCCAGCGCCACCAGCATCAGCACCAGGCTGACCATGCGGGCCTGGCCCGCCTCGTCTTCGGCCTGTTGGCCGGACGTCTGGGACCCCTTGTCGTTCAGTTCCACCAGTTCCATCATCCCTTGCATGGCCGAGCGGAACGCGGGCCGGGCCTTGCCCACGGACAGCGCGCGGGCCTCATCCGTCTTCATGGCCCGCGACACGGGAATGATCTGCGGCAACACGGCAAGATAGGCGTCAGCGTCCGCCTTCATCTTCGTGAACATGCGCCGTTCTTCATCACTGGAAATGAGCAGTTCGTACTTGCGCGCGCCGTCGAGAAAGGCGGTGCGCGCCTTTTCCATGGCCCGCTCCTCTTCATCCATGGCGGCGGTGGTGTCCGAAATGATATGCTGCGACTCTGCCCGGCGCACCGCGTTCAGCGATGCCTGCATCTCGCCCAAGGACTTGATGCTGGGCAGCCAGTTACGGGTCACGTCGTGGACAGCCACCAGGATATCCCCGAACATGTAATTGCCGTACACCCCAAGCATGAGCATCAGCACCAGAAGCGTGCCGAACGCACCGGAAAGTTTGACAGACAGCTTCATGAACAGTGCTCCTTGCGCAGCGTGCGATATGTTTCGAAGGTTCCGCGTCGGCATGGCCACGCGGCGGCCCAGCCCGCCTGAAAGCATCCCTTGTTCTCAGGGGGGACATTTCTGGCTCGCATAGTCGCAAGAAGCATAATTATTTGACATTAGATTCTTGACGGCATGCAGTGGCCACGTACTGCATGACACGTGACCACCGCAAAAAGAGAATACCCGCTGCCACGGACGAATGCCGCCTGTCCGTTCCGAAGCATGCCCTGCCTGGTCGCTGCCAAGGCACTGCATGTCAGGACGGCAAAGGTACACCGCCCCAGACCCGTTGCTTGACGCGGGCAACGCGCCGCGCCACCCTGCACCAATGGCGGTGGGCATGCTCCCGGCCCGCCGCAAGACACACACGGAGGTTCACCATGCCGCTCATGATCACCACGGGCGCCCGCATGACGCGGCGCGCCGCACTGGCCGCGCTGGCCCTGCTGGGCGGCACGCTGGCCGTGACCGGGCTGCCCTTCCCGGTGGGGCGAAGCCGCAACGCCGATGCGAAAGGAATGTCGGGGCTGGCGCACCGGACCCTGCACGCCCTGCACCCCAGAGAGGCCCGCGCCGCACGGGGCACGGTGGCCCTGCCGCCACCGGACATCTCCGGCGCGACGGGCGGGACGGGAAACAAGCCGCTGATGCAGGCCCTGGCGGCGCGCGCCTCAACCCGCTCGTTCCGCGAGGACGCCATCCCCGACCAGGTTCTGGGAGACCTTTTGTGGGCCGCGTGGGGCGTCAACCGGCCCGATGGACGGCGCACCGTGCCCACGGCCAGAAACCGCCAGGGCATGGACGTGTACGTGGTGCGCGCCGACGGGGCCTGGCGTTACGACGGCACGGCGCATGCCCTGGAACCCGCCGCCGAAGGTGACCTGCGCCCCCTGCTGGCCCGCCAGTCGTTCGTGGCCACGGCCCCGCTCACCCTGGTCTACACGGCATCCGCGTCGGAAGACCCGGTGTACGCGGCCATGCATGCGGGTTCGATGTACCAGGGCGCGGGGCTGTACTGCGCGTCCGCCGGGCTCGGCAACGTGGTGCGCGCCAGCTACGACGAGGCGGCCCTGCATGCCGCCTTGCGCCTGCCCGCCGACCGGCGCATCGTCATCAGCCAGACCGTGGGCTGGCCCAGGAACTGAAACCGCCCGCCGGAGGGAACGGCGGGCGGCTGGGGAGAACCAGAAGCTGTTCGCGGATTCGTGAGAAGCCGGAGCAACCTCCGGAACTGATTCGGGCTTTTGGGGTTGTTTCCAAATTAGGATTTTCGTTCGTTGGCAAGAAAAACGAGTCTGCCATGAGGGAATGCGGTAGCCGTTAGGCGAGCGCGTAGCGCGAGTCTTACGGATAGCGACCGCAAAGCGTACTCTTATCGTATTTGACCGAGATGGCAGACGAAGTTTGACGACGCCAACGGACGAAAAGGCAATTTCGAAGCAACCCCTAGAACTTATAGGTAACGCTCAACCCCGCCATGTGGGCATGGGCATCCTCGCGGTCCACTTCGCCGTAGATGTAGTCCGCCGGGCGGGCGTCGTAGTGGCGGTCGGTCATCCACAGGTAGCCGTAGAACACGTCCAGCACCCAGTTCTGGTCCACCTTCCACCCTGCGCCCACGGTGACGATCTGGCGGTCGGAACAGGGCACGGCGAAGTCCTCGTAGGTGCCGTTGACGGGGCTCTGGTCGTAGACGTAACCCGCGCGCAGGTCCACGCTGTCGGTCAGGGCGTATTCCGCACCGAACTGGAAGCGCCAGGTGTCGTTCCAGTCCTTCTTCTTGCTGACCGAGGGGTACACGCCCAGCAGGGACGGGTTGTAATCCATGGTCAAGGCCTCGTAGGCGCTCCAGCGGGTCCAGACCACGTCGGCCTCAAGGCTCAGGCGGTCCACCGGCTTGACCATCACGCCGAAGGTGATCGACTCGGGCAGGGGTTCGGTGCCGGAAATGCCGCCCTGGCCGATTGTCGCCGGTGAGGACGAGCTCATCCGGGTGTAGTCCACGTTGCCATCCACCTTCAGGTCGATCTGGCTGCGCCAGGCCAGGCCGAAGGCCAGCCAGTCGTACGGCTTGTAGCGTGCCCCGGCGTTAAGCCCGTACGCCCAGCCGTCGGCGTCGATTTCCTGCTTGATCTCGGCGCCGGGAATGGTGGAATCGTACAAGAAGCGCAGGTAGGTGGCTTCCACCCCCACGGCCATGGTGAACTTGTCGGAAAACTTCATGGCCAGGTTGGGGTTGAAGGTAAGCGACTGGATGCCCGCGTACGAACAGTTGTAGCGCCCGGCCCAATTGTCGCCGCCCGCGTATTCGGTGCCCAGCCCCACGCGCGAGAAGATGCCGAAGCCGAACCAGTAGTGGTCGTTCAACTGCTGCGTGTAGTAGGCGGTGGGCAGGCCCCAGATGGCATCCGAAAAATCACGATCGGTCTGGGACGCGCTTTTGAAGTCCATGGTGGCGGCGGGCTTGATGGCCGTGGCGCCCACCTGCACCTGCGCCCCCGACAGATCGGTGATGTTGGCCGGGTTGTAGGCGACGGACGAAGGATCGGCGTCGCGGGCCACCATGGCGCCACCCAGCGCGGTACCACGCGCGCTCCATTCGTAGACGGCATAGCCAGAGGCGTGCGCGTGCTGCGGCAGCAGCAGCGCAACAAGGACAAGGCACAGCAGGAACAACGGCTTTTGCATGACAACTTCCCGTACTTGCAGAATATGCCCGCCGAATGTTGACAGGACCACGGGAGTGTAGCAGGCAGAAGTACAGCGTCAATGAACATCACCAAACTTTCCATTCATATCTCGTGAACGCACCGCCGTGCCGTTCAACCGTGGTGAACCCATGACCCGTAATGACCTTGTCGCGTTCTATGCCGCCCGCCTGGATGCCCTGGATGGCCCCGCCTTGCTGCTGGATGAAGATGGCGCGGTGCTGTACGCCAACGGCCCCGCCCGTCGGCTGCACGGACGCGGGGACGGACACGGGGACAGACCCGACGAAGGTGGCGGGGAAGGTGGCAAGGCAGCCGTGGCACCGGAAGGGAAGGCCCCCCACGGCTGGCTGCACGACGAGGTGCCCCCCGTGCCCGAAGCAGGAGAGCCAGTGCGCGAAAGCCGCACGCGCATCACCCTGCCAGACGGTGCGGGCATCCGGCAGATAAGCTGGACCTGCGTGGCCGTGCCGGTACCCGGCACTGGCGGGGATACGGACGGGGAAACAGGCGCGGGCAAGACCGTGGACACGGGTACGGGCAAGGACGCGAGCAAGGACGCGGGCAAGGACGTGGGGAAAGCCATGGCAAGGGACGGGGGGAAGAAAACGGACGGCAGCGCCCGGTTCGCCCCCCACCCGCCCCGCACGGTTCATCTGGCCTGGGGCAGGCTGCGCACCACCGAGGGCGGGCAGGAGATGGGCTTCACCATTCTGCCGAGCGGGGTCATCCAGGCGGTCAGCCCGGCGCTGTGCGCCATCTGCGGCTACACGCGGGACGAACTGGTGGGCCGGTCCGCGCGGGAGTTCTATTTCACATCCGCCGCACGCAAGCGCATCGTCAGCCAGCTGATCAAGCGGGCAGAAGTGGAAAACGGCGAGGTTACCCTGCGCCGCAAGGACGGATCGCCCCTGACCCTGTGGTACACGGCGGAATCCATTCGCGATGCGGCGGGCCGCATGGTGGCCTACAGCGGCTACTTTCAGGAACGCCCGTTCGCCTTTTCGTCCAAGCTGGCCAGCGACTTTTCGCGCGTGGTGGATGCCCTGCCCGGCCTTGCCTGGGTGTGCGGGCGCGACCTGCGCATCGTGGCCGTCAACGACGCCTACCTGGCCGCCTATGCCCGCACCCGTGACGAGGTGATGGGCCGCACCGAATACGACTTCCTGCCGCCAGGACTGGCCCGCTACCCCGTGGAGGCGGCACTGAAGGTCTTTGAGGACAAACGGGAACTGGAGCACCCGGCGGTGCCCCACCTGCTGGACCCGGCAGTATGGTACCGGGTGATCCGGCGGCCCATCTTCGACGACAACCGGCAGGAGGTCATCGGGCTGCTGGGCATTGCGCAGGACATTTCCGCCAAGGTGGTGCAGGAAAACGCCTTCATCGAACAACTGCACACCCACCAGGGCGACGTGGTGGTGGTGACCGACGACCAGGGGCGAATATTGCGCCGGTCACGCCAAACGCTGACCCCCGCCATCTTCGGGCGGCAGGAACCGTACGACGCCTACACCCTGGACATGGGGCCGGTGCTGGACCTGCTGCACGAAGGCGACCTGCCAGCCGTGCGCCAGGCCCTGCTGCGGGCCATGCGCGAACACCGCGAACAGCACTTCGAATGCCGCATCCGCAACCTGTCGGGCAGTTATTCCACCGTTCACTCGCGGCTGGTTTACAACGACACCATCTACGGCGAACCGCGCGTGTACGTGGTGGCGCGCGATATTTCGGGCGAGGTGGGGCTGCGCCGGGCACCCATGGTGCTGGAACGGCTGAAGGAGGCGGCGGGGGCGCGCACCGACCGCGAGTTGGCCACCTTCCTGAACGTGTCGGCGGCGTCCATTTCCAATGCCCGCAAGAACGGACGCATCCCGCCGGACTGGCTCATCGATGCGGGACTGCGGACGGGGAAGTCGATTGATTGGCTGGTGAGGGGTGTGGGATAGGGCGGCGCGGCAATGGCGCAGCCCGGATGCCGCCCGGGTGCAGCTAGCCCGCCAATCCCCGGCATCAGGGGGGAATGGACATGTCCGGCACGAAAACGTATCCCTCAGTGATCGCCCAACTTTCAGCAGATGACCGCGCTCCCGGCAAGCGCCTGAGGCACGACGGACCGCCCATGCATGGCATCAAAAAAATATGGAAACGCCTGCCGTCACAGGTTCAGCAAGCCATCCTGAAGGCATGCTGCACCCTGCTCTCGACCAGACGCGACGGGCACACGCGCGGCGACGGCCCCGTGTACGTGGTAGGCAGCCTGTGCAGCGCCACGGGCATTGGCGAAGGCGCCAGGCTCTACCTTGGGAACCTGCGCGGCCAAGGCATTCAGGCTTGCGGAGTGGATGCCACCTCCGCCATGCTCCAGCAGGCGGTGTTGCCCCCGAACGCCGACGACGGGCTTGCGCTGTCAAACCTTCCTTCCCGCACCGGCGGCGGAACCGTGATTCTGCACGCCAACCCTCCGCTTTTCCAGATGGTTCTGCTGCGCATGAACAGAAACTTCCTGCGCGGCAAACGCCTTGTGGCCTACTGGGCCTGGGAACTGGAATGCCTGCCCGAAATCTACCTCGACGCCCTGCCCTACGTGGATGCCGTGGAGGTACCCAGCGAATTCACGGCCAATGCCTTCCGCCGCGTGACGGACAAGGACGTGCGCGTCGTGCCGCACAAACTTCCCGAACCCGTGCGCCGCAAGACGGACTTTTGCACGGACGGCGTGATGCGCTGCCTGTACGTCTTCGACATGGCCTCATCGTGCGAACGCAAGAACCCCTGGGCGGCCATTGCCGCCTTTGCCACGGCCTTCCCCGACGGAAGGGACGCCGCTCTCACGCTCAAGGCCAGCCAGCGGCAAGCCGCGCCGCAGACATACCAGCGCCTGCTGGCCCTGGCCGAGGCGACACCAGGCGTGACCCTGCTGACCGACGACCTTTCGGCAAGCGCACTGGATGACTTGTACCTGAGCCACGACGTGTATCTTTCGACGCATCGGTCCGAGGGATACGGCCTGACCATCCACGAAGCGATGTTGCGCGGACTGCACGTGGCGGCCACGGGCTGGTCCGCCAACATGGAATTCATGAAGGGGCCGTTGGCGCACCCCCTGCCCTACACCCTGGTGCCCGTGCCTGCGGGACAGATGCCCGCCTGCCGGGAAGCCATTCGCTGGGCAGAAGTGGACGTCCAGGGCGCGGCCGAAGTGTTGCGCGGCTTGCGAACCACATTGTGCCAGGGGTAGCACTGCCCGCAGTGCCCGGCCCCGGACGCAATTTCCGTTCGAAACACACGAAACAGAAAACCGCGTTCACAACGTGAACGCGGCGGAAGCATTGCGGGTGCGGCACGGCTACGGGGCGCCCCGGGGCAAAAACAGCCACACCGGACGGCATTGCCAGATGCGTGTGTGCAGTATGGCGGAAGGGGAGGGATTCGAACCCCCGGTGGGGTTCCCCCCACAACGGTTTTCAAGACCGCCGCAATAAACCGGACTCTGCCACCCTTCCGCAGGTGGAGCAGGGCATGCCGTACCAGAACCGATGCGCCGCTGCCCTGCCTTGCCGGGCGGTTATGCCCTGACCGCCCGTGGCGGTCAAGATGGAGCCCCACCACGCGGACGCACCCAGTGCCCTCAGCGCGGCTGAAACATGATGATGCCCATGCCCGCCAGAGCCACCAGGACCCCGGCCATGTCCCATTGCGTGGGACGCACGCCGTCCACCAGCCACAGCCAGCCGATGGCCACGCAGATGTACACGCCGCCGTACGCCGCGTACACGCGCCCCGCCGCCGTCTCGTGCATGGTCAGCAGCCATGCGAACACAACAAGGCTGGCGGCGGCGGGGGCCAGCAGCCACGCCGTCTTGCCGCCCTTCAGCCACAGGTACCCAAGGTAGCACCCTGCAATCTCCGCGATGGCCGTGGCGAAATACAGAAGAAAGGTCTTCACCCGGCCACCCGCTGCGTCCGGGGGCATTGCGCATACACCGGAAAATCCCCGGTCCGGTTCACACCACGCACGGGACGCCGCCCGCACGACGACGGCAGAAGCATGACACGCCTGAGCACGACTACCCGGCCCCGGTGCCTGCGGCCCCGCCCCGGCGACACTTCTGGATGTGCTTCAGCAACAGGCTGCGCAGGTTGTCGGAATTGATGGGCTTGCCGATGTAGTCGTCCATGCCCGCCGCCAGAAACTGCTCGCGGTCGCCCTTCATGGCATGGGCAGTCATGGCGATGATGGGCACGCCGCTGCTGGTGGCCATGCCCTGGGCCTTGCGCACCATGCGCGTGGCCTCCATGCCGTCCATGACCGGCATGGCGATGTCCATCAGCACCAGGTCGAATTCCTGCTTGCGCAATGCGGGCACCACTTCGCTGCCGTCCGTCACGGACTGCACCTCGTAGCCCTGCTTTTGCAGAAACTTCTCGATGAACATCAGGTTCATGGGGTGATCTTCCGCCACCAGGATGCGCGCCCGGCACTCCGGCTCCGGCGTCTGCACCGGCGCGCGGGCGGCTTCTTCACCTTCCAGGCGCGCCGCATCGAAGCGGGCCGTGAAGTGGAAGGTGCTGCCCTGCCCCGGCGTGCTGTCCACGCGGATGTCCCCGCCCATCAGCAGCGCCAGGCGCTTGCAGATGGCCAGCCCCAGGCCCGTGCCCTTATGGCGGCGCGACAACGATCCATCCGCCTGCACGAACCGCTCGAAGATATGTTCGCGGTGCTTGTCCAGAATGCCGGGGCCGGAATCGGTGACGGAGAATTCCAGCAGCGTCGATTCCGGCGTGGTTTCCACGACGCGCAAGGCAAGCGAAACGCGCCCCTGCTCGGTAAACTTCAGGGCGTTGTCCAGCAGGTTCACCAGCACCTGGCGCAGCCGCATGGGGTCGCCCACCAGGCCGTCGGGCACGTCTTCCGGCACCAGGAAGGCAAAGCCCAGCCCCTTTTCCTCGGCCCGGTGCACGAACATGGTGTGCAGGGTGGACAGGCGCTTGCGCAGGCGGAAAACCTGGCTGTCCAGTTCCACCATGCCCGCCTCGATCTTGGAAAAGTCGAGGATGTCGTTGATCAGCGCCAGCAGCGATTCGGCGGAATTCTGCGCCGCCTCCAGGTATTCGCGCTGTTCCTCGTCCAGCGGGGTGTCCAGCGCAAGGTCCAGCATGCCGAGCACGCCGTTCATGGGGGTGCGTATCTCGTGGCTCATGGAGGCCAGAAACTCGCTCTTGGCCTTGTCCGCCGCCTCGGCGGCCTCCTTGGCCACGCGCAGTTCGCGCTCCATGCGGCGGGTTTCGGTCACGTCGCGCACGTATTCCGCAACCATGGCCACCTGCCCGGTGGCGTTGCGCACCGGAAACACGGTGATGGACCGAAAGGTGCGCAAATCGGGATTGTACAGTTCGATGACCTTCTGGCGCCCGGTATCGAAAACTTCCGCTATCTGACAGGCATCGCAAGATTTTTCGCCACGGAAGTAGCAACCGAAGCAGCTTCTGCCGTGCTGGTCGCCGCCTTGCGTTTCCCAGCGCACGTTATCGCCCTGCCAGTTGCTGAACACCACCTGTTCCGCCCGGTCGTGCACGGTCAGCAGATCGGGAATCGAAGTCAGGATGTCGCGCAGGGTGCGCTCGGCCGCACGCGCGGCGTCACGTTCGGCCCGCAACCGCGCAATTTCCGCTTCCAGCGCGGCCTCGCGTGCCGTTCCGGCATCTTCGAACACCATTCCCATCCCCTGTGCGGGCGCCTTCCACGCCGTCTCTTGCTCACTCATGGCATATCCATAGATAAAAAACACGGACCGCGAAGTTCACCACAATTGCGTTTCTGTATCCCAAATCCACGGGCATGAGCAACGGTTTTGGCAATCCGCGCCCGACGCGGGATTGACGGGCTCCGGACCACTCCGTACCGGCGGGCAACGAGTCGGACGGGCGTGTCGGGGGCATGCCGGGGGCTTCAAAAAAGGTCCCCGATCAGGTAAGCGCTTTGGGGATTCCACATTCACAGGCACCGGAGGCCCCGTGCAGACCATCGAAACCGGCATTCCCGGCCTGCTCCTTCTTGAGCCGCGCGTATTCCGCGACGAGCGCGGCTTCTTTCTCGAAACCTACCGCCGCGAACTGTTCGAGACACTGGGCGTGTCCGCCGGATTCGTGCAGGACAACCACGCCCGGTCGGAACAGCCCGGCGTGCTGCGCGGCCTGCATTTCCAACTCCCCCCCGCCACCCAGGCCAAACTGGTTTGGGTCAGCCGCGGTTCCGTATACGACGTGGCCGTGGACCTGCGGGTCGGCTCGCCCACCTACGGCCAGTGGTACGGCTGCGAACTGAGCGAGCGCAATTTCCTGCGGCTGTTCATGCCGCGCGGTTTCGCCCACGGGTACATGACCCTGGAGCCGGGCACCGAGTTCCAGTACAAGGTCGATGCCTACTACGCGCCGGAGCACGACGCGGGCATCGCCTGGGACGACCCGGACCTGGGCATTGCCTGGCCGGACATCGCTCCCGCTCTCCCCATCCTCTCGGACAAGGACCGCCGCCTGCCCCGGCTGCGCGATTTCCAGTCGCCGTTCACCTTCGAACCCGCCCCCCCGGCAAAGGCCGATGCATGACCATATCCCCCGTCACCGCAGCCCACGCCCCGCTCGAGCGCTGCCACGCCATCATCCTGGCGGGCGGCTCCGGCACCCGGCTGTGGCCCCTTTCGCGCGCGCTGTTTCCCAAGCAACTGCTAGCCCTGAACGGCGACCTTTCGCTGCTCCAGCAGACCGTGCGCCGCGTGCTCTCGCTGTTCCCGCCCGAGCGGGTGCACATCGTGACCAACGAGGAGCACGTGTTCGAGGTGCGGGCGCAGGCCCGCGCCCTGGACGAACGGCTGGACACCCAGGTGCTGGCCGAACCCGTGGGCCGCAACACCCTGCCCGCCATCCTGCTGGGGCTGGACGCGGCCATGGGCGGTGCGGATACCGGCGGCAACACCCAGCCCCCCCTGCTGGCGGTGTTCCCCTCTGATCACCAGCTGCACGACGAGGCCCGCTGGGGTGCCGCCGTCACGCGCGGGGCCGGCCTTGCCGCCGAAGGGTGGTCCGTCACCTTCGGGGTGCCACCCACCACGCCCGAGACGGGCTATGGCTACATTCGCCGGGGAACGCCCCTGCCGGTCGCCGGAGACACTGCGCAAGGCGCGGCCTTCGCCGTGGACGGCTTTGTGGAAAAGCCGGACCTGGAAACCGCGCGCGGCTTTCTGCGCGAAGGCATGCATTTCTGGAACAGCGGCATGTTCGTGTTCAACGGCGGCGTGCTGCTGTCCGCCGTGGAACGCTTTCAGCCGACACTTGCCGCCTGGTGGACCACCCGCGCGGACACCACCCTGTCCCCCGGCATCCCGCTGACCCACGGCTACTCCACCCTGCCGTCCATATCGATAGACTACGGCATCATGGAGCACGTGGAGCGCATCGCCGTGGTCGAGGCCGACTTCGGCTGGGACGACCTGGGCAGTTGGGAAGCGCTGTACCGCCTTGGCGCCAAGGACGAGCACGGCTGCGTGATCCAGGGCGACACCATGGCGCTGGACTGCGACGACTGCCTGCTGCTCTCGCGCGGGGGCAAACTGGTGGCCATCGGGCTTTCCAACGTCATCGCCGTGCAGACCCGCGACGCCACCCTCATCTGCGCCAAGGACCAGGTGCAGCGGGTGAAGGACGTGGTGGAAAAGCTGAAGGCCGAAAAGAGCCCGCTGGTGGACGTGCACCTTACCGTGCGCCGCCCCTGGGGCAACTACACGGTGCTCGACGAGGGGCCAGGGCGCAAGGTCAAGCGCATAGAGGTGAACCCCGGGGCGCGCCTGTCGCTGCAAATGCACCATCATCGCAGCGAGCACTGGGTGGTGGCAAAAGGTGCCGCGCTTGTGCAGGTTGGCAACGAGGAACGCACCCTGACCGAGAATGAATGGGTGGACATCCCGAAAGCGACGCTTCATCGGTTAACCAATCCGGGACGCATTCCTCTCGAACTCATTGAAATCCAAAGTGGTCCGTATCTTGGCGAAGACGACATCGTTCGCTTCGATGACGTGTACGGACGCCGCAAGGAGGGCTGAGCGGCCACTCAGGCGCCGTGCAATTTCACCTAGTTGCGCGAAATGGAAGCGGATTCGTGAAATATTTCACCTTGACAGCCTTTCAAACTGTCGCCTAGTAAGGTTGTCGTGGCAAGTGTGGGCATTCGTTATTCATCTCTCAAATCAGCTAATGAGGCGAAGGGTATGGAGGACAGGCAGTTAAACAGTTCAGGCTGCGCGAAGGATGGCGGGAAGTGCTGCGGCGGCGGCATCACACCGTTCCTCGTGGGCTTGGTCGTGTCGCTCATCTTCGGCTGGTGGGTGTTTCCGGACATGATCTACAGCAAGAAGGAACAACCGATACGCTTCAGCCACAAGGTGCACATGGAAAGCGCGGGCATGGAATGCAAGCAGTGTCACGTGCTGCGTGAGGACGGGACCTTCGCGGGTCTGCCCTCCACGGCAAGCTGTGCCGACTGCCATTCCGACGTCATGGGTTCCGACCCCGAGGAAGCCCGCTTCGTCAACGAATACGTGAAAACCGGCAAGGAAGTTAAGTGGCTGGTCTACCAGATCCAGCCCGACAACGTCTTCTTCAGCCATGCCGCCCATTCCCTTGACGGCTGCAACCAGTGTCATGACTTCAAGGAGTCGGAACTGTGCGCCCAGTGCCACCCCGACGTGGCCAACTCCGACAGCGCACCGACCCACTTCGAGAACAAGCTGACCGGTTACAGCAAGCAAACCATGAAGATGTGGCAATGCGAACGCTGTCACGCCAATGAGAACCACTACGGCGTGACGAGTGCAAACAATGCCTGCTTCGTCTGCCACAAGTAAAGGGGTGGTGCTATGGCTCTGGACAGAAGAGGTTTCCTGAAGTTCATCGGCGGCGCCACCGCGGGCATTCTCGCCACCCCCGTCGTCTGGAAAAGCCTGGACGACGTATCCATCTGGACGCAGAACTGGTCGTGGATTCCCCGTAACATCGACGGCGCCAATTCGTACGTGCCCACCGTCAGCAAGCTGTGTCCGTCCAGTGTGGGCGTACGGGTGCGGCTGGTGGACGGCCGCCCGGTGCGCGTGCTGACCAACAACGATCATCCCCTCGGCGGCGGGCTTTCGTCCATCGCCGCGGCGGAAGTGCAACTGCTGTACAGCCCCTCGCGCATGAAGCGCCCGCTGAAGCGGACTGCCGACGGCGCGTATGTGGGCATCACCTGGGAAGAGGCCGAAGCCATGCTGGTGGAAGGCCTGAAAAAGGCCAAGGGCGGCGACAAGCTTGCCGTCATCTCCGGCGACGAAACCGGCACCATCAACGAACTGTTCACGGCGCTTGCCGCCGAGATGGGTTCGAAGTCCTGCTTCCTGATGCCCGGCGAGGCCCAGTCCGCCGCCAAGGCATGGGAACTGATGGGCGGCGACGGCCAGGTGGGTTACGACATCGAAAAGAGCGACTACGTGCTCGCCATCGGGGCCAACGTGCTTGAAACCTGGGGCACGGTGATCCGCAATCGCCACGCCTTCAGGGCTGGCCGTCCCCATGGTGAAGCGCCGTCCGTGCGCTTTGCCTACGCTGGCCCGGTGCAGAACAACACCGCCGCCGCCGCAGACACCTGGCTGGCCATCCGCCCCGGCACCGAAGCGGTGCTGGCGCTGGGCCTGGCCAACCTGCTGATCAAGGCGGGGGCCACCAGCCCCGCCGCCGACTTCGGCGACTTCAAGGCCCTGGCCGCCAGGTTCACCCCCGAACAGGTGGCGGCGCAGACCGGCGTGGACGCCAAGCGTCTTGCCGCCGTGGCCCAGGAACTGGCCAAGGCCAAGCGCCCGCTGGTCATCGCCGGGTCCGAGTTCGGTCAGGGCGGCGGCGCGGCCCCCGTGCTGGCCGGCCTTGCCCTGAACGCGCTGCTGGGCTCCATGAACCGCGAAGGTGGCATCCGCGCCCTGCCTTACGCCCGCAAGGTGGTCTCTGCCGCCATGGACCGCAAGGCCCTGTTGCAGAACGACCTGGTGGCGTGGCTCGGCAAGGTGGCTTCCGGCAAGTCCGCCGCCCCGCAGGCGGTGGTCTTCTACGAAGCCAACCCCGTCTACGCGCTGCCCCAGGCCGACACCATCAAGGCCACGCTAGCCAAGGTGCCCTTCAAGGTGGCCTTCACCAGCTTCCTCGATGAAACCGCCATGGCCTGCGACCTCGTGCTGCCGGTGCCCATGGGTCTTGAACGCTTCGATGATGTGGACACGCCCTACGGCTGCGGCCAGGTGGTCTACGCCCTTGCCGTGCCCGCGCTGGCGCCCCTGGTGGACGCCCGTCCGGCTGGCGACGTGGTCATCGGCGTGGCGAAGAAGCTGGGCGCCGACCTTGGCGTTGCCGCCTTTGCCGACGCCCTGAAGGCCAAGGCGGAAGCCCGCGGCGCGAGCTTCACCGAACCTTCGGCCACCAATGCGCACGTCAGCAACGCGGTGCTGCCGGTCAACGGCATCGCACTGCGCGCCGACGTACTTTCCAAGGCCCTTGACGTGAAGGCCCCGGCCTTCCCCGTCGCCCTCGCCCCGGTCGCCAAGCTGAACGTTGGCACCAGCAAGACCGCCACCCCGCCCTTCAACACAAAGACCGTACGGCGCTGGGAAATCCAGGGCACGGAACTCTACGTGATGATGAACGGGGCCACGGCCGCCAAGCTGGGCCTGCGGATGCACGACCGCATCGAGCTCTCGAACCCCGCCGGCAAGTTCACGGCGCGGGTGAACCTGTTCGAAGGCGTCATCAATGACACCGTGGCCGTGCCCGCCGGGCACGGGCACACCGCCTTCGACGAGTTCAGCAAGGGCAAGGGCGAAAACGTCATGCGCCTGCTCGCAGCTGGTGCGGAACCCGGCACGGGCCTTTCGGTCTGGAACAGCGCCGGCGTAAACATCGCCAAAGCATAAGGAACGTACGTCATGTCCTCATTCAAGGAATTCAAGATCAAGTGGGGAATGGCCATCGACCTGGACAAATGTACGGGTTGCGGCGCGTGCATGGTCGCCTGCCAGGCCGAGAACAACATCGCCCCCCAGCCGGACGCCAGCAACAAGCTGAAGTCGCTTAACTGGCTGGTCGTATACGAACTGACCAACGGCAAGCCCTTCCCCGAGCATGAAGTGGCCTACCTGCCCCGTCCCTGCATGCAGTGCGGCAAGCCCTCGTGCGTGTCGGTGTGCCCCGTCATCGCCACCGACAAGAACGAGGAAGGCGGCATCGTCAGCCAGGTCTACCCCCGGTGCATCGGGTGCCGGTACTGCATGGCCTCGTGTCCCTACCATGCCCGGTACTTCAACTGGTTCGACCCGACCTGGCCCGAAGGCATGGACAAGACCCTGACCCCCGACGTGTCGGTGCGTCCGCGCGGCGTGGTGGAAAAGTGCTCGTTCTGCCACCACCGCTTCATGCAGGCCAAGGACAAGGCCCGCGTGGAAGGTCGTGACCCCAACGCCCTCAATGACGGCGACTACATCACCTCGTGCACCGAGGCCTGCCCCAACGGGGCCATCGTGTTCGGCGACGTGAACAACCCCGCGCACAAGGTGCACGAACTCGTGAAGAGCAAGTACGCCTTCCGGCTGCTGGAGCGCCTGGGCACCGAGCCCCAGGTTTACTACCTCAGCCGCCGCGAGTGGGTGCGGCGTCTTGGCGACAACTATCTCGAAAACGAAAAGGTCAAAGGGTAGGGGGCGGCCATGGATAAGAACTACGACCTTCCCATCGACGCCGCGCTGTTCCCCGAAGGCTGCACGCGCTGCTCGCTGTCCAAGTTCCTGGTCTGGATCACGGCCGTCATGGCCGTGTTCGGGTGGGGCCTGTACGCCGCGTACCGGGTGCTGGCCGAAGGCCTTGGCGTGACCGGGCTGGACGACTACTTCGGGTTCGGGCTGTGGATCACCTTCGACCTTGCGGTCATCGCCCTTGGCGCCGGTGCGTTCTTCACGGGCCTCTTGCGCTACATCCTGAACATCGATCCGCTGAAGAACATCATCAACCTCACGGTCATCGTGGGCTTCCTGTGCTACTCGGGCGCCATGCTGGTCCTGGTGCTCGACGTCGGCCAGCCGCTGCGCGCATGGTTCGGCTACTGGCACGCCAACGTGCACTCCATGCTGACGGAAGTGATCTTCTGCATCACCTGCTACTGCCTCGTGCTGGTCATCGAGTACGTACCGCTGATCCTTGAGCAGAAGCAGCTGAACAGCAACAAGCTGGTGCATGCCATCGCCCACAACTTCCACCTGATGATGCCGCTCTTCGCCGGTATCGGCGCCTTCCTGTCCACGTTCCACCAGGGGTCGCTGGGCGGCATGTACGGCGTGCTCTTTGCCCGCCCGTACGTGGCGCGCGACGGCTTCTTCATCTGGCCCTGGACCTTCTTCCTGTATGTCCTTTCCGCCGTGGGCTCCGGGCCGGTGTTCACCGTGCTCGTGTGCACCATCATGGAAAAGATGAGCGGCAAGCAGTTGGTCACCTGGGAAATCAAGAGCCTGATGGGCAAGATCGCCGGCACCATGCTGACCGTGTACATGGTCTTCAAGCTGGCGGACACCTGGGCGTGGGCCAACGACATCCTGCCCCGCTCCGGCCTGACCTTCGACCAGGTCTTCTACGGCTGGATCTACGGCAAGTGGCTGCTGTGGGCGGAACTGTTCGCCTGCGGCGTACTGCCCGCCATCATCCTGATCATCCCGTCCACGCGCAACAACCGCACGCTGTTCTACACGGCGGCGATCCTTGACTGCATTGGGGTGACCATCAACCGCTACGTCATGACCGTGCAGGCCCTGGCCGCGCCGGTGATGCCCTTCGACGGCTGGGAAACCTACGCCCCCAACTGGGCGGAGTGGGGCGCCAGCGCCATGATCATGGCCTACGCGGCCCTGATCCTCAGCCTGTCGTACCGCTACCTGCCGGTGTTCCCGCAGGAAGTGAAGCTGAACAAGTAGGCTTGCGGCCGCAAGGCCGTACGCCACCGCCTTGCCGGGCGGGACAGGGCAACCTGTCCCGCCCTTCTTTTTCATGCCTGCCACCGTCCCGACCACGCCGGGCACCTTGGCAGGGGCCGTGTTGCGGCGTATGCTGCACCTCAGAATGGAAAATTCCCGACATGGCCGGGACCGCTCGGCCCCACCACATGCAACGGGGCGCCGCCCTTCCTGCGATGTGCCCGGCACCACGCCGCAGGCCCCAACGGTCCCTCCACCGATCCCTCCTGCCCCGCAATCCCTGCCGGTCCCTGGGGGCCACGCCCTGCGGGCCGTGCTTGGGGATGTGGCCCGGTACTGCGCCCTGATGGGGGCGCTGGTGTGGATAACCCTGCGCGGCACGGCCGCATCGGGGTATGATTGGCAATGGCACCGGTTGTGGCGGCATCTGTTCGCGACGGCAGAAGACGGCGGAGTGCACGCCGGACCGCTGCTGGACGGGCTTGGCGTGACGTTGCAGGTGGTGGCGGCCAGTCTTGCCCTGGCGGTACTGGCCGGGCTGCTGGCCGCGCTGCTGCGCCAGTCCGGCTCGCGCGTGGGGCGTGGGCTGGCCGTGGTCTATGTGGAAACGGTGCGCAACACCCCGCTGCTCATCCAGCTGTTCGTGGTCTATTTCGTATTGGCGCCGGTGCTGGGCCTGGGCCGCTTTGCGGCCGGAGTGCTGGCCCTTTCGCTGTTCGAGGGGGCATACATCGCCGAAATCCTGCGGGCGGGCATCCTTTCCGTACCCACGGGGCAATGGGAAGCCGCGCGCAGCCTTGGCATGGACGTCCCCGGAACCTATATGGAGGTGGTGCTGCCCCAGGCGACCCGCACCGCCCTGCCCCCCCTGACCGGGCAACTGGTCTCCCTGGTCAAGGATTCGTCCCTGGTCAGCACCATCGCCCTGCACGACCTGGCCATGCAGGCCCAGGCGGTGGCCGCCGACACGTTCCTGGTGTTCGAGGTCTGGTTTCTCGTGGCGGGCATGTACCTTGCCCTCACACTGTCCCTTTCGGCCCTGGCGCAGTTGCTGGAACGGCGCCTGCGCTACGAATTCTGACGCGCCCGCATCACCCCCGGCACCTGCCGGACAGGACTGCCCAGCGGTAGCCGGTGATGCCGGACGCGGCCACACCGCCGACCGGCGGCATCGCCATGCCGCCGGGGCGCAGCCCGCGCGCCGCAACCGCGCGTCACGCAACGGAGGCACCTCCATGCATACGACAACATCACCTGCCCGTCTCCACGCCCCGGCACTGCTGCTGGCCACCCTGCTGGTGCTTGCGGCGCTGCTGGTACCGCACGCTCCTGCCCATGCGGCAGACGCATCCGTGCGCCAGAAACTGTCCGAGGAAAGCGTCATCGCCAATGTGCTGGAGCGCGGCGTGCTGCGGGTGGGCTTTTCCACCTTCGTGCCCTGGGCCATGCAGGACATCACCGGCAAGTTCATCGGCTTCGAGGTGGACGTGGCCAACCGACTGGCCGAGGACCTGGGGGTGAAGGTGGAATTCGTGCCCACCAAATGGTCGGGCATCATCCCCGCCCTGCTCACCGGCAAGTTCGACGTGATCATCGGCGGCATGAGCGTGAAGCCTGACCGGAACCTGAAGGTCAACTTCACCATTCCCTACGATTACGCCGGCATGGCCCTGATGGCCAACCGCGCCACCGCCAAGGGGTTCACCTCCCTGGACGACTTCGACAAGCCCGAGGTGACCATAGCCGCGCGCACCGGCAGCACTGCGGCGGCGGCAGCCAAAAAGCGCCTGCCAAGGGCCACCCTGCGCCTGTTCGACGACGAGGCCCCGGCCATCCAGGAAGTGTTGTCCGGCCGTGCCCATGCCATGGTTTCCAGCGCGCCGCTGCCCGCATTCGAGGTGCTGAAGAACCCGGACAAGCTGTTCCTGCCCGTGCCCGGCACCTTCACCAGCGAGCCGGTGGCCTTTGCCGTGCGCAAGGGCGACGTGGACACCCTGAACGTGTTCGACAACTGGATCCGCCTGATGGATGCCGAGGGCTGGCTGAAGGAGCGCAAGCACTACTGGTTCGAAACCAACGAATGGGAAACGCAGCTGAAATAGCCTGCCGCCTCCGCCACGCGACGCACCGGGCCTGCGCATGAGGCCCGGCGCGCCGTGCGGGTTTTCTCCCACAGCATCCCGCCACCTGCGCCGATCCGGAGTGCCATGCTGCCTCGCCCGTTTCCCGCCCTGCCGCCGGAGCACAACGTTCCGGCCTTTCCGCCGCGCGCACCCCTCCCTCCCCACCCGCCTCACCGGGGGCGCGAGGACGATGGCGCGCGGCGTGGTCCCGCGCTCGAAGCGCCAACCGCAGTGGAGGACTTTCTGGCCCCCCCGGCGGCCCGAAGGCTGGACGCGGCCCTGCTGGCCCTGCTGCTGGGCGCCGGGGCATGGCTGTTCTGGAACGCGGCCGACCGCCTGGACTATCACTGGAACTGGGGGGTGGTGTGGCAGTTCCTGCTGCGTCACGACACGCAGCAGGGGGCGGCAGGAGGCTGGGTACCGGGCACGCTGACCCAGGGGCTGCTGGTCACGCTGCGCCTGGGGTTGTGGTCCACTCTGCTGGCCCTGTGCATCGGCACGGGCATGGGGCTGCTGCGGGCCAGCCCGCGCCTGTTCCGGCGCATGGTGGCACGCACCTACGTGGAAGGGGTGCGCAACCTGCCGCCGCTGGTGCTGGTGTTCATCTTCCACTTCTTCGTCAGTTCGCAATTCGCCCCGCTTCTGGCCGGGCTGTTCACCCCCGTGGCAAACGCCGCCACGGCCCTGCTGCCCTCCCTTGCGCACCCGGACGCATGGGGCTGGCTGGCGCGGGCGTCCGCCCTGCTGCTGGCACCACCCGGCCAATTGCCGGTGTTCCTTTCCGGGGTCATCGTCCTTGGGTTGTACGAGGGCGCCTACATCACCGAAATCGTCCGCGCCGGGCTGGAAGGCGTGGGACGCGGCCAGTGGGAGGCATCGGCCTCCACGGGGCTGACCCGGCGGCAGCAACTGCGCCACGTCATCCTGCCGCAGGCCTTCCGGCTCATCGTGCCGCCACTGGCCGGGCAATTCATCTCCACCATCAAGGATTCGGCCATCCTGTCGGTGATCTCCATCCGCGAGCTGACCTTTCAGGGCATGGAGCTGATGGCAGCCACCTACCTGACCTTCGAAATCTGGCTCACGGTGGCGGCCCTGTATCTGGTGCTGACCTTTTCCTGTTCGCTGGCGGCGCGCCATGTGGAACGGCGCCTGCGCCGGGCCATGTAGGCCGGACGCAGGCGCCGCACCAACTCCTTTGCACCGGTTCGGACGATGCTGGTGGCCGTATTCACGGCTTGCCCGGCGCGTCTGTCCCCTCGGGCGCATCGGGCGGGCCGTTGCGCGCGTCATTGGGCCTGTCGTGGGGCCTGTCGTGGGGCATGTCGTGGGGCCTGTCGTGGGGCTCCGTGGGCTCCGTAAACACGCCCACGAACCTGGACAGCACCCGGCGCAATGCCTGCACGTCCACCGGCTTTTCGATGTAGTCGTCCATGCCCGCCGCCAGCAGGCGTTCGCGATCCCCCTCCATGGCATAGGCGGTCAGGGCAATGACCGGAACCTTCGGCCCGCCCGGCAGGTCCGTGGCGTTGCGGATGGCCGCCGTGGCCTGCAAGCCATCCATGACCGGCATCTGCACGTCCATGAGCACCGCGTCGAAGCGCCCTTCCCGCAACGCCTTCAGCGCCGCCGCGCCATCGCCCACGGCTTCGGCCTCGTAGCCCAGCTTCTCCAGCATCCAGAGCACCGTCAGTCGGTTCACGTGGTCGTCTTCCGCCAGCAGCAGGCGACCCTGATGCACGGACACATCGGACAGCCCGTTGCGCGGCTGCTCCATCTCGGGCACCCGGTCCGTCTCGGCCACGGGCAGGCGCAACGCAACGGTGGTGCCGCGCCCCTCCACACTCGCCATGGAAACCTCGCCCTCCATCAGGTCCACCATGCGCCGCACGATGGACAGCCCCAGACCGGCCCCGCCGTGCCTGCGCGTCACGGCGTCCTCCACCTGGGTGAACGGCTCGAAGATGGTGTCCAGCATGCCGCCGGGGATGCCGATGCCGGTGTCCTCCACGTCGATGCACAGCGTGCCCCGCCCGCCTCGCTCGCCTGGCCCCGCCGATTTCGACGATCCTGACGGGCCTGACGGGCCTGACGGGCCTGCGGCTGGCGGTTTGAACCGGGCCAGCAACCGCACGTTTCCCTGGTCGGTGAATTTCACCGCATTACCCACGATGTTCAGCAGCATCTGGCGGATGCGCAGCGGATCGCCCAGCAGGGCCTGCGGCACGCCGTCCACCGCCGCCTCCAGCACGATGTCCTTGCGGTCTGCCTCGGGCCGCAGCACGGCCAGCACTTCTTGCGCCAGCCCGGCGAAATCGAACGGCTCCTCGTGGATGGTAAGCCGCCCCGACTCCACCCTGGCCAGATCCAGCAGGTCGCCCAGAAGGCGCGTCAGGTTGCTGCCCGCCGCGTGGGCCACCTGCACGTAGCCGCGCTGCTCCGGGTCCAGAGGGGTGGCGTCCAGCAGTTGCAGCATGCCCAGCACGCCATTCATGGGGGTACGCAGTTCGTGGCTCATGTTGGCCAGAAAGGCGCTCTTGGCCCTGGTGGCGGTTTCCGCCGTCTCGCGCGCGTTGATCAGTTCACGCTCGGCGTTCTTCCGTTCGGTGATGTCCATGCCGTAGATGTTGGCGTAGCCACCATCGGCGATGGGGTTCACGGTCATGGCGTAGATGCGGTCGCAGCATTCGGCCTCGAAGCTCTGCACGGTCCAGGTGCGCAGGGCCTCGGCCACCACCTGGGCGAACGGCGCGGGGAAGGGGCTGCCCAGCCGCGCACCGAAACAGTCGAGGAAGACGCCGCTGGACCTATTGGCGTGCAGCAGCACCATATCCTGGCCAACCCGCATGACCGGGTTGGGGTTTTCGCCGGGAAAGCGCGCGAGGTCGCGTATCTCGCGTTCCGCCCGCAGTTGCTCACTGATGTCGCGCGCGAAGACCAAAGCGCCATCGCGCAGCCCCTGCCGAAAGGGCACGGCCGACGTTTCCGCTTCCACGACAGTGCCATCCCGGCGCAGGATGCGTACATGCCCCTGGCCCACCGCGCGGAGTTTCTCGTTCAACGCGCGGATGCGCTGGGTCACCACCTCGCGGTCGTCAGGGTGGATGAAATCCAGCACGCCCCTCCCCATGATCTCCTTGGGGTCATCGACCCCGAACAGCGCTCGCGCCGCCGGGTTGGCGTAGGCGAACCTGCCTTCCTTCTGCAGAAAGATGGCTTCCGGGGCGTGCTCCACCACCTGCCGGAAGCGTTCCTCGCTTTCGGCAAGACGCCGTTCAAAGGTCTTGCGCTGCTGGATGTCCTCCACCACGGATATGAAGTAGTCGGGCGTGCCGTCCGGCTTGCGCACCAGGGCCACGGTCAGGTTCACCCAAACCGGTTCGCCGCCCTTGCGCAGGTACCGCTTTTCCAGGCTGTAGCTGTCGATGGTTCCGGCCAGTACCCGGCGCATCTGGATAAGGTCGCTGTCGAGGTGTTCGGGGTGGGTGATGTCCTGAAAGCGCAGTCCCGCCAGTTCCTCTGGCGAGTAGCCCACGATGGCGCACAGCTTGCCGTTGACGCGCAGCCAGCTTCCGTCCGGGGCCACCAGGGCAAGGCCCATGGCCGCCTGCTCGAAGGTGGCGCGAAAGCGCGTTTCGCTTTCGTCAAGTTCTGCCTTGTGCCGTGCCCTGTCGCGCAGTTCCGCGTGCACGCTGGCCAGCAGCCCCGCCGCCGTGAAGGGCTTCTGGATGTACCCCTGCACCGCGCCGTGCAGCAGGTGCACGCGCAGGTCGTCGTCGGCCTTGGCGGTCAGCATCAGCACCGGCACGTCGGCCATGCCGGGGTAGCGGCGCAGCTGTTCCACCATGCGCTGACCGTCCACGCGGGGCATCATCACGTCGCACACGATGAGGTCTGGCCGCAGGTCCAGCGCCTTGCGCAGCCCCTCTTCGCCGTCGAAGGCAACGGCCACCTTGTGATGCGGCCGCAGGATGTCCACGATGTAGGCGATCATGTCGCGGTTGTCTTCCACCACCAGCACCAGCCCGCCGTCCCTGTCCTGTGCCGTGGCCTGTTGCGGCAAGGGACCGGAGGCCAGCCAGCCATGGCCGTCCGCATGGCTGCCCGGTCCGGCAAGGGGTTCCGCCGCGGCCACCTCCACGCCGGGGGGGGCGGCCAGGGGCAGCTGCACCAGGAACAGCGCCCCGCCCTCGGCCCCTTGCTCCGCGCTGGCGAAGCCGCCGTGCAATTCTGCGAATTCCTTGACGATGGCCAGGCCAAGACCGCTGCCGCCGTGCAGCCCCCGTGCACCTTCGCCGCTCTGGCGATAGCGTTCGAACACCGCACCGCGCAGGTGCGCGGGCACGCCGGGCCCGTCGTCGCTCACCGAAAGCAGCGCCTCGCCACCCTGACGTTCCAACGTCACGGAAACACTGCCTCCGTCCGGCGTGAACTTGAAGGCGTTGGACAGCAGGTTGAGCAGGATGCGGCGGTACTTGTCCGCATCCACCTGCGCGTCGAGACGCAGGGGCGCCTGCACCCCGTAGCGCATGCCGCGCTGTGCGGCCAACGTGTCGAAATAGGCGCAGATGATGCGGGTCAGCGCGGACAGGTCCGCCTCTGCATACCGCAACTGCATGGCCCCGGCGTCCACCCGCGAAAGGTCCAGCATGTCGTCCACATGCTGGTGCAGCAGCTGCGCGTTGCGCAACATGGTGCCCAGCGCGTGGCGGCGCGCATCGCCCTCCTCCGTTTCGGCCAGCAGTTGTTCCAGCGGGCCCAGCAGCAGGGTGAGCGGGGTGCGCAACTCGTGGCTGATGTTGGCGAAAAAGCGGGTCTTCAGGGCGTCCTGCTCATCGGCACGCGCACACCGGGCGGCAAGTTCCGCATTGGCCGCGCGCAGCCGCGCGCCGGTCTCGTCCGCCTCGGCACGCTCGGCCTGCTGCCGCTCCAGCGCCTGGGTGGCCCGGCGGACGGCGTCGTGCAGCCGCTGGTTCCCCAGGCTGAACAGCAGCCCCATGCCCAGGAACATGGCCACGGAGACCACGCCCACCGGTTCCGCCACCATGAAGGACAGGATGGGAGGAATGAAGAAGAACAGCACCAGCAGTGCCGATAACAAGGTGGCGACAATGCCGCCTGCCAGCCCGCCAGCCCACGAGGCGAAGAATACGGCGGGATAGAACAGAAACCACACATAGGGCCGGATGTAGTCCCACAACACCCATTGCAGCACCAACGCAGCCAGGGGCAGCATAAGGGCGAACAGCATGCCGCGCACCGACGTGAGGGGTGCAAAGAGAACGGAGGGGGCGGAAGGAAAGGCGCCGGACATGGTGTCATCGAGCCTAGCGGGCACAGCGGGCGCGGAACCCGGCGGTTCGTCGGGTGCCACGGGCGCAGGTGACGGCGACGGCCCGGATTGCGGAGATTGGGGGCTTGGGTCGACGGACATCGGGCCTCCTTGGGGGCGGCGATGGCAGAAGCTACCTCCAGGAACATCGCCCCACCATTATTACTCTGCCGCTGGCGGATGTGTAGTGCACCGAAGGAAACGACAATGCCGGGCCTGCGCAAGTTCCACGCGGGTGATGCTGCATGCCGGAAACGCCACCCGCGCGACCGAAAACGGAACCGCGCGGGAGAAGACGCAAGATCGACCGCTGGCCGCGCCACGGCGCCGGACAGCGGCAATGCGCCGGGAAAGAACGGCGAAAACGAGGGCGGACAGCGCCGCCTGGCAGGCTACTGCACGACCGAAGCGGTGGCTGACGCCTTGGCGGGCTGTGCGGGTGTGGCCTGTGCCTTGGGTTGTGCAGTCGCGGCCTTGCCAGCCTGGCCGGGCTTCGCGGGCTGGCCGGGCTTCGCGGGCTGGCCCGCCACCTTTTCCGCCAGGGCCAGGATGGTATTGGCGTAGGCCGCGCTGTTGTTGTAGCGCTTCAGCACGTTGTACCGCGCGTCGCGCCGCATGCCCGGTTGCCAGCCGTGCCTGTTGAGGTAACTGGACAGGCTGAACACCGCATCGCCCACCGCGAACAGGTCCACACGGCCATCACCGTCGCCGTCCACGCCGTAGGCCGGGATATTGGTAGGCATGAACTGGCAGATGCCCACGGCCCCGTAGATGGAGCCGGGCATGGTCAGCGGGTCTTGCCCCAGCGCGTCGGCATGGCGGATGAGGGCCTTCAGTTCCTGGTAGGCCCAGTCCGACTTCTGGCGCATGCGCTGCGAAATCCAGTCCAGGTTGTCGCCCGCACCGGGCAGCGCGGCGATGTAGCCGGACACCATGTCCGGGGTGTCTGCGGCGGCCATGGCGGCCAGGTTGCGGAAGGCGTTGCCCTTGCCCAGGGCCGTGCCCAGGCGCGTTTCGACGAACAGCAGCGATACGGCCACCTCGCGCGGCACGCCGTAACGCGATTCCGCCAGCGAGAACCAGCGGGCGTTTTCCGCCAGGAAGGCGCGGCACCTGGCCGCGTTCTCGTCGGTGACCACGCCGGGGTACATGGGCGGGCGCACGGGTTTGGGCTTCTGGCCGGGCGGCACGGGTTGCGGCTCCGGTCGCAGGAACTTGGTGGTGTACAGTTCCTTGACCTTGCGGCCCATGGGGTCTGGCGAGACCGCATCGCCCAGTTGGACGAACAGCGCGTCAATGCGCCCGCCGGACACGCCGTCGGCAGCCAGGCGGCCCAGCAGGGGATTCCAGCAGGGGGCGGGCCTGCCGGAGGCGGGGGGGGCTTCTGGGGTGGGCTGCGCGGATTCCACCCGCACCTCGCCGGGGGCCGGAGGCGTGACCACGCTTTCCGGCGCGGCCGCCTGCCGGGTACCGCTACACCCCGCAAGCAGCAGGGCGCACAGCGCGGCGGACGCCAGCGCGCGCCACAAGGCGGCACGGCCAGCCCACCCGCCCGTGCCGCCCGGCGTATCTGATGCTTGCAGGGCTTGGTGGGCCTGGGGCGATTGGGGGGTCTGGGATGCCTGGGGTGCGTGACGCACGCCCTGCGCTAGCGGCATGTGATTGCCTGCATCGGTCCCGGTCTGGTACGCTTGCATGGGACGCATGGTACGAACAGACCCGGTCCATGGCAAGGGGCTGCCGCGCCCCCGTCCGCACTGCCTTTCCACCCGCCCCGCAAATCCCACGGAGGCCGGATGCACGGAACCACCCTGCGCGACCGCGCCCGGCGCGTGCGCCGCTACGTGACCAGCGACGTCTGGCTTGAACGCGCCGAAACCGGCCCGCCCGCCCGGCGCGGCCTGATCTGGCTGTTGCGGCGCGCCTTTCTGGCGGCGCTGGGCTTCGTGGACGACCAGTGCCTGCTGCGCGCATCCGCCCTGACCATGACCTTCGTGCTGTCCATGGTGCCCTTTCTGGCCGTGGTGTTCTCCATCACCAAGGGCCTTGGGGTGCACAACGCAGAGGTCACCCAGATGCTGCTGTTGCGCCTTGCGGCGGGCAACCCGGACACGGTGGCGCGCATCCTGGAATACGTGGAGCGCACCAGCGCGGGCCGCATGGGCGCGGTGAGCGCGGCCTTTCTGCTGGTGACGGCGGGCATGCTCATGGCCAACATCGAGCGCTCGTTCAACGCCATCTGGAAAGTGCGGCAGGGACGCAGCCCGTGGCGCAAGTTCACCGATTTCTTTTCGGTGATGCTGGTCTGCCCCCTGCTGATGGGTACCGCCGTTACCCTGGGCGCCAGCCTGCGCAGCGGCAGGGTGCTGGGCAGGTTGCTGGAGGTGGCCCCGGTGGGTGCCGCCTATCTGCTGCTGCTCAAGCTGGTGCCGCTGTTCATGGTCTTCGTGGTGCTGCTGTTCCTGTACTCGTACATTCCCAACACCAGGGTGCGCCCGCGCGCGGCCATGGCCGGGGCATTGCTGGCGGCCATGGCCTGGCAGGGCGCGGAATACGCCTACATGGCCTGGCAGGCCCGCTTCGCCAGCTACGGGCTGATCTACGGCAGCTTCGCGCAGGTGCCGCTGTTCCTGATGTGGCTGTATGTTTCGTGGGCGGTGGTGCTGTTCGGGGTGGAGGTATGCCAC
Source organism: Nitratidesulfovibrio sp. (assembly GCF_040373385.1). NCBI lineage: Bacteria > Pseudomonadati > Thermodesulfobacteriota > Desulfovibrionia > Desulfovibrionales > Desulfovibrionaceae > Nitratidesulfovibrio > Nitratidesulfovibrio sp. Next base: position 386,406 of record NZ_JBDXXH010000003.1, on the reverse strand, counting down.
GCGGTGCAGAACGCGCCCACCTTCGAAAAGCACCTGCGCGCCGGAAGGGTAAGCCGCCTTGAACGCGACCGGCTGGCCGTGCTGGCCATGCTGCTGCTTACCCGCGCCTTCGTGCGCGGCACGGGCGCGGTGCCCGGCCACCGCATGGCCGCCCTGCTGGACGCCCCGGACCATGTGCTGGACGACGTGCTGGACCGCCTGGCCCGCGAGGGCATGGTGGTGCGGGTGTGCGACGATGCCCCGGCCTGGGTGCTGGGCATGCCGCCCGACGAACTGCGCATCGCCGACGTGCTGCTGGCCCTGGCCGGTCGCACCCGGGGCGAGGGCGAGGAACGGGTGGCCACGGCCTTCGAATTCATCAACGACACCCTGGCCCGGCTGGCCGGGGACATGGCCGCCAGTCCGGCCAACACCACTCTGCGCGCCTACCACGACACCACCCTGCCCGACTGGTTCGATGCGGCCCCGCCAGGCGCGCCGGAAACGCCGGAGAACGCGCCCGCTGCGGCATGGGGCGGTGCCGGAAACGGCGCGGATGAAGATGCGGCAGCAGACGAAACGCATGGCCCTACCCTGCCCGAGCTGCTGCACGCAGCCGTGGACGGCGGCACATCCGCCGCCGATGACGTGTCCGAGGCCAATGGGACCAATGGGGCCAATGGGGCCGATGGCGGCGGTACCGGAGGTACCGGCAATGCTCGCAAGGGCGATCCCCCCGGCAGCGGCAGGGTCTGAAACGGGCACGACAGCAACGATGACGGCGCGACGGGATGTTCCCGCCGCGCCGTCGGATCATTCTGTCCGTCACGCGGCGCTCCGGCCATTTCCGCCACCGTGCCTTTCCGCCCGGCGTCGCAGTCGCCGGGCGGACCGGATTTCGGCAGCCGGATCGTCTTCGCTTTCCGCAGGCCGGGGCTGGCATCGCAGTCGCCATGGCCCGATGGAGCGGGAGAAGGACGTGGAACCGGAGCGCGCCGTACCGTTACACCATGCCTGCCCCCTTGCGGATGGCCCCGCCGTCGTGCACGCCACGGACCGTTCCGTCGGCATCGTGGAGGGCGCGCCACCGGGCAAGGGCCTGCACGGTAAGCACGGGCATGTCCTGCCGCGCGCCAAAGGCCCGCACGTCCGGCAGTCGGGCCATGGTGCCGTCGGGGTTGGTCAGTTCGCACAGCACCCCGCACGGCGAAAGGCCCGCAAGGCGCATCAGGTCCACGGTGGCCTCGGTGTGGCCGCGCCGTTCCAGCACGCCGCCGGGGCGGGCCCGCAACGGAAAGACATGGCCGGGGCGGTGCAGGTGTTCCGGCCGTGCGCCGGGCGCTGCCGCCGCCTTCACCGTGGCCACCCTGTCGGCGGCGGAAACACCGGTGGTGACGCCCTCCGCCGCCTCGATGGTCACGGTGAAGGCCGTACCGGCGCGGCTGGTGTTGCACGCCACCATGGGCGGCAGGTCCAGCGCGTCGGCATGGGCATCGGTAAGGCACAGGCAGACGATGCCGCTTCCCTCGCGGATCAGCAGGGCCATTTGTGCTTCGGTCAGGGTTTGCGCGGCAAAGATCATGTCACCTTCGTTTTCGCGGTCCTCGTCATCCACGACAAGAATGCCGCGTCCCGCGCGCAGGGCATCCAGGGCCTGCTCGACTGTTGCCAGGGGGGCCAGGCACGGCTGCGGAGCAGTCCCGGCCTGTGGCACGGGCGTGACATGATGCAGGGGGGGGCCGGTGGTTCCGGCCTGAACGGGAGTGGGGGACGGCTGATTCATGGCGCATCTCCTTGGCTGGAGGTCCAGAATCAGGGCGTGTGGAAACGCGGCGCGGCGGAACAGCCCACAGACAACATGCCGGGCGGACTCCGGGGCACGCGTCGCAGTCGCGCCCGCCGGAAGGCCACGCACCGGCACGCCGCAGCGGCGGCCATGCCGTCACGCGCAACACCACGCCATAACCGCACGCGGGAGGCCCACGGGGTTGGCTGGCGTTGCGCCGCGTCCTCTTTCATCCGGACTGTTACCGTCGGCCCCGGCATCTCACCGGGTCTGCTGACCCCGCTCCACGACGGAGCGGGCGCTCGCGGGCTCTCCGGCGCGGCGTGCCGCGCGGAATACCGCCGGTGGGGACTTTCACCCCGCCCTGAGGATTCGGGCCGGATGCTACATCCGCCGCGCACATGATGCAAGAGGCGGGGAGGAACACCAGACGGAATGGACGCCGCCCGAGTGCGCAAAAGTCGAAAGCCTTCTGCGGGACGGGGGGGGTGTCCGTACAGAAGGCTTCCGAAAGGGGGGATCTGAAGTAACACTCCGGGACCTTGGCAGATGGGGGGGGGATATCCGCCGAGGTCCGGTACATCAGAGCCAGTGTCGACTACGGGGGTCGGGGGGGACCGCCGGTATGGCTTGTGTCCCGCAGTCGCCTCTCTACTTAGCAAGCCGCGTGCCACAATGTGAGCAACCACTAGCCGGAATTATTCTTCAATAAAAACACCCCTATGGAGTGCTTCAAAAAAATAATCCCAATATGGCGACCATGATGGCGCGCCCTACCGTGCGGAATCGCACGTGCGATTCCGCACGGTAGGGCGATCCCGCACATTTGCATGCTGCACCCATCATACAGGTAGGGAATACCCGCACCCCAACACAACCGGCCCGGCTACTTGGCCAGCCGTCGGTGCAGGGCAAACCGCGAAATGCCCAAATGCGCCGCCGCCCGGCTCTTGTTCCCGCCGAACCGTTCCACCGCCTTGCGCACCAGGCCGTCCACCAGCGCTTCCACGTCAAAGGGGGCCTCGGGGAGCGTCAGGTTGTCCGGGTCCAGCCGCCATACCCCGGGGGTGGCGTTGGCACCGGGCGCGGGAGAAGGCACCTCGGTCGGGCCGTGGTCGTCCAGAAAGCCCAGGTGCCGGGCGGTGAGGGCGGGACCATCGTGCAGCAGCACGGCACGCTCCACGGAATTTTCCAGTTCGCGCACGTTGCCCGTCCACGGGTGACGGCCCAGCAGGCGCAGGGCGTCGGGCGAAAGCGCGGTGAAACGCTTCTTCTTGCGCACGGCCTCGCGTTGCAGGAACAGCCCGGCCAGCACGGGGATGTCCTCTGGCCGTTCGCGCAGGGGCGGAATGCGCAGGTGCCCCACCCGCAGCCGGTGATACAGGTCGCGCCGGAACTGCCCGGCCTCTACCATGGCCGAAAGATCGCGGTTGCCCGCGCAGACCACCCTGGCCTTGAATTCACGGCGCTTCACCCCGCCCAGGCGGTAGAAGCAGCGCTCTTCCAGCACCCGCAGCAGCTTGGGCTGCAGGGAAAGGGGCATTTCCGCCACTTCGTCCAGAAACAGGGTGCCCCCGCCCGCCAGTTCCAGCTTGCCGGGGGCGCCCCCCGCGCGGCTGCCGGTATAGGCCCCCGCCTCGTGCCCGAACAGTTCCGCCTCGAACAGTTCGTGCGGGATGGCCGCGCAGTTCAGGGCGATGAACGGGGTATCGTTGCCCGATTCCCCGTAATGGATGAGCCGGGCCACCACTTCCTTGCCGGTGCCCGTTTCGCCCTCGATGAGCACGGGCACGGACGGCTCGGCATGGAACACCCGCGTCTCGTCCAGCAACGCCGACATGGCGGGCGAAGCCGCCACCACCTCGCCGATCCCGGCCACCTGGCGCAGCCGGGTGCGGGCCGATTCCAGTTCACGGCGCAGGGCGTCGGCCCGCTGCTCCACGGCCTCGTCGAGGTGCTCGCGCAGTTCGCGGTTTTCCATGATCAGCGCCTGGTGCTCGGCGCAACGCTCCACCACCGCCGCCAGTTCGCGGGCGTTGATGGGTTTGTTCAGGTAGTCGTAGGCTCCGCGCCGCAATGCCTCGACGGCGGTTTCCATGTCGCCGTGCCCGGTGATCAGCACCACGTCGGCCTCGGCAGTGGAGGGGTCTTCCTTCAGATGCGAAAGCAGCGTCAGGCCGTCCATGCCGGGCATGCGGATATCGGTGATGATCAGGGGAAACCAGGTGGTGCGGGCCTCTGCCAGCGCGGCCACGGGGTCCTCGAAGGGGGTCGGTTCGTACCCCAGGTCGTGCAGGACGAGGCTGAGGCTCTGGAGGCTGGGCAGGTTGTCGTCAACGATGAGTATGCGCATGTGGATGTCCTTTAGGCATCGTGATGGGCGTCTGGGTGGCATCCCTTGTGCGGCATGCCGCCCCCGGCGCGTTCGCCGTGGCGCGGGGGCCATCCCCCCCTGTCAGTCGGTCTGTCGCTGTCCTTCCGGTGTTGCGTCCGCCCTTTCGTCCGGCATTTCACCCTACATTTCAACCGGCATATCACCCGGCATATCGTCCGGCATATCGTCCGGGTTCCCTTCGCTGACCGGGGGCACGAGTCGCCCCTGTGGGCACCCCTACTTCTCGGCAGGGGGTTCCGATGGCGTGGCCTGGCGCAGGGCCAGGGTGAACGCGGCACCGGTCATGGGCGGCTCGCCGCCGGACACGGAAATCTCCCCGCCCCAAGATTCCACGAAGCTGTGCACGATGGCGAGGCCAAGGCCCAGCCCCTTGTGCGGGTCCTTGGTGGTGAAGAAGGGGTCGAATACCCGGTCCTCCAGCCCCTGCAATCCCGGCCCGTTGTCCGCCACGGTCAGCAGCACGCGCCCCGCCGGGGCCTCGCCGTCCGGCGGGTGTGCCCCCTGCCCGTCACCGGAATCCGGCCGGTCTGTTCGGTCCGGCCTGTCTGTTCGATCGGACGGATCGGCGCCGCCACGCCGCACGGGCCGGTACGCGGCCTCGATGCGGATGCGCCGGTCCTGCCCGTCCGCCGGTTCCCTTGCGTCCAGCGCGTGCATGGCGTTGACCACCAGGTTGATGACCACCTGCTCCAGTTGCACGGGGTTGGCGCGCACGGTGGGCAGATCCGGGGGCAGCACGCGTTCCACGGTTACCTGGTGGGCGCGCAGTTGCGCTCCCACCAGCCCCAGCGCCCGGTCCACCGCCGCCTCGACCTGGGTGGGCGAAAGGGCCGCATCGCCGTGGGCCACCAGTGCCCGCATATGGTCGATGATGTCGCGGATGCGCGTCGCCTCGCCAAGGATCAGCGAAAGGCGGGCCAGCAGGGTTTCGCGGTCCGGCGCCCGGTCCTTTTCGGCCAGCATCTCCAGGCTGCCCGCATACAATTGCAGGGCCGACAGGGGCTGGTTGATCTCGTGCGCGATGCCCGTGGCCAGGGTGCCCATGGCTTCCAGCTTGCGGGCGCGCTGCAACCGTTCTTCCACGCGCAGGCGGTCGGTTTCGTCCTCCAGCATGACGATGACCGAATCCACCCCCCCGTCGCCCGCCAGGATGGGGCACGAGGTCAGGCGGTACGACCGGCGCCCGCCGGTGTGGGCCGTGGTCTCCAGCCGCCATTCATGGGTCCGTCCGTCGCGGAAGGTGGCCAGGCAGGCACAGCCGGGACAGCGACTGTTGTCCTCGCCGCAGTGCTCGGTCAGCATGCGGCACAGCAGCCCGCCGGGCGCCGCCGTTTCGCCGAACCATTCACGCAGGCGCGGATTGGACGCGGTGATGCCCAGCGCCCTGTCCAGCACGGCGATACCCAGGGTAAGGTTGTCGGTAATGGACCGGTACCGCTCCTCGCTGATGGACAGGGCCTCCTGCGCGCGCACCCCGGAGGTGATGTCGATGCCCAGCTTGAGCACCAGGGGCGAACCGTCCACGTCCTCGAAGGGGTAGGAATAGATGCGGAAGGCGGACCGGCGCTCCGGGCAGGCCCACTCGCACACGCACAAGGTGCGCGAATCGAAGACATCGAAGGGCGGGCACAGTGCGCAGGGGCGGTTCTGGCCCCGGATCACCTCGTAGCAGGGACGGCCCACGCCGGGGCCGAACAACTGGCGGAAACCCCGGTTCTCATAGCGGATGGAATAGTCCGGCCCCAGCAGCACCACGTAGGCGGGCAGCCGATCCAGCAGGTTGAGCAGCCGGGTTCGTTCGCTCCAGGCCGGGGCAGGCCCCTCGCTGGACAGGTTGGGCAGGGGGGTTGCGGTCAGGGTGGCGCACAGCACCGTGCCTTCGCCCCCTGGCTCGGAACCTCCCGCTGCACCGGAACCCGCCGATGCACCGAACGCAACGCCGCGCAGGGGGCGCGGGGTGACCAGCAGTTCCACCGGGGTGCCGGTTTCGCCGCGCAAGGATAGGGAATACGGCGTGGGCGCACCAGCCGCCTGGCGGTGCATCTCGCGTTCGAGCACGGAAAGGTTGCCGGGAGAGGAAAGCTCGCCCACCAGGCGCGGCAGGAATTCCCTTGCGGACCAGCCGGTCTGGGGCAGGATGACCGAGGCCGCATAGCTGAAGCCCCCCATGCTCGTGGCCTCATGCGGCGTCTGGTGGCCAGACATGCCGGATGCACCAGATGCGCCGGACGGGCCGGATGAGCCGGACGAGGCTGTCGGATCGGGTGACTTCTTCGGGATGGTGGGGGGGCCGCCGGGGACATCGGCGATCTGGGCCAGCAGCGCGCCCACCGGCAAGGGCAGGCGACGCGGCAGGCGCATCACCCGGCCCGCTACCGTCAGCCCACCGGGAAAGCCATCCCCGGCGGGTGCCGATGCGAAACGGGGCGCGTCCGGCGCAGGGGAGGCGTCATCCCCCTCGGATGGGACGGGCTGTGCCGCGTGGTCGTCCGATGCGTGCATGATGATGCCGCATAGTGTTCCTTTTCGCACACAGCGTCAAAACCTAATTCCGAAGGGCAAAACCGTGCGCATTCGCACATGCCGACTGCCTGCAACAGGCCCGGCGCAGCGAAAAACCCGTTGGGGCGGCAGTCCGACAGGGGTGCTGCCAGGAGCGGGAGGGGGGGGAATACGGAACGGGTGGGAGGCATGAGGACCTCCGGACCCGGAGGACACGGGGCGAGGGCGCGGCGAAACAGGCGCTGGCTCAACCGTGTCGCACCAGCCCGGCCAGACGCGCCACCCGCTCGATCTCCTCGTGAAAGGCCACGGGCTGGATGGGCTTGGCCACGTAGCCGTCCATGCCTGCGGCCAGCATGCGGTCGCGGTCGCCCGCCAGGGCATGCGCCGTCATGGCCACCACGGGCAGGGCCGGACTGACGCCGGGATGCATGGAATTGCGGATGCGGCGCAGCGTCTCGAAACCGTTCATGCGCGGCATCTCCATGTTCAGCAGCACCAGGTCGAAGCGTTCCGCCGCAAGCCGGGTCAGGGCTTCCACGCCATCCTGAGCCGTGGCGCAGGTATGTCCGCGCCGTTGCAGCAGGCGCGCGGCGATGGTGCGGGCCACCTCGCTGTCGTCGGCCACCAGCACGTGCAGCGAACGGCCCGCCGGTTCGTCGGATTGGGGTACGGTCTGATGGGTGTGCTGCGGCGCGGGCCGCGCGGCAGGGTGGGCAGGCGGTGCCCCCAGGGGCGGCAAAGGCGGTGCCGCCGGAGCCGGGTCGAGCAGCCGGGCCAACGCACCGGGCATGGCGGACGCCCCCCTGCCCGCCAGAAGGCGCGGATCGGTCCCGCCCGATGCAGGGCCACCGGACCCGCCGGGCGTCACCGGAGCACTGGAACCACCGGGCGCACCGGGAGCGGAGGCATTGGCGTCACTGAAGGTTCGGGGCGCAGTTGGCTCGCGCTCCTGCAATGCCGTCTCCACTTCGGCCTGGGGGGCGGGAGCGGGCCGCAGTCGGCAGGTGAAATGGAACGAACTGCCGACCCCCGGCAGGCTGCGGGCCCAGATGCTGCCGCCCATCATGCTCACCAACTGGCGACAGATGGACAGGCCAAGGCCCGAACCGCCATAGGTGGCCCCGGTGTCGTCGGAGGCTTGGGTGTATAGCTCGAAAATGGATTCCAGCCGGTCCTCGGCGATGCCGATGCCGGTGTCGCGCACCGTGAACAGCAGCGTGGCGCCGCCTGGCTCGCCGGGGGGAAACAACGATTCGAACAGGCTCGGCGGCGAGGGCACCGGCGCGACCTCCACCGAGACCACGCCCGCATGGGTGAACTTCACCGCGTTGCCCACAAGGTTGGCCAGTACCTGGGTCAGCCGCACCTGGTCGCCCGCCAGCACGGGGGGAATCTCCGGCGCCACCCGCCACGACAGGGCAAGGCCGCGCCGCGCCGCTTCCGACTGCACGGAACGCATTACCTTGCGCACCACGGAGGCGGGCTCGAAGGGGCGTTCCACAAGGCGTATCTGCCGCGCCTCCAGCCGTGAAAAATCCAAGACATCATTGAGCAGGGCCAGCAGCGTCTCTGCAGATTCCAGCACGGTGACCAGGTGGTCACGCTGTTCCTCGTCCTCGGCAGACTCCAGCGCAAGGTCGGTCATGCCCAGGATGCCGTTGAGCGAATTGCGTATCTCGTGGCTCATGCCTGCCAGAAAGGCACTTTTGGCGATGCTGGCGTTCTCGGCGGTGCGCCGGGCCTCGTCCAGGTCGCGCACGGCGCGGTGTTTCAGCAGGGCCACCTCGATGGTGGAATGCAGTTCGCGCTCTTCGAAGGGCTTCACCAGAAAGCCGAACGGCCCGCACGCCTTGGCCCGCTCCAGGGTGGCCGCATCGGAAAAGGCCGTCAGAAACACCACCGGCACCCCGTATTGCGCGGCGATGCGCCCCGCCGCCTCTATGCCGTCCATGGGGCCGCGCAGGCGGATATCCATCAGCACGAGGTCGGGGCGCAGTTCGCCCGCCATGCGCACGGCCTCTTCCCCGTCGGCGGCCATGGCAGGCACGGCATACCCCAGCCGCTCCAGAGTGCGCCGGATGTCCAGTGCCACGATCTGCTCGTCATCGACGATGACGATCGATGGGCGGGACGATTCCGGAAAAGGCGGCTGTTGGGTCATGGGCACTTTCCGCAGCGATGGTGGGTTTGCGACGGGGCCTTGGCACGGGCACTGCGATAACGCGCGCGCCTTGCCTACTTATGACAGCCTATGCCCCGTTTCGACATTCAGCGCAAGGTATCGAGTGCGTGATACCCCCTGCCCCTACCGGTTTTCCCCCATTTCGGCACAAAAAACGGGGCCGCGCCGCTTTCGCGGCACGGCCCTTTCGGAGTGGTCCTATCATGTTTCGCGCTCCGCGAGTCTCACGCGGCTGCGCGAACGCGATCAGAAACGTTGCAGCACCCAGGCCACGCGACCAACGATGCGTTCCGCATGCTTGTCCACGGGCAGGTATTGTTCGGGGTGGGCGGGATTTTCGGAACGCAGCACGAAGCGGGCCTTTTCCGCATCAAGGAAGATGCGTTTCAGCGCCACGCCCTCGTAAGGAACGTACACGCCGTACAGTTCGCCAGAGACCACATTCTTCTGTGCCGTATCCATGCCCACGTAGGCACCCTTGCGCACCAGCGGCTCCATGCTCGAAGCATCCATGCGCACCACCTGCACGGAGGGGCCGGAATACGACTGCGGCACGGACAGCTTGCCGATGCCCTTCAATGGGCCACCGCCCTGGTCCGTGACCTCGCAATGCATGGAATGCACGGTAACCACGCTGCTCTTGGCATCCGGGTCGCCGTAGCGGGCCGGATCCTCCAGCACCATGCCCGCTGCCGGGGCGTCCAGGGGCTGGTAGCCCTGCTCGGTACGCAGGTACATGGGACCAGAGGCCTTCTTGAGCCAGTCGGGGTTCAGGCCGAACTTCTCGAACAGCTTCATGTACCAGTCGGAGGGCACCGAATTGCGGCGTTTGGCGTCGGAAATGCTGGATTGCCGGATGTCGAGTACCTCGGCAAGCTCCACCTGCGTACGCGTATTGGTGGCCAGTTTGATACGTTCAAAGACTTCTTCAAAGGTGGACACGGTGTTCTCCCATTCAAGAATTACGGCCTCACGGCCGCGACCGGCGCGACGGAAACCGGCCCCCGGTGCGTACGCACCCCGCATTCCTGACGATTGCGGCGCGTCGTTGCAGTGTTGCCTCGCACGGAACGAGCGACACGTCAATGCCATGATGCAGGCGCTCGCCACCAAATGGCTGCACCGCATCGGCAACGTTGCGTCGCTCATTGCCGCCCGCGTTCCGGGTCGTTACGGCCCAGAGCAGTACAAGAACGGTGCCATCAATGAATAGGCCCCATGATTCCTTGGGGTAGCACCCTGTATAGCGCAACGCGCTTTCCGGTATCCGGTCGACAGTGCGTAACATGTTACACCGCGCTTACGCAGGAAGTGTAACAATGTTACGCTATCTGCCCTGGAATTGTTTCAGGAACGGATCCGTGGGGGTGAGAATGATGCGCGTGTTGTCGCGGAACACCTTGCGGTAGGCATCCAGACTGCGCTGGAAGTCGTAGAACTCCGGCGACTGCGAAAGCGCCTCGGAGAATATCCGGGCGGCGTCGGCATCGCCTTCGCCCCGCAGTATCTCGGACTTGCGGGTGGCCTCGGCCATCAGCACGGTACGCTCGCGGTCGGCGGTAGAGCGAATCTTGGTCGATTCCTCCTGGCCTTCCGAGCGGTACTGCTTGGCCTGGCGCTCGCGTTCGGCGCGCATGCGGCCGAAGATGGCGCGCTGGTTCTCCGTGGGCAGGTCGGTGCGCTTGATGCGCACGTCGATGATCTCCATGCCGTACTCGCGCAGCAGTTCAGAGGTGCGGGCCGTCACCGCGCCCATGATCTCGGCGCGCTTGGACGAAACCACCTCGGTCAGGGTGTTGCGCCCCACAAAGACGCGCAACTGCGAATACACGGTATCGTCCAGGCGGGCCTGGGCGCCGGGAATGGTGCGCACGGTGCGGTAGAAGGTCAGCGGGTCGGTGATGCGCCAGCGGGCGTAGTTGTCCAGCACGATGGCCTTCTTGTCGCTGGTCAGGGCCTCTGCCGAGCGGGCATCGTAGTCCAGGATGCGCGAGTCGAAGTACACCACGTTCTGGACGAACGGCAGCTTGAAGTGCAGGCCCGGGGCCACCACGCCGCCCACGGGTTCGCCCAGTTGCAGCACGATGGCCTTCTGGGTCTGGTGCACGCTGTACATGCACTGGCTGCCCATGACCAGCAGCGCGGCAAGGGCGATGAGCACGGTTATGGTACGACGGTCCATGCTATTCGCTCCCCTTGCGGGCCGCGCCCGCATCGCCACGGGGCCGTGCCCCGTCCAGCGGCAGGTAGGGCAGCATGCGCGCCCCCGCCTCGCCGGGAATGACGATCTTTTCCATGCCGGGCGCGGAAAGCACCTCTTCCATGGCCTCCAGGTACAGGCGCTTGCGGGTCACGTCCTTGGCCTTGTTGTATTCCTTCAGCACGGCCAGAAAGCGGCTGGCCTGGCCTTCCGCCTCGCGCACGCGTGCCTGACGGTACGCCTCGGCCTGGTTGATCACCTCGGCGGCAAGGCCTCTGGTGCGGGGGATAATTTCGTTCTGGTAGGCTTCGGCCTCGTTGATGATGCGGCTCTTGTCCTCTCGGGCACTGGCCACGTCCTTGAAGGCGTCGATGACCTCTTTCGGCGGATGCACGTCCTGCATCTGAACGGCCAGCACGCGCACGCCCACCTGGTAGATGTCCAGGATATCCTGCAGCAGCGTCAGCGTCTCGTTCTGGATCAGCTGCTTGCCGTCGGTAAGCGCGGCGTCGATACGGCTGTTGCCGATGACCTCGCGCATGGCGGCCTCGCCCGCGCTGCGCACCACCGCCGTGGGGTTGGTGACGTTGAACAGGTACTGGACGGGGTCCTTGATCTGGTACTGGATGCTGAACTGCACGTTGACGATGTTTTCGTCACCCGTAAGCATGGCAGCTTCCTCGGGCACGATGCGCCCGCCCCCCTGCTGGAACGAGGAGCCTTGCGCCACCGAGCGAAAGCCCACCTCGGCACGCTGCACCTGGGTCACCTTGGGGGTGTACACCGATTCAACGGGAAACGGCAGGTGATAGTGCGGGCCGGATTCCACGGTGCGGTCGTAGCGGCCAAAGCGCAGCACAACCCCCAGTTCGTCCGGCTCGACGATGTACACGCCCGATGCCGCCCATAAAAGGACGAACACGAGCGCCACCACCTTCCCCGCAGGGAAGGGGTATTCGCGGAACTTGCGGAAGGTTTCGCCGAGCTTCTCGAAGTCCGGTCCCGAGGGATCGTCCCAACCGCCGGGGCCTCCGGGGCCACCAGAGCCACCGGAACCACCCGAGCCGCCGGAACCACCGTCGTCCCCGTCGCCGGAGCCGCCGGAACCACCGGAGCCTCCGCGCCACCCGGAGTGCCGCTGCCGTTTTTCTTGCAGTTTTTCCCAATCCCAGTTCATAATACCTCAAAAATAGGGCAGATGTGGTGTGCGGTCAAGGCATGACGCCAATTTACGGCCTTACCCCATCTGCCGGAGCAGCCATGAAACCGATTTCCGACCGCCCATTCCGGGCGTATGACATCCGCGGCATCGTCGATGCCGACTTCGACGCCGAATGGGTGGAGCGCCTGGGGCGCGCCTGCGGCACCTACCTGCTGGAACGCGGCATCAACGCCGCCGTGGTGGGCCACGACTGCCGCCACAGCTCCCCCGCCTACCATGACGCGCTCACTGCCGGGCTCATCGCCTGCGGCATCGATGTCGTCAGCGTGGGCATGGTGCCCACCCCCCTCTTGTACTTCGCCGTGCGCCACCTGGACCGCCAGGGCGGCATCATGATCACCGCCAGCCACAACCCGCCGGAATACAACGGCTTCAAGGTGTGGGCCGGGCAGACGACCATCCATACCACCGAAATCCGGCGCATCTTCGAAATCTTCGCCGCCGGGCGCTTCGCCTCCGGCAAGGGCGTGGGCTGTTCCATGGATATCGTGCCCGCCTACATGGAGGCGGTGACGCAGCGGGTGCAACTGGCCCCGCGCGCCCAGGGCCCGTTGAAGGTGGTGGTGGACGGCGGCAACGGCGCGGGCGGCGAGCTGTGCGCCGAACTGCTGCGCCGCCTGGGCGCGGACGTCATCAAGCAGTACTGCGACCCGGACGGCGCCTTTCCCAACCACCACCCCGACCCGGTGGTGGAAGCCAACATGCGCGACCTGATGGCCCGCGTGGCCAGCGAAGGCGCGGACCTGGGCATTGGCCTTGACGGTGACGCCGACCGTCTGGGCGCGGTGGACGCGGCAGGCCGCCTGCTGTTCGGCGACGAGTTGCTCTCGCTCTTCGCGCGCGACCTGCTGGCCCGTACGCCGGGGGGCGAGGTGATGGGCGACGTGAAGTGCTCGCACCGCCTGTTCCGCGACATCGAGGCCCACGGCGGCAAGCCCACCATGTGGATCACCGGCCATTCGGTGATGAAGGCCCGCATGCTGGAAGTGAACGCGCCGCTGGCGGGCGAGATGAGCGGACACATGTTCTTCAACGAAGGGTGGTACGGCTTCGACGACGCCATCTACGCCGCCGCCCTGCTGCTGCGCATCCTGTCCGCATCCGACGTGCCGCTGACGGCGCTGCCCGGCTGGCCGCCCTCGCACGCCACGCCCGAACTGCACATGCCCTGCCCGGACGAACTGAAATTTGCCGTGGTGCGCCGTGCGCAGGAACACTTCCGCGCGCTGTACGAGGTCAACGAGATCGACGGCGCGCGCATCACCTGGCCAGACGGCTGGGCCCTGGTGCGCGCCTCGAACACCCAGCCGGTGCTGGTGTTGCGCTTCGAGGCGGAAACGCCGGAGCGCCTGGCCGAAATCCGCGCGCTGGTGGAAACGCCGCTCACCGCCTGGATAGCCGAGGCCCGCGCGGCCACCAACGCCACCGCGTGATCCGGGTCCATCCGCTCGCCCCTGCCAGCCCGACTTGCCGGTCAGCCAGGCGGGCTCACCAGTCAGGCAGCCGGGCCCGTAGCCAGACGGGCCGGCTCAGAGGAGCCTGATCCATGTTCCTCCGCTTTCCCAAGCGCGAACGAGGCGAGCCGCGCCTGCCGCTGGTCAACGCCGACACGCCGGGCCAGTTCTTTCTGCGCACCATGCTGCTCATCGCCGTGTTCGCATTGACGGCGTGGGCCTTCTGGGCGAACACCGAACGCCGCATGGCCGACGTGCGCGCGGCATCCGCCGTGTGGGACGAGGCGGACCTGCTGGCCGATGCGCAGGAAAAGGCCCTGCGCGAACTGGTGGACGCCTTCCGCGAAGTGCACGGGGTAAAGCTGCTCATCCACATCCGGCGCGACACGCCGGAACTGCCCCGGCTGGACGCCCAGACCCTGTTCGTGGGACTGTGCCCGGCCAAGGGGCAGGTCATCGTGGAACTGCCCCCGCTGCTGCGCAAGGCCTACGGCGATACCCTGGCCCAGACCCTTGAAAACGACTGGCTGCGCCCCGCCATGGCTTCCGGCCAGTGGGCCGAGGGGCTGGTGCGCGCCCTGAAACACCTGTGGGACCACCTGGGCGAGAACTGACCGGCACCAACCCCATCCGGCCCGGCCACGCAGTCGGCCCGTGCGCCTTCACCCCGGCCCGTTTCGGCATCACCTGCAACCCCATCACCGGACCATTCCATGACCATGAAGAACGTCCAGGCCTTCACCGACGGCTCGTGCCTTGGCAACCCCGGCCCCGGCGGCTGGGCCGCCGTACTGCGCTGCAACGGCTCCGAACGCGAGCTTTCGGGGGGCTTTGCCCTTACCACCAACAACCGCATGGAAATCCTGGCAGTCATCGAGGCGCTGGCCCTGCTCAACGAGCCATGCGGCGTGGACCTGTACACGGACTCGCAGTACGTGCGCGATGCGGTGGAAAAGAAGTGGCTGGCGGGCTGGCGCCGCAACGGCTGGAAGACCAGCGACAAGAAGCCGGTGAAGAACCGCGACCTGTGGGAACGGCTGCAACCCCTGCTGGACCTGCACCAGGTGCGCTTTCACTGGGTGCGCGGCCATTCCGGCCACCCCGAAAACGAACGGTGCGACGTGCTGGCCCGCAAGCAGGCATCGTCGCGCGGGCTGCCGCCCGACACGGGGTATCCGGATTAGGCCTGGGGCGCACACCGCACGCGTGCATCGGAATTTTCGATGGCGGGGCGTTCCCGGTAGGGCTCGCCCCCATTCTTTTTTTCCGTAAAGCCAGCTAGAAGCGCGCATGCCCCCCCACACCGCCATCACCGAACACCCCGCCGGACGGGCCACGGAGCGCGCAATGGTTACCCGTACCCGCAACGGCCAGGCCCTCGACCTGCCCCTTGGCACGCGCATGTTGCTGAACATGGCGGGCACCAAGGAAAACCTGTCCAGCGAACTGGTGGGGTTGCAGCACTACGAGTACCTGATCCTGAAAATGCCGCTGGTACCTGGCATCCGGGCGCGCCTGCTGAACGGCGAGATGGTGACCCTGCGCTACATCTCCGGGGGCACCATCTTCGGGTTCAAGAGCCAGGTGCTGAACCACATCGTCAAGCCGGGCTTTCTGCTGTTCGTGGACTACCCCGATTCCATGGAACAGGTGGACCTGCGCCAGCACCGCCGGATCAACTGCCTGCTTCCCGCAGCCGTGCACGGCCGCCATGGCGTGTACAAGTGCATCCTGCTGGACCTCAGCGAGGGCGGCTGCAAGGTTTCGCTGGAATTGCAGCGCGAAGACCCCTTCCGCGAAACCGCCGTGGATGACATGCTGATGTTGCAGTGCGGTTTCTTCGCCGCAGAGGGGGCGGCCCAGACCACCCTTTCGAGCCTGGTGAAAAGCATTTCCATGGACGGCAACCGCATGCAGCTGGGGCTGAAGTTCGCGGACCTCAGTACCGACACCCAACTGGAACTTTCCAGCTATCTCGACAACGTGTCCAACCTGGTGTGATCCGCCCCCCGCATCCGTCCCCACGTCACGCCAGCTTGCCCCCGCAAGGCTTTCGCGCGTACGGTCCGGCGCCGCGCACAGAAACCGGCCCCGGGCACGCTTGACGCCCCCCCGCCCCGCCACTACCTGATGCCGCGACACCCGCGCGGCACCAGCACGCGCCCCGCGCCGCCCGGCGCGCATGTATCCGCACGGAGCCCCGCATGACCGACGCGCAGACCACATGGCATCTCTGGGACGGCCTTGGCCGCCCCCTGCTGCGCCTGGTGCTGTCCATGTCCCTCGGGCTGTTCGTGGCCAACTGCATAGAATCGCTGAACTGGACGCGCGGGGTGGCCCGTCTGGCAGCGCCACTGGTGCACCTTGGGCACCTGCGCGACGTGGCAGGGGCCTCGTTTTCGCTGGCGTTCTTCTCGTCCGTGGCGTCCAACTCGCTGCTGGCCGAAAGCTACGAGAAGGGAGAACTGTCCCGGCGCGAACTGCGCTTCGCCAACCTGTTCAACAGCATGCCCAGCTACTTCGTGCACCTGCCCACGCTGTTCTTCATCACCTGGCCCGTGCTGGGGTTTCCCGCCGTGGTCTACGTGGGGCTGACCCTGCTGGCCGCCTTTCTGCGCACCGCGCTGACGGTGGCCTTCGGCCGGGTGCTGCTGCCCCCGCTGCCCGAGGGCTGCGTTACCTGCCGCCTTGACGAGCAGCAGGCCGGGCATGGGTCCAAGGGCTGGCGGGCCGGGCTGCGCACGGCGTGGGTACGCTTTCGCAAGCGCATGCCAAAGGTGATCTTTTTCACCGTGCCCACCTACGCAGCCATGTACTTCATGCAGCAGGCGGGCTGGTTCACCCTGGCAGAGGCCTGGATGTCCCGGCACATGAGCGCCCTGTCCTTTCTGCGGCCAGAGGCGCTGGGCATCGTGCTGCTGCACCTGGCGGCTGAATTCGGCGCGGCGGTGTCCGCCGCCGGGGCCGTGCTGGGCGGCGGCGGGCTGAGCGAGCGCGAAATCGTGCTGGCCCTGTTGGCGGGCAACGTACTGTCCACGCCCATGCGGGCCTTCCGCCACCAGTTTCCGTCCTATGCCGGGTACTTCAAGCCCGCCCTGGCGTTGGAACTGATCGTGGTCAACCAAGCCCTGCGCGCCGCGTCCATCACGCTGGTGGGGGTGGGGTACTACTGGCTGACCCTTCCCTGATACACCCCCCCCCAGCGCAAAGCCTTCCCCGCTGCTCCAGCGTCCTGCCGCGTCATTCGCCAATGATCTTCACCAGCACCCGCTTGCGCCGCCCCCCGTCGAACTCTCCGTAGAACACCTGCTCCCACGGCCCCAGGTCCAGCTTGCCCTCGGTCACGGCCACCACCACTTCGCGCCCCATGATCTGGCGCTTCATGTGCGCGTCGGCGTTGTCCTCGCCCACGTTGTGGCGGTACTGGCGCACCGGCTCGTGCGGTGCCAGCCGCTCCAGCCACTGCTCGTAGTCGTGGTGCAGTCCGCTTTCGTCGTCGTTGATGAACACGCTGGCCGTGATGTGCATGGCGTTGACCAGACACAACCCCTCGCGGATGGAGCTTGCCGCCAGTTCCGCGTCCACTTGCGGGGTGATGTTGAGGAACGCCCGCCGGGTGGGCACGTTGAACCACAATTCCTTGCGCCACGATTTCATGCCGCCCCTCCTCAGGATGCCCGCCTGCCGGGCTTTTCATTTTTCCAGTTTTACACATTATCGTCAGAAGACAACCACGCACGAGAACCGGCGCAGACTCCCCAGCAAACCGGCGTATCTTGCGCCAGACTGTGCAGCGCATCAAACTATTGAAACAAATTTGTCATATTTTACACTTTTTTGCGACAAAAATGTCGCGTGCTGAAATTGTGAAAAACATGCACTCACGTGCGCGCTCTCGGACATACCGGCGTGCACACCACTGCAACACCCCTCCATGCCCATTGCTGCCCGCATGCCGGAAACACCGGCGGCGCCTGCCGCACCCGCCACACCATGCTCGTGCAGGCAAGGTACGGCCCATGCCGCCGCACCTGCCATACCCTTGCGCGGGCTTTGCATGGGCATGCCGTCAGGGCATCCGCCTTCCGTCGTACACCCGCCGGAAACACCCCCTGCATCACATGCGTGCAGACATGCATGCCCGCGTTGCCTTGCCCGGTGCCGGGCGGTATGGCCCGTTTTCCATCATCTGGACAATCACGGACCATCCCGGAGGAAGGCAGCATGTCCCAGTGGCTCAAGAGCAATGACGTCCTTGGCACCACCAACCGCGGCAACACGGCGGAATCCGGCCTGTGCACCCTGTGCCGCGCCGACTGCATGGGCAAGTGCGAAACCTGGCTGTCGTGCATGAAAGGGCGCGAAACCCTGTACCCGCGCGACTTCGGCATCGTCACCGCAGGCAGCGGCAACACCACCCATGTGGGCGTATCGTACAACTCGCTGCGCATCCAGGGCTACAACTACGGGGCTTGCGGCGCAGGCGAAAAGGCCGCCACCGGCGATGCCCTGTTCACCGACGTTTCCCTTGCCGCCTCCTTCGGGGCGCAACACAAGACCACTTGCCGCTACCCGCTGATGACCGGCGCCCTCGGCTCCACCTTCGTGGCCGCCAAGTACTGGGACGCCTTTGCCACCGGCTGCGCCATCTGTGGCGTACCCATCGTGGTGGGCGAAAACGTGGTGGGCATCGACCGTCAGGCGGTGCTGGAAAACGGGCGCATCACCAGGGCCCCCGAACTGGAACGCCGCATCGACAACTACCTGCGCTACTACGACGGGCACGGCGCCATCATCGTGCAGCTGAACGTGGAGGACACCCGCAACGGCGTGGCCGAATACGTGGCGGGCAAATACGGCGACAAGGTGATCATCGAGCTGAAGTGGGGCCAGGGCGCCAAGGACATCGGCGGCGAGATCGAGGTGAAGAGCCTGGAGTATGCCCAGTTCCTGAAGCAGCGCGGCTACCTGGTGGACCCCGACCCCACCCGGCCCGAGGTGCAGGAAGGCTACCGCACCGGCGCAGTGAAGGGCTTCGCCCGGCACAGCCGCTTGGGCTACACCGACCTTTCCGGCTACGAGCAGGTGCGCGAGAACTTCATGACCCAGGTGGCCTACCTGCGCTCGCTGGGCTTTGGCCGCATCTCGCTGAAGACCGGCGCCTACGGCATGGAGGCGCTGGCCATGTCCATCCGCCTGGCCTCGGAGTGCGAACTGGACCTGCTGACCATCGACGGCGCTGGCGGCGGCACCGGCATGAGTCCGTGGGACATGATGGAAACCTGGGGCGTGCCGTCCATCCTGCTGCACGCCAAGGCCGCCGAATACGCGGCACTGCTGGCCGCAGGCGGTCGCAAGGTGGTGGACATGTCCTTCGCGGGCGGTTTCGCCAGGCCCAGCCAGATATTCAAGGGGTTGGCCCTTGGCGCGCCCTACGTGAAGATGATCTGCATGGGCCGGGCCATGATGATCCCCGGCTTCCTCGGGTCCAACATCGAAGGCGTGCTGAAACCGGAAAACCGCGCCCGCGTCAACGGCAACTGGGACACCCTGCCCAAGACCGTGGCCGAGCACGGCGCGACGGCGGAAGAAATCTTCGCCGGGTACCATGACGTGCAGGCCAGGATAGGCCGCGATGCCATGAAGGACCTGCCGTACGGCGCCATCGCCATGTGGACCCTGCTGGACAAGCTGGGCGCGGGCGTGCAGCAGCTGATGGCAGGTGCCCGCCGCTTCTCGCTGGACCAGATCCGCCGCGAGGACATCGCCTCGGGCAACCGCGAGACCGAGCGCGAGACCGGCATTCCGTTCATCACCGACGTGCAGGACGAGTTTGCCAGGGCCATCCTGAAGGCATAGGGGGTTCGCCGCTGCTGGAGGAGGCTTGCCCCCCGGCGCACTCCCGCGCATCCTGAATGATAACGGGGCGGAAACCATGCAGGTTTCCGCCCCGTTTCATTTTGCAATCGGCGCAGCGCCAGCCGACGCGGCCCCGGCTTCGTCCGCGCTACGGCACGAGGGGCTGCCCCTGGGCCAACCTGCCGTCGATCTCGGCCACGGCCATGGCCAGCCGGGCGGCGCGCGCCTGGGCGTCGGCCCGGGCATCCTGCCCCGGTGCGGCTTCGCCTTGCAACACCGCCCGACGCGACGGCGGCAGTTGCGCCAGCGCCTCGAACATGGGCGCGGCACGGCGGTGGTCGTAGCCCGCGCGGGCCATGCAGAACAGGGCCAGGCGCTCCACGTCGTGGCTGCCGATCTGGCGATCCGCCTCGGCGGCTTCGGGCTTCACCAGTCCGCCCGCCGGGGGCATGCCGTAATAGCCGCGCACGCCGGGCTTGTCGGACGCGGACGACACCGCCCCGGTTTTGGACTGCCCGCCTTGCCCACCTTGCCCGCCTTGTCGGACATGCTTGGCCATTTCCCGCCCCAGCACGGCTGCCAGCTCGTTATCGTCGGAAAAACGCTCCAGCAGGCCGATGGTCACGTGGATGGACTGGCCGGAAGAAAAGGCATCCACGGTATCGCGCACCTCCACGTCCATGGCGGTGTCGCATACCCGATGAAAGCGCACCGGCACGTCCAGGCGCAGCCCGTCGCGCTCCACGGCGTAGGATACGCTATCGCCCGCGCCCAGGGCCTTGGTGACCTGCCAGCGCAGGGTGCGCGCGGCCAGCTTGCCGGTGGGCAAGGGCTGCCCGTTCACCGCCACCAGCACGTCGCCGGGGCGGATGCCCGCCGCCTCGCCGCCGCTGCCGCGCAGCACGCTGATGACCCGGTGGCGCCCGTCCAGCCCGTACTCGCGCACATAGGCATCGCGCCAGCGGCGCATTTCGACGAAGGCGCCAAGGTCACCCCAGCGCACCGGCGACAGCATGTCGTCCAGCGTATCGGTGCTGACCACCACCACGCCGTCGTCCAGCACGGTGCGGCCACCGCACAGCGGGGCGTTGGATTCGCGCAGGGCATAGCCCACGTTCCACAAGCGCTCGCGCTGGCACATCCGCCGCTCCACGGAGGCGACCGGCTGGGGACAATGTTCCTTTCTTGCCTCGACAACAGGGGTCGGTGCCACGACCTTGCGGCCACAGCCGACCAACGCCAGGGACAGCGCCAGGGACAGCGCCAGGGACAGCGCCAGGGACAGCGCAAAGTCCGGCAGGGGGGCCGCGAAGGCCGCCGGAACCGGCAGCATGCCGCCCCGTCTCCACTGCATCCTTCCCCGAAATATCGCCATGTCACCTCCATTCCGGTGCATTGCCCCGCGCGAGCGTCTCTTGCCCCTCGCCCGTCGCGGTCATTCCCTTGCGCGAGACAAATGTCCTGCTGTCGCCGCATACCGTGTCACGGCAGTTCATGCAAGTTTTCTATTGAATGCCGGATCGCATGCCCTCTGCATGTCGCGACATCACATCGTAATACGGCAGATCATGCCGTTCCCGTGCACCCTGAAATGCGTAGCAAACACCGTGCCCTGCAAGTTCGCGCCGCAACAGGTGCACGTACCCGCTCCGGTGTGCCGCCGCATGACGGTTGTGCAATGAACACAGACTGCCGCGTGTTTCGACAATGTCCGCACCGTGCCGCAACGGGGGCAGGCGGCCCCAAGGCCCCCGGCAAAAGGGCGAAAACGACCCGCACGCGCGCCAGAACGGCGCACGGAACGCCCGTCATGCAAACGTAACCTTTGGAGTATCATTGTAACACTTTTGCCACCGTTCAGCCATCAAGGGCAGGCGCAGCGCTGTGTACATGACCGGAAAGCGACGTTCCGCAACCGTCACACGGGGCAAAAACAACGCAATCCATTCCGCCACGCACGGGCGGAGATTGACGGCGACAACAAGGCGAACAAGGCGGCCACCGGCAGCCACAGGGACAAAGGGCGGCACGCAACGCACGCCATCGGGGTACGCATCATGGGCAGCAGAAAGACCACGTTTTCCATCACCCGGCAGGAATTGCCCTCCGTCCTGCGGCGCATCGCCGACGCCCTGGAGCGGACCGGCACGGACGCACACCCGACCGGTGCCGCGCCCGACGGCGAAACGGACCCCCTGCTGGCCGCAGGGCTGGAAGATTTCCGCAAGTTCAAGCTCAACGCCAAGCACGCCTTCGGCCAGATGGAAGTGGTGCTCAAGGTCAAGACGCCCGACGCCGCCATCGCCGATGCCAACGGATCGGCGACCACCAGCGCGGCGGCAGGGGCGCACCACTCCGCCCGGCCAGCCCGAACCGGGGGCCGCCCCTCGTACAAGTCGCTCAAAAAGCGGATGCGCTCGTCGTTCAGGGCGTTGCGCCAGGCCGTGCAGGCCGGGGTGATGCCCCCGCCGCAGGCATCCGCCTCGTTCCTGTCCGATTCGCTGCTGATGGTGGAATACCCCGGATACGGCGACGAGCACTATGCGGCATACCGCACGGCCACAGAGGCCCTGCGCGTGGCGCTGGAAGCCGCGCCGCAGGCGCAGCCACACGGCGACCCTGCCCTCCTCGCTCCCCCCGCTTCCCCCGTTTCCCCCGCTTCCATGGACGGACCCGCCGAGGCCGCCCCCGCCGCGCGCACCGTCACACCGGAAATCCGCCACGCCGTGGAAGAACTCTACCGGCTCATGGTGCTGTGCCATGACCGCTACAAATAGGCCGCCCGCCATGAAGATCGTCAAGCACGCGGCGCACCGCTGCGCCGACCTGGAAGCCAGGTTGCGGGACCTTCCGGAAGACGTCACCGAGCAGGAGGACGCCCTGTTCCGCTCGCTGATCGTCACCGAACTGGCCCCCTGGCAGACCGAGCAGGTAACCACGCCTCCGTCCGTGCACGAGTCCCAGCGCGAGGTGCTGGCCACCCACTGGCACCCGGAATTCGTGCCCATGGGGCTCATCCGCCAGCGCATCGAGGCCATGTTTCCCGGCCGAGAGGACCAGTTGATCATCCCCACCCAGCACAACGAACTGACCAGTTGGGACGGCTACACGGGCGTGGAGGTGGACTGCTATTCCAGCGGCTTCAACCAGAAGGTGCAACTGCTGCTGCATTTCGAAAACAGCCGCGTGGCTCCGGCTGCGCCGCATGTGCAGGCGTCCGGCATCCCGCCTCTCGCGCAGGCCATCCCACCGGGCGCGCACGCGTCCCTGACCCTGCCGGAAGCGACCGACCCCGCCGCCCTCGCCGGTCCCACGGCTGCCAGGGTGCCGCAGCCCGCGTTTTCGCTGCTCTCCGGCGACAGGGCGCACACCCTGCGGTCCATGCTGGCCCACACCCGCAAGTACCGTGCCTCGCAACTGTACGACTACGTGCGCGCCGTGGTGCGGCCCGACGACAACGTGGCCGGTCCCGCCGTGCGCGAAACCGGGGCCGACGACGACGTGCTGGCCTTCGCCCGGCTGATGACCGGCAAGTTCGCGCGCCTTCTGGAAACGCACGGCGCACGCCTGCCCGAGGACATGATCAAGAACAAGCTGCTGCGCAACTTCATCGACGGGCTGCGCGGCGACTGGGAAGACACCTTCATCGACCGGGTGCAGGCCTACCTGAAGGCGGTGAAGGAACAGGTGAAGCGACGCTTTCCGCTCGACTACTTCTACCGGGCCACGGAATTCATCGAGGAAGCGCACGGCCTTGGCGGATGCGTGGTCATTCCCCACCCGGAACAGTTCTGGCCCATCCTGCTCGCGGAATATGACGTGGACGGCTACGAGGTGTGGAACCCGCAGTCCAGCCGGTACACCGAATTCCTCATTTCCGTGGTCAACCGCAAGAACCGGGGGCCGGGCCTTTCGCGCCGCGAGATCCTGGTGTTCATGGGCGACGACTGCCACCTGGGCGAAAAGACCCGCCCACGCCAGCAGCAGGACACGGAAAAGGCCGCCCGCGAGGTGGGCCTGCAACCGGCCTGGGACGACCCCGCCGTGCGCAAGCGCCTTTCGCTGACCGGAGTCAGCCGCGCCAGCGTCATCAGGGACTATCGGGCCAGGCTGGCGGGCTAGGCCCCAACTTGTCTTTTCGCCCGTTGGCTTCCGACCCGAAGGGCGCGAAGCGTGGCCGTTGGGCGAGCTTGCGAGTCCTACGGACATCGTGCGCAACGCGGTCAAACTTCGTCTGCCATCTCGGTCAAATACAACAAGAGTCTATTCCCTCATGGCTGACTTGTTTTCCACGCCAACGAACGAAAATCCTGCGTTGGGAGCGGACCACGGGAGGCACAGGACGCAGCATCCCCCGTCCCAGCCCCCTGCGTCACCCGACATCACCTGACGTCACCCGACGTCACCCGACCTTCACCCGTGCGGCACGTCCCCGCCCCTGGCGGACGGCATACACAACGCAGACAGGAGACACCCATGAGTTCGGAAGAAAAGTTCGTCTTCGAATCGTTGCAGGACTGCGAATCCATCCGGGCCTTTCTGGAAGCCCTCACCGAGGGCGTGGGCAGCAAGCATCTGGTGCTGTCCTCCGGCGGAGAGCGCATCGAACTGTACCCGCAAGGGCTCTTGCAGGTGGAAGTGAAGGCCCGGCGCAAGGGCGGGTCGAGCAAGGTCAGCCTGAAACTGGAGTGGAAGGACGCCCCGCGCGTGGAAACCACCGACAGGACGCTGTCCGTCAACAGCAACTGACGCCCAGGGATGGGGACGTGCCGACACCCCCTGCGCGCGCAGGGGGCATACCGGCACGCGGCGCAACGGCCCTGCCGGGCCTCGTCGGCCTCGCGTTCCTCGCGCCCCCCTTGCGACCCTTGCGACCCTTGCGAGAAGTCATCCCCGCTTTCATCAACGGACAGTTCCAAAGGCGAGATGCAGCGCACATGATCACCTTCGAAGGGCTGAGCGAAAACTTCAGGTTCCTGGTGCTCGAGGTTTCGGGCCAGATGCGTGCCACGCACGAGTTCATGCGTGCCCCAACGCGCGAGCTGTTCGACCGCATCACCGGGCGCGACGACTACATCGACAACCTGAAAACCATCATCGAGAACAAGTGCTTCTCGCGCATCCACACGGACAATTCGCTGGACCGGCGCGAGATACACCGCATCCGGGCCATCCACACCATTGCCGTGAACCTGGAGCGCATCGCCGACTTCTGCGTGAACATCCTGGGGCAGATGGGCCACCTGTCCGACCCCGCCAGGCTGCGGGCCGACGAGTACGACCCCATCTTCGCGGAAATAGAGGACAGCCTGAACCGCATCATCCCCGCGCTGGAAAAGGAAGACCTGCCCGGCGCCCTGGCCATCTGTCGTAGCGAGTACGAGCTGGACCGGCTGTACGAGGCGGTGTTCCACCGCATCCTGGCCGAAATGTCCGATGGCCGCAGCGTGCATGACCGCATCACCACCATCTTCATCTTCCGGTACCTGGAGCGCATCGGCGACAGCCTGCTGAACGTGGGAGAGGCGCTGATCTTCAGCGTGCTGGGCGAAAAGATCAAGATCAAGCAATTCGAAGCGTTGCAGAAAACGCTGTCCACGTCCGGCTTTGGCGATTCGCTGTCGGACATCGACTTCCGCTCCATCTGGGGCACCCGTTCCGGCTGCCGCATCGGCCGGGTGGAACGGGTGCGGGGCGCGCGCAGCTCCACCGGCGACGCGGAAGGCGGGGGCGGCCCGGCGCAGACGGGGCCGGACGGCCAGCCCCGGCCCGCGCCCGGCGGGCTTGGCTCCATCTACAAGCAGGGCAACAAGAAAAAGATCATCAAGGAGCGGGACAACATCACCCGCTGGTCCACCCTGTTCCCCAACCTGGTGCCGGAAATCTTCGGCTACCACGAGGACGACGACTCTGCCGCGCTGCTGGTGGAGTTTCTGCAAGGGTGTACCCTGGACGAGATCGTCCTGACCGGCGATGTCGAAATCCTGCAGAACGCCATGTTCGTGCTGCTGCAAACCCTGCACGAAATCTGGGAACGGACGGCCACGCCCGGCCCGGTGCCCACCGACTTCATGCGCCAGATGCGTTCGCGCATGGAGGCGGTGTTGCAGGTGCATCCGGGCCTGCGGCGCGAAGGGGTGGACATGTGCGGCGCCTCGGCCCTGTCCACCGAACAGCTCATCGACCGTTGCGAGGCCATCGAAAAGACCCTGCCCGCACCGTTCACCGTGTTCATCCACGGTGACTTCAACGTGAACAACCTGGTCTACGACCACACACGGCAGGCGGTGCGGTTCATCGACCTGTACCGCTCGCGCGACTGCGACTACGTGCAGGACATCTCGGTCTTCCTGGTCTCGAACTTCCGGTTGCCGGTGTTCGAGCCCGCCCTGCGCGAACGCATCCGCTGGGTGATGCGCGAATTCCTGGTGTTCGCCACCGGGGTGGCCACCGCACGCGGCGACGCCACCTTCCAAGCGCGGCTGGCCCTTGCGCTGGCCCGCTCGCTGTACACATCGACCCGGTTCGAACTGAACCATCATTTCGCCAAGGACATGTACCTGCGCTCGCACTACCTGATGGAGCGCATCGTGGCCCATCGCGGCACGTGGGACAGCTTCCGCCTGCCGGTGGAGGTGCTGGACTGCGGCGGCAACGCCATCATGAGGGAGGATACGCCGTGCGCATTGGCGTCGTAGGAACAAAGGGCGGCTGGTCGTCGGAACTCTTGGCCGACACCGTGGGCAGGGCCACCGGGCACCGCCTGCTCATCGAAATGGACAAGGTGCGGCTGGACCTGCCGTCGGGCCGCTGCCTGTACGAAGGCACCGACCTTTCCACGCTGGATGCGCTGATCATCAAGAAGATCGGCGCGTGGTACTCGCCAGACCTGCTGGACCGGCTGGAAATGCTGCGCCTGCTCAACGAGCGGGGCCTGCCCGTGTTCTCGGCCCCGCTGCGGGTGCTGCGGGTGCTGGACCGGCTGAGCTGCACCATCACCTTGCAGTCCGGCGACATCCCCATGCCGCCCACCACCATCACCGAAGACGTGGACCACGCCGTGCAGGCCGTGCGCGACTACGGCCGGGCCGTGTTCAAGCCGCTGTACTCCACCAAGGCGCGGGGCATGACCATCATGGAGGACGGCCCTGATCTCCCCGACCTGCGTGACAGGGTGGCGGCCTACAAGGCCGAGCATTCCATCCTGTACATCCAGAAGACCATAGAACTGGAAGGCGGACAGGACCTTGGCGTGGTCTTTCTGGGCGGCAGGTACCTGACCACCTACGCCCGCTGCCGCACCAACGGCAGTTGGAACACCACCACGGTCAACGGCGGCAAGTACGCCGCCTTCGAGCCCCCGGCAGAAATCATCGACCTGGCCCGACGGGCACAGGCCCTGTTCGGGCTGGACTTCACCTGCGTGGACGTGGCCCTGACCGCATCCGGCCCCTATGTGTTCGAGGTGTCGGCCTTTGGCGGGTTCCGGGGCATTCTGGAAACCAGTGGGCTGGACGCCGCGCAACTGCTGCTGGAGCACGTGCAGTGCTGCCTGACTGGCAGCGCCCAATCCGGCGGCTGCGGATCGGCCCCCACCATCACGGCCCCCCTCGTGTCCAACTGCATGGAGCCAGCCGCATGAGCGCCACCGCCGCCCGCACCCTTTCCCCGCACCTGACCCGCGCCGCGCTGGCCGCCGACGTACGCGGCTGGTACCCCGCCACGCACGAACTGGCCCTGCGCATCAACGACGTGTTCGTGCGCGTGGCCACCAACGCACCGGAACTGCACGCCAAGCTGACCCGCTACTTCGGCGAATTCCTGGCCCCGGACGTGGCGGACCACGGCGTACCCGCCGGGGCGGACGTCATCCGCGTCACCGCGCACGAGGCCCCGCGCCGCGACTGGGGCCTGCCCTTCATGGCCAAGCAGCCCGACGCGGGCAAGCGCAAGATCAAGGAAGAATACCTGGACCTGCCGGACGGGCGCATGGTGCACAAGCGGCTGACGGGCATGCTCTTTGCCTTCGGCGGGGGCGACAACGTGGCCGTTGGCCCCTGTACCGCCAACGACAACCAGGTGGTCAACTTCATCAACAACCGCTACCTGGAACTGATGCTGAACCGGGGCTGCCTGCTGGGGCACGCCGCCGCCGTGTCCCATGCCGGGCGCGGCCTTGCCGTGGCTGGGTTCTCCGGCATGGGCAAATCCACGCTGTCGCTGCGGCTGATGAGCCGTGGGGCCACCTTCGTCAGCAACGACCGGGTGCTGGTGGAGCGAAACGGCACCGGCGCCCCGCGCTGCCTGGGCATTCCCAAGCAGCCGCGCATCAACCCCGGCACCATCCTGGCCAACCCCGACCTTTCCCCGGTGCTGACCGAAGAGGAACGCACCACCCTTTCCGCCCTGCCCCCCGACGACCTGTGGCATCTGGAACGCAAGTACGACGCCATCATCGCCGACTGCTTCGGGCCGGGGCGGTTCATACCGCAGGCCCCGCTGGACGCGCTGGTGATCCTGAACTGGCGGCGCAACACCGGCGAACCGCTGCGGGTGAGCATGAGCAGCGCGGACGAGCGGCCCGACCTCTTGCCCGCATTCATGAAATCCACCGGGGTGTTCTACCTGCCCGCCCCCGGCGGCTGGGACCAGGACCCCGGCCACGCGGAGTACGCGCGCGGGCTGGCCGGTGTGCCGGTCATCGAGCTGTCCGGCGGGGTGGACTTTGACGCGGCGGCGGATGCCTGCATGCACTTCCTGTCTGTCGGCACGTTGTAGGAGCAGTCACGCATGGCCCGGCTGCTGCTGACCCGGCAGGTCACCCTGCCAGACCCGGTGAAGGTGGAACGCTTCACCCGTGCGCCCGACCTTGGGCCGCGCATCCTGTTCTTCAGCGGGGGAACGGCCCTGCGCGACGCCTCCACCGACCTTGCGCGGTACACCCACAACTCGGTGCACCTGATCACCCCGTTCGACTCGGGCGGCAGTTCCGCCCGGCTGCGCCAGACCTTCGCCATGCCCGCCGTGGGAGACCTGCGCAACCGGCTGATGGCCCTTGCGGACCGCAGCCTGCACGGCAACCCCGCCGTATTCCGGCTGTTCGCCTTCCGCCTGCCCGCAGAGGGCGAACGGAGCGAACTGGCCGACACCCTTTCGGCACTGGCCCAGGGCAGGCACCCGCTTGTCCGGGCCATACCCGACCCGTTGCGCAAGATCGTGCGTTCGCACATCGGCACGTTCATCGACCACGCGGGGCTGGAAAAGGACGGCGGCTTCGACCCACGCGGGGCGAGCCTTGGCAACATCGTGCTGGCATCTGGCTACTTGCAGAACCGCCGCCACCTGGACCCGGTGATCTTCATCTTTTCGAAGCTGGTGCAGGTACGCGGGGTGGTGCGTCCCATCGCCAACGCAGACCTGCACCTGGCCGTGAAACTGGCGGATGGCCGGATCATCGGGGGGCAGCACCGCTTTACCGGCAAGAACGGCGCGCCGCCGCTTACCGCCCGCATCGACGATATCTGGCTGTGCAAATCGCCCGACGACACCACCCCGGCAGACCTGCGCCTGCGGGCCAAGGTACGCGAACTCATCGGTACCGCGGAACTGGTGTGCTACCCTGTGGGCAGTTTCTACTCCAGCATCATCGC
Source organism: Nitratidesulfovibrio sp. (assembly GCF_040373385.1). Classification (NCBI taxonomy): domain Bacteria; kingdom Pseudomonadati; phylum Thermodesulfobacteriota; class Desulfovibrionia; order Desulfovibrionales; family Desulfovibrionaceae; genus Nitratidesulfovibrio; species Nitratidesulfovibrio sp. The sequence goes on along the minus strand of NZ_JBDXXH010000003.1, from coordinate 357,174 downwards.
CAACCTGTTGCCCACCGGCGTGGGTGCGGCCCTGGCCGCCACCCGCTGCCCCAAGGTCTTCGTGCCCAACACCGGCAACGATCCGGAGTTGCTGGGGCATTCGCTGGAATTGCAGGTGGAGCGGCTGCTGCGCCACCTGCGCAACGACGCGCCGGATGCCATAACCCCGCGTGACGTGCTGGACTTCGTGCTGGTGGACAGCAAGGGGGGCCGCTACCCCGGCGGCGTGCCCAAGGGCATGTTGCAGAACCTGGCCGAACGGGGCATCCGCGTGCTGGACTGCCCGCTGGTAAGCCGCCAGTCGGCCCCGTACATCGACGAACGCCTGCTCAATCCGGTGCTGCTCTCGTTGTGCTGACCCCGGACGGGGCGCGCACCGTGCACACCGGCGGACAACCGCTACCAACCGAATGGAGGATTCCCATGGACGGTGAAAAGCAAAAGGTGAGCATTGAACAGCAGATGGCATACGCCGACGCGGTGGCCTACCTGGAAGCGCTGCTCAAGGGCTTCAAGGAAGGGCGCATCGTGGTGGAACGCGGTGGAGAGGCCGTGGTGCTTACCCCGCCCCAGAACGTGAACGTGGAAATCGAGGCGCGCCGCAAGGGCGACAAGCAGAAGTTCTCGCTGGAACTGGAGTGGAGCGCGGTCCCCGCCGTGGTGGAAGACCCGCTGACCATCTCCGCCGACCTGCCCAAGGCCGACGCCCCCTGCGCTTCTGGCTGCCCCACCGCCACCCCGGCGGAAGCGGCCAAGCCCGCCGACGCAAAGCCCACCCCGGCCCCGGCCAAGCCCGCTCCTTCGGCCCCGGCGTCCACGGTGAACTACGGCAAGGCCGAACCCGCCAAGCCCGCCGACCCCGCCAAGCCCGCTCCCAAGGACGCTCCCAAGCCCGGCGGCAAGTAGCCGAGCCAGACAGGACAGACAAGAAGGCCGCCCGCCGGAACATTCCGACGGGCGGCCTTTTCATCCCAAAGCGTTGACCTGCGACGTTTCAAGGGCTTTGCCCAAATGAGGATTTTCGTCCGTTGGCAAGGAAAACAAGCCTGCCATGAGGGAGTATGCCTCAGCCGTTAGGCGAGCTTGCGAGCCTTACGGATGAGGACCGCAGCGCGCTCTTACGTATTCGACCGATATGGCAGGCGTTGTTTGACGAAGCCAGCAGGCAAAAGGACGGCTTGCGCCTATGCGGTCATGTTATGAATGATCCCCCGCAACTGCGCGGCCATGTCGGCCAGCGCGCCCACCGCCCGCCCGGCCTGCTCCACCTCGGAGGTGACCTTGCCCGAGATGTCGCGCACCTCGGCCACGGAACTGCTGATGTGCTCGCTGGTGGACGACTGCTGCTCCGCCGCCGTGGCGATGGCGTGCACCTGATCGTTGGTGGCCACCACCAGGGTGACGATTTCCGCCAGGGCCGCGCCCGATTCCGCGGACAACCCGCGCGAGCGTTCCACGGCATGCACCGCCGCTTCCATGCCCGCCACCGAATCGCGGGTGCCTTCCTGGATGGCCCGGATGGCCTCGCCCACTTCCCGGGTGGCGTTCATGGTCTTTTCGGCCAGCTTGCGCACCTCGTCGGCCACCACCGCGAAACCGCGACCGGCGTCACCGGCGCGGGCCGCCTCGATGGCCGCATTCAGCGCCAGCAGGTTGGTCTGGTCGGCAATGTCGCTGATGACCTCCATGACCCGGCCAATGCCCTCGGCCCGGGTGCCCAGCGTGCCAAGGTCGGCTTTCAGCCGGGCGGCCATGGTGCTCACCTCGTCGATGGCGGCCATGGCCTTCTCCACCACGCCCGCCCCGGCTTCCGCCTTGGCGCGGGCATCGGTGGCCTGGCGGGCGGCGTCCGAGGCGTTGCGGGCCACTGCCAGCACCGCGCCGTTCATCTCGTCCATGGCAGCTGCCGTCTCGCCGATGCGGCTGGCCTGCCTGTCGGTCAGGGTGCCCGCATTGCGCATCTGCCCGGCCAGGGTGGTCGAGGTGCGGGCCACCTCGCCGGATATTTCCTCCGACTGGCGGGCCGCATCGGCAATGCGCTTGTTGGTGGCTTCCAGTTCGGCCTCGCGGGCGCGCAGGTCGGTAAGGTCCTGATAGATGCACAATGCGCCCATCAGCTTGCCCTCTATGTCGTACAGGGGCGAGGCATTGATGAAGATGCGCCGTTTGCCGCCCTTGCGGCCCATCAGGTCCACCTCGCGCCGGGCGATGGTGCCGTTTTCGATACAGTCGCGCAGCACGGTGCGGCGGGTGGCGTCGCCGTAGAAGAACTGGGCCACGTTCTGGCCGTAGAAACTTTCCGGCTTGCCGTCGTGTTCCAGAATGTGCAGCAGGTTGGCGTTGGTGTAGGTAAGCACCTCCTTGGGGTCCACCACCACGAAGGGGGTATCGATCCCCTTCAGCACACCCTGCGCAAATGAAAGGTTTCTGCGCAACTGGCCGATAAGCCCATCAAGGGAGATGCGCATCTCGACCAGTTCATCGCCGCCGTCGCAGGCGAAACAGACGGAATGGTCACCGGCCTTCAGCCGGTCGAGCCGCCAGGTGATCTCGCCCAGGGGCTTGACCACCTTGGCATGCAGCAGAAAAGCCAGGGCAATGGCCAGTATCACCGCACACCCCACGGTGATGCCCCCGGCCAGCCAGATGGTGCCGGGGGTGATGGAGCCCGCGCCGATGGAACCGAGCCAGGCGAAACCGCCCAGACAGACCAGGGGAACGAGTGCGAGCAGGAAGATAAGCGTCCGGATGCGCAACCCTTGCATCATCGAGGCAACTCCTTATGTCACGGGACACGGCAAAATGGCGGTTCACGTCTGGCGGCGCCGCCCCGCGCCGGGAACATTTGCTGCGTGCGCCCGCAACGGATGCATTTGGCGGCATGCACCACGTTACTGCCTATCGGCGCAACCGGAATAAACGTTAGCCGAGCGGGCGGTGCCTTTCAAGGAAATCCCCGAAGTTTCCAGCCCTGTCCGACCGCATGCACAAGGCGCTTTCCTTCGCCGCGCGACAACGGTATGCTCGCCGCGCGACAACACACTTCCTTCCGGACAACTTCGATGTCCGTTGCGTAACATCCCATGAAAGAAACCATCCCTTCACATACTCCGGCGGGCGACCCGCGATTCTTCCCCGTATCGCCCCTGATGATCTTTCCCAAGGCCGTTGGTTCGTTCAGCGTGTATCTGCGGCAGGGCAACACCCTGGTATTGTATGCCGCAGCGGGCGAGGCCTTCACCGAACGGCATCGCACCAACCTGTTCGAGAACGGCGTGCGTGAAGTGTACGTGCGCCTTGAACAGCGCGAAAACTACACCCGCTACGTGGAAGAGAACCTGGGCGCCATATTGCAGGACGAATCCATTCCGCTGCCGGAACGGGCAGGCACCTTCTACCGGGCCTCCACCGAAATACTGCGCGACGCCTTCGAGGCGCGCATGCCCGTGCCCCTGGACAGCGACACCTTCCGCAGGCTGCACTACTTCGTCACCCAGTCCATCCGTTTCCTGACCAGCGCCGATTCGCTACGGGCCCTCGGCGAATTCATCGCGCACGACTACAAGACCTACACCCACTCCATCAACGTGCTCATCTACACCATGCCCCTGGCGCAAACCCTGGGGCTGGACGATGCGGCGCTGATCCGCGTGGGCATAGGCGTCCTGCTGCACGACGTGGGCATGACCCGCGTGCCGAAGGCCATCATCGAGCGGGTCGGCCGCCTGCTGCCGGATGAAGAGGCCGTGTACCGCACCCACCCCGCGCAGGGGGTGGCCACCATCGCCCAGGTGCCCCTGACGCAAGAGGCCATCAACTGCATCCTGTTCCACCACGAGCGCATGGACGGTTCCGGCTACCCCACGGGCCTTTCGGGCGAGCAGATTCCGCCCGTCGTGCGTGCGCTGGCCGTGGCCGACACCTTCGACACGCTTACCTCCACGCGCAGCGGGCACCCCACGGCAACATCCGCCTTCGAGGTGCTGAACCGCATGCGCGCGGAAATGGCAGCGACCCTGGACATGGAAATGTTCCGGCGCTTCGTGCTGGTGCTGTCCGGGGCCATGCTGGACGGCGGCTTTGGCGCCGAAATGGGCTGATTCCAGCCCGCGAAGGCAGTCGGGGCCGGACAAACCGGACAGGGCCGCCCGCATACGCGCGTTAGCGCACATTCCGTGCCCCCACCGACCGGCACGATGCCCCGCCAGCCCTACGCCCGCCACACGTTGAAGAGAAAGTCTAGAAAAAGTTGACAATGCCTGTGCTTTCCGTCATGCCTTTGCGAGGGGAGAGGTGCGTCCATAACGGCCCAGCACCACTGCAACATCCAGGAAATTCTTGGAAATGACACAGGCATCGGCTGCGCAACAGGACCCCTCGGAATTCTTCGCGGTGCCCACCACGATGCTTCTGCCTGACATGTCGGGTTCTTTCGGCGTGTACATCAGGCAGGAGAAGGGGTTTGTCCTCTACGCCCACGAAGGCGAACAGTTCACGCCGCGCCATCGCCTGCAACTGCGTGCGCACGGGGTGGAGCACATCTACGTGCATCGGGCGCAGCACCCCCTGTACCGCGAACACCGCGAACTGTACCTGGGGCGCATCCTTTCCGACGAAACCATCCCCCTGCCGGAACGAGCCCGCCTGTTCTACGCCACCTCCACCGAAATCGTGCAGGAGGTGTTCGAACGCAAGCTGCCCCGCAGCCTGAAGCGCGCCACCTTCGACCGCATCCTGGCCCTGGTCAGCGAAGGCATCAGCTTCCTGACGCTGGAAAATTCGCTGAAGACCGTGGCATCGCTGGTCGCGCACGACTACCACACCTATTCCCACTCGCTGCACGTCTTCGTGTATTCGCAGGCCATCCTGCAAAGCTACGGCTTTGACGAGGAAAGCCTGGTGCAGTTCGGCCTGGGGGCCATGTTGCACGACATCGGCAAGACCTTCGTCAACCCGGACATCCTGGCCAAGCCCGGCGCGCTGACGCTGGACGAACGCATCGAGGTCAACCGCCACCCGGTGTTCGGCGTGGGCGCGTGCACGCTGATGCCCCTGTCGCAGGACGCCATCAACTGCATCCTGTTCCACCACGAGAAACTCGACGGCACCGGCTACCCCTGCGGCCTCGCGGGCGGCGAAATCCCCCTGCCGGTGCGGGCCATCACCATCGCCGACATTTACGACGCGCTGACATCAAACCGCCCCTACGCCCCAGCCATGAACGCCTTTCAGGTGCTGCGCCTGATGATGAACGAGATGCGCGAGCAGATCGACCTCGACATCTTCAAGCGTTTCGTGATGATCCTTTCCGGCGCCAACGTGGTGTAGCGCGCCTGCCCCCTGCCCATGATTCTTCCCCCGTACGCGGGGTTGCGCATCCGCTCGGCCAGGGCCACCGCAGGCCGTGCCTCAGGCTTGCTCCCTTCGTGCGATGACAACCGAATGCGCTTCCAGTACAAGCCGTAGCCGTGGACGGTCGTAACGCGACGGCCGGGAACCCCGCTGGCGCTTCGTCAGGCCTGCCGCTCCCATCACGACACCGAAGCGAGTTCCTTCGATGGATATCAAGATCTTTGCCTGCTACCACAAGGCAGCCCAGACCATCCGCAGCGACATCATCCAGCCCATCCATGTCGGCAAGGCCCTTTCCGCCGCCGATCTCGGTTTTCCCGGCGACGACACCGGCGACTGCATATCCACAAAAAATACACACTATTGCGAGCTGACAGCCACCTACTGGATATGGAAAAACGTACACGCCGACGTCGTGGGCCTGTTCCACTACAGGCGGCTGCTGAACCTTGCCAATGCGCGCACCAAGACCCACAAGACAGATGCCGCGTCCCTTTCCGCCCATGGACTGACGAGGGAAAACATCCATTCGCTGCTCTGCCGGTACGACGTGCTTCTGCCGCACGAGTGCAGCTTTGACGAAACCATCCACGAACAGTATCGCAAGGCGCATTTTGCGTCCGACATCGACACCGCACTTGCCGTCATCGACGAAAAGTATCCGCACATGTCCCATGCTGCCGACACCGTCATACGCAAAAGCTCGCGCATGTACGGCACCAACATGTTCGTTGCCCCCAAGCCCCTGTTCGACGAATATGCACGCTGGCTGTTCGACATTCTTTTCGAAGTCGAACGGCGCGTGCATGACAACGTTCACGACAGGAATGACTACCAGAAGCGGATATACGGCTTTCTCTCAGAACGGCTGATGGCCGTGTTCATCAGATACAAGCAGCAGGCGGACGGACTGAAGTTCATGACCTTTCCCGTCTTGCACGTAGAAGAAGACGAACGGAAATGGAACCGCTACAGATTCCATTTCTTCGGGCACAGGCTGCTGGGCGCACTTGGCCTTGGCAAGAAACGCTGGCAACGGCAGATGTAGCAGCCCGCGCCGTTACGACTTCCCCGTGGTGGCCCGTTGCGTCCATTCGGCCCTGCTCCTGCCCTCTTGCGCCGGAATGGTTCCGGCGCGTCTTTCCCCGCCCAGCCCCAGGTCCGCCCCCGCTCCGGCCCCCGCTCCGCCTCCGCTCCGCACGGTCTCTCCCCCCTGTTCTTGCCTGTCTCCCCCTGCTCCACCACGCAATCCCGACCAAAAAAATCCGCTCCGCCCCTTCCCCGGTCGGACGCGCGTTGTTATATGCCCAATAATGACGCGCCGTGCCCCGCCAAGTGCTCAGCCCAATGCTCTGCCAGTGCTCAGCCGAACGCGCTAACGCCCCCCGGAGGAACAGCAACATGTGGGAGTATACCGACAAGGTGCGAGAGCACTTTCTGAACCCGCGCAACGTGGGCTCCCTTGAAGACGCCAACGCCATCGGCGAGGTCGGCAGCCTTGCCTGCGGCGACGCCCTCAAGCTTTATCTCAGGATCGACGGCGACCGCATCGTGGACGCCAAATTCCAGACCTTCGGCTGCGCCAGCGCCATCGCCTCCAGTTCGGCCCTCACCGAACTGATCAAGGGCATGACGGTGGAAGAAGCCCTGAAGCTGACCAACCGCGACATCGCCGAATTTCTGGGCGGCCTGCCCAAGGAAAAGATGCACTGCTCGGTCATGGGGCAGGAAGCGCTGGAGGCCGCCATCCGTAACTGGCGCGGCGAACCCGCCGTGGAACACAGCCACGAGGGCCAACTGGTCTGCAAGTGCTTTGGCGTGACCGACGAGCAGATCGTGCGCGCCATCCGCGAAAACGGCCTGAAGACCGTGGAGGAAATCACCCACTACACCAAGGCCGGCGGCGGCTGCGGCGAATGCGTGGGCGAACTGCAAAAGCTGCTGGACGCGGAACTGGGCAAGACCCCGGTGTGTGAAACGCCGCTGGCCGCAGCACCCAGAAAGCTTTCCAACGTGCAGCGCATGCAACTGGTCCTGAAGGTGCTGGAGGGCGAAATCCGCCCCCGCCTGCAACAGGACGGCGGCGACATCGAACTCGTGGACATGGACGGCACCACCGTCTACGTGGCCCTGCGCGGCATGTGCACCAGCTGTCCCTCCAGCCGCCTGACGCTGGAAGGCTTTGTGGAAAAGACCCTGCGCGATCATGTGGACGAAAACATCGTGGTCAAGGAGGCGGCAGCGTGAACACGGTCTACTTCGACAACAACGCCACCACCCGCGTGGACCCGGCCGTGCTTGCGGCCATGCTGCCCTATTTCGGCGAACTGTACGGCAACCCCTCGTCCATGCACACCTTTGGCGGGCAGGTGGGCCGCGCCGTGCGCGAGGCGCGCGAACAGGTGGCCCGGCTCATCGGGGCCACGCCGGAAGAAATCGTGTTTACCTCGTGCGGGACCGAGGGCGACAACACCGCCATCCGCGCCGCGCTGGCCGCCCAGCCCGACAAGAAGCACATCATCACCACAAGGGTAGAGCACCCCGCCGTGCTCAGCCTGTCGCAGCACCTGGAAAAGAACGGCTACGAACTGACCCTGCTGGGCGTGGACGACAAAGGCCGCATGGACTTGGACGAACTGCGCGAGGCCATCCGCAAGGACACTGCCATCGTGTCCATCATGTTCGCCAACAACGAGACGGGCACCATCTTCCCCGTGGCGGAAGCCGCCGCCATCTGCAAGGAACGCGGCGTGCCCTTCCACACCGACGCGGTGCAGGCCGTGGGCAAGCTGGCCATCGACGTGCGCGAACTGCCCGTGGACTATCTGGTGCTGTCCGGCCACAAGCTGCATGCCCCCAAGGGCATCGGCGCGCTGTACGTGCGGCGCGGGGCGGCCTATCGGCCCTTCCTGCGCGGCGGCCACCAGGAACGCGGACGCCGGGGCGGCACCGAGAACGTGCCCGCCATCATCGGTCTGGGCATGGCCTGCGACCTTGCCGCCGCCAACATGGCGGAAGAGAACACCCGCGTGCGCGCCCTGCGCGACAGGCTGGAACAGGGCCTGCTGGCCGCCATCCCCGACGCCATCGTCAACGGCGACGAGGCAAACCGCCTGCCCAACACCACCAACATCTCGTTCAAGTACGTGGAGGGCGAGGCCATCCTGCTGCTGCTCGACCAGTTGGGGGTGTGCGCCAGTTCCGGCTCGGCCTGCACGTCCGGCAGTCTGGAACCCTCGCACGTGCTGCGGGCCATGGGCGTGCCGTTCACCTACGCGCACGGCTCCATCCGCTTCAGCCTTTCGCGCTTCAACACGCAGGAAGAAGTGGACCACGTGGTGCGCGAACTGCCGCGCGTCATCGCCCGCCTGCGCGAGATGTCGCCCTTCCGCGCCGGGAGCGAGGCAGAGGCGGCGCTGGGCAAGAAGCCTGCGTGCAGTTGCTAGGGCGCGCAACGTCGCGCACCGTGCGGCGTGCCCCTGCGCGGTGACGTGCCCCCGCAGCCGGGGCAACCTGCCCCGTGCCTGCGGGATCGGCCTGCCCCTGTACGCGCCGCACCGTTTGTGGCATCCCTGAGCATCGCCAGCAGTTTCGGCTGCATCCACGCATACGTTACCGCACATTCGGGGGAGGGGGCGCTTCCCTCCCCCTTTTTTCGCACACAGGCGACAGGCGGCGCACACACCGCCCCCGCGCGCACCACGCGCCCCGGCATCCACGCCGGACACCCACAGGAGGCTCGCATGAAGATCGCCCGCGACATGACGGAACTGGTAGGCCGTACCCCGCTGGTACGCCTGAACCGCGTCAGCGAAGGCTGCGCGGCCGAGGTGGTGGCGAAGCTGGAATTCAACAACCCCTGCGCCTCGGTGAAGGACCGCATTGCCCTGGCCATGATCGACGGGGCCATGGAACGGGGCGAACTGGCCCCCGGCGGCCTGCTGGTGGAACCCACCAGCGGCAATACCGGCGTGGGCCTGGCCTTTGTGGCGGCGGTGCGCGGGCTTACCCTTGTGCTGACCATGCCCGAAAGCATGAGCAACGAACGCAAGGCGCTGCTGCGCGGCTTTGGCGCGCGGCTGGTGCTTACCCCGGCCTCAAAGGGCATGCGCGGGGCCATCGAAGAAGCCGAGCGCATCGTGGCCGAAACGCCCGGCGCGGTGATGCTGGGCCAGTTCGTGAACCCGGACAACCCCATGGTGCACCGCAAGACCACGGCAGAGGAAATCTGGGCCGATACCGACGGCAAGGTGGATGCCTTCGTGGCGGGCGTGGGCACCGGCGGCACCGTGACCGGCACCGGCAGGCGGCTGCGCGAACTGAACCCGTCCATCAGGGTATTTGCCGTGGAACCGGACGAATCGCCCGTGCTGTCGGGCGGCGCGCCCGGCCCGCACGCCATCCAGGGCATTGGCGCGGGCTTCGTGCCCCCGGTGCTGGACACCAAGGTCTACGACGAGATCATCCGCGTGCCCGGCAAGGACGCGCTGGCCACGGCCCGGCGCCTGCTGCGCGAGGAAGGCATCCTGTGCGGCGTTTCGTCCGGGGCCAACGCCTTTGCCGCCATGGCCGTGGCGCGCCGCCCGGAAATGGCGGGCAAGCGCGTGGTGTTCGTGGTGTGCGACACCGGCGAGCGGTATCTTTCGACCCCGCTCTTTACCGAAATGCCCGACTAGCCCCGCCTGATGCGCCTTTCGCCCTCCGGCTTCGTCAGATGAAGCTGCGGCATCGGGTCACGTACAACCGAAGTACGCTCCCCTTGCCACACTTCATCTTCCTCGCCGGAGAACGAAATTCACATCAGGCGCAATGCCCTGGTCACAGCATTCTCTCCTCAATTTCCCCCATAACCCCAACCCCGACGGATCGCACGCGCATGAAGAAACTCGACGACCTCGACGCCCGCTCGCTGCAAGGCATGCCCGAACTGGAACGCATCGTGGCCGATCTGTGCGCGCCGGAATCGTACGAAGCGGTCTACCACCGCTCGCTGCACGACGCGCCCATGCCCTCGCTGGAGGCGCTGGCCGAAATGGTCAGCCGCCTGCGCGCCGCGCTGCTGCCCGGCTTTTTCGGCACCGCCACCGTGCATCTGGAATCGATGCGCTACCACCTGGCCGCCAACCTCGATTCCATCTTCCGCATCCTGTCCGAGCAGATCCGTCGTGGGGCGTGTTTCACCTGTGCCGACTTTGCCCGCGAATGCGGCAGCTGCGAACTGCACTCGCGCGACAAGGCCATCCAGTTCCTGCAACGACTGCCGGAAATCCGCCGCATGCTGGCCAGCGACGTGAAGGCCGCCTACGAAGGCGACCCCGCCGCCAAAAGCCCCGGCGAAACGGTGTTCTGCTACCCGTCCATCGCGGCCATGATCAACCACCGCATCGCGCACGAGCTGTACCGCATGGAGGTGCCGCTGATCCCGCGCATCATCAGCGAAATGGCCCACTCGCGCACCGGCATCGACATTCACCCCGGCGCGCGCATCGGCGAGGAATTCTTCATCGACCACGGCACCGGCGTGGTCATCGGCGAAACGTGCATCATCGGGCGCGGCTGCCGCATCTACCAGGGGGTGACCCTGGGCGCGCTGTCCTTCCCCAAGGACGGCGACGGCGTGCTGATCAAGGGCAACCCCCGCCACCCCATCCTGGAAGACAACGTCACGGTGTACGCCGGGGCCACCATTCTTGGCCGGGTGACCATCGGCACCGGGTCCATGATCGGCGGCAACGTGTGGGTGACCCACGACGTGCCGTCCGGCTCCAAGATCGTGCAGCAGCGCTCGGCCAAGCCCAAGCCCGACGAGGATATGGTGGGGCGGAAGTAGGCGACGGACAGACCAAACACGCCCAGACCAGACGCGCGTCAGGCCAGACGTGTTCCGGCCTCATTCATTCCGGCCAGACGGTGTCCCGTCATGCGCACCCCGCTATACCCCGGCAGCGCAGGGGGTTAGGCTGTCCCGCACACCTTCCCCCATCCGGCGCCAACCGCCAAAGGAGCCCCCATGCCCATTCCCCGCATCTGCCTGCTGACCCTTGGCGTGGCGGACCTTGCCCGCAGCCGGGCCTTTTACGAGGCCCTGGGCTGGAAGCCCGCCTACCCGGACTGCGACAAGATCGTGTTCTTTCAGGTGGGCGAACTGGTCGTGGCCCTGTACCCGCGCCAGGAATTGCTGGAAGACTGCGGCATGGCCGGGGCCACCCCCGCGCCGGGGGGCATCACCCTGGCCCACAACGTGACCGCGCGGAGCATGGTGGATGCGCTGATGGCCGAGGCCGTTGCCGCGGGCGGCACGGTGCTGGACGCCCCCCGCGACAAGCCGTGGGGCTATACCGGCTACTTCGCCGACCCGGACGGCCATCCGTGGGAAGTGGCCCACGTGCCTTCACTGAAGCTGGATGAGGCGGGGCGGATCGTACTCGGCTGAGTAAGCCGCGTGCCGCCGATCTCGCCTGAATACCGCGTCCGACTTCCCCTCCCCCCTTGCCCTGCCCAGAAATGCCACGGGTTCCGCGCACGCACTGCGCGGAGCCCGTTTTCTTTCATTCTTTCCATGCAACCGGATACGCATTCCATACCAAAACATGTTGGAACAGCGCGTATTGGAACTAAGCATACTAAAATTATTTTCGTCCGATTTTTCTTGCCTTCCGCTGCCGAATAACCTACCGGAAAAGTAGGTTATCAGCAGGAGGAACCGACATGCCGTTCCAGCTACTTGCCGATTCCATGGTCACCATTCCCGGCGTCACCTGCACGGGAACCCGCCGTCTGCTTGCCATCAACCAAACCTGTTTCGCCATCCACCGCAGCGGGGTGCGCTGCCGCCGCACGGACACCTACCACCGGGCACGGGTGGAAGTGTTCCGGCTGTTCGCCCGGCAGGACGACGCGCTGACGCCTGCCCGCGCCGACGGCAACGAGGGCGACTGGACCAGCGTGCTGCTGTCCTTTCGCCTGCGCGGTGAGCCGTGCATGCCCAAGCGGCCAAAGGGCGCGCCTCCACTGCCCGCCGTGGCGCGGTTGCCGTGGTGCCGCAGGCCCGCGCGGATCCTGGGCCTGAACGAAGACGCCGTGGCGCTGGCCATCCGCATGGACGGCGGACCGGCCATCGGAGTGTGGGTGCTGCCGCCCGGCTACGTGGCCGGGCTGGCCGACGCGGCCATTTCCGGTGCTCTGGAAGATGCGCTGGCCCTGCCCCTGCGCCGCGAGGACGTGCTGCTGGCCTGGCCACGCTAGCAACGGGCATTGCATGCGCTGGCCTGAAGAGGTTGGCACGAGTCCATTCCGGATTCCCTACCTTCCGACATGATTGGCTTTTCCCCTTGCATCCCGCGACGAGGTTCCGTCGCGGGATGCTGGCGCGGACGCGCGCCCATCCCGGCCTGTCCGGACGCATTGCACCGTCGCCCTTGCTGCGCCCCGATCCATGCTACGCCCCCCCCTGTGCCGCGTCCTGCCGTCTGAACACCTCGCGCGCGGCGGCAATGCCGTTGAGCGCGGCGGGAAAGCCTGCGTACACCGCCATCTGCATGATCACCTCCAGGATTTCCTCGCGGGTCAGGCCCACGTGCAATCCGGCGGCAATATGCACCTCCAGTTGGGGGCGCGCCGTGCCCATGGCCGTCAGCGCGGCAATGGTGGCAATCTCGCGCTCGCGCAGGCCAAGCTGGGGCCGGGCGTACACGTCGCCAAAGGGAAACTCCACCAGCAGCCGCGCGAAATCCGGCGCAAATTCCGCCAGTTTCGCCACCACCTGTTCGCCCGCCGTGCCGTCCACCTGCGACAGCACCCGCAGCCCCCGCTGATAGCGGGTTTCCGTCCCTTCCGCCCCTTGCGCCCCGTCCACCTGTCCCGCCCCTTCCGTTTGGGCCGTCTTCACGCCGTCATGCATGGTCATCCTCCTGCCCGCGATACCAGGCAATCTTGTCATCCAGATGGGTCAGGCACGCCGCCAACCGGTCCATGCGCTGGCGCACGCGCTGACGATGTGTTTCCAGCAGTTCACGCCGCGCGGCCAGGGTGACATCACCCTGCTCTCGCAGTTCCGCATAGCGCACCATTTCGCGCACGGGCATGTCCATCTCGCGCAGCCTGCCGATGAATTCCAGCCAGCGCAGGTCGCCCTGCGTGAACAGCCTGCGCCCGCCCCGGTCGCGCTCCACCGAGCGCAACAGGCCGATCTTCTCGTACCAGCGCAGGGTGTGGGCACTCAGTCCGGTGGCCGCCGCCACTTCACGGATGCGCATGGGCCTTCCTCCTTTTTCCGGAGCCTACAAGTTGGAGTACGCTCGAAGTCAAGCGGTTTCGCGGTGGGCACCAAAAAAACACGCCCGGCCGTATCCACGACCGGGCGGGAGATAGCCACCGCAAACCCCTTGCAGAGGCACGAAACGCCTCAGTGGTCGATGACCTCGCCGGGGTGTGCCGCAAGCCATGCGTCGATGAGCATCTGCCACTCCTCGATCATGGCACGGTACTCCGGCTCGGTGAAGGCGGCCAAATAGTCCCGCCCGGCATCGCCCAAAGCGGTAAGGGTATAGCGGACCACGGCTTCCGTCTCGCCAGCAGACACAGCCCGGCATGCCACCTCCACCAACCCCATCCGAGACGCGGGGGTAACGCGGGCATAGGCCACCTGCTGCGCCTCCGGGTCCCACCGGGTGCACATCCACAGGGTGTCCTCCGCCCCGCTGCCGGTACGAAACACCATGCCCTGCTCAATGCGGCCATCCGCCGGGTGGATGAATGCAGGACACCATCCGTCCACCCAACCAAGCTCGCCCAATGGGGTGAACATGGGAAATACCCGGTCCACGGCTCCGCGCAGCCAGATGGTGTGCTGCCGCTCAATCCGGCACATGGGCATCCCCCCCCTCGTGCAGGTTGTGACTGTGGGCCGCGGTGATATCCAGCCCGTAGATTTTCCGCAGTTCCCGGATCTTCTCCAGTGTATCCGCGGAAAACGGCTGGCTGCCGTCAAAGGCGTGCAGCACGATGCCCTCCAGAAGGTCGCCCAGGCTCATGTCCCGCAACTCAGCCAGGGCCTTGAGCACCTTGATCAACCGCTTTTCCATGCGTACGCCGGTTTGGACACGTTCGATATTCATGGTGCGTATGTACCAAGGTAGCACGATAGCGTCAAGATGGCACGGTGCCACCGAGCGGACGGCGGCATCGGCCACAATTGCCCATGTCGCACGAAAGTTTGTGCCGGGGATCAGGGGAATCGGGGGGGGGGCGGCGGGCAGCCCTACATGCCGAACAGCAGCGCGCTGGGGCGGCGCAGCACCTCGGGCAGCGGGTTCAGTTCGGCCCGCAGGGTCTCCTGCAACGCGCGCAGGCCTCCGGGATCGTCCGCCCCAAAAGAGGCAGGCGTCTGGCCCGTCACCCGCAGCAACCGCCCGCGCAGCCCGTTGCCAAACGTGTAGTTGCCGGTGAGGTAGACCAGGAACTTGCCGAACATGCGCACGGCGCGGGCCGGGCCGTGCCTGCGGGCCAGTGCGTCCAGCAGTGCCAGCGGTGCCTCGCGCCACGGGGCGGGGTTGCGGTCCGGGTCGTCATCAAGCGCGCCGGTCCACGCCGCAAACACCCACGGACGGGCCACGGCAATGCGCCCCAGCGACACGCCGTCGCAGCCGGTGTCGTCCAGCAGGCTGGCGCAGTCCTCCGGCGTGAACACGTCGCCGTTGCCCATGACCGGGATGGACACCGCCGCCTTGACCAGCCCGATGTGGGTGCGCCGGGGCGGTTGGGTGCGCCGGTCCGGGGCCACGCGGGGGTGGAAGACCAGGCAGTCGGCCCCGGCATCCTCGAAGCGGCGGGCCAGGTCCACAGCGGGTTGCGGGTCCGGCGACCAGCCAGTGCGGAACTTGACGAACACCGGAATGTCCACCGCGCGGCGCACCTCTGCCACCATGCGCACGGCGCGCTCCGGATCGCGCAGCAGGTCCGCACCGCAGCCGCGCTTGACGATGGCGGACACCGAGCAGCCCATGTTCAGGTCCACGCCGAAAAAACCTTCAGCCTGCACCCGGCGCGCGCCCTCGGCCATGTGTTCCGGCTCCGCCCCGAACAGCTGGCAGACCAGCCGGGGCGGCTCGCCCGCGCGCCACGAGAACGCCTCGGACTTGTCCGGTCGTTCCGTGGGCACGGCGCGGGCATTGCACATGCCGGTGAACAGCAGCCCGCAACCGCCGTAGCCCTCCACCACCTCGCGAAAGGCGGCGTGGCCCAGCCCGGCCATGGGGGCCAGCCACAGCCGCCCCGGCACGGTGCGCCCCCCCACGGTCAACGGCGCACGCAGGCGCGCGGCAAGGGCCGCATCGCCCCATGAAAGGGACGGGGACGGCGGGACGACGATCTGCGCGGCATGGGTGGCTGCGTCGGTCATGGAGTCGGGCCGGGGCATGTCCGCAAGGGATGTGTTCGGCACGGTGGGCGGGACAGGTGACGGCACGGGAAACGGCACGGGCGCGGGCTATGCGCCGGGGGTGTGGCGCAGCACTTCGTTGCCGTCCAGGTCGCGGATGGACAGGGTTCCGGCATCAAACAGGCCGTACGAGGCCACGTAGCCATCCTTGGGCAGGGTGGTGGAACCCACGTTCCAGATGTGCAGGCCGTCCACGGTTTCCGCGCGGGGAATGTGGGTGTGCCCGCACAGGAACACATCGCCGGGGGCAAGGTTCGGGAAGCGGTCGGGCAGTTGGTGATGGTGACCATGGTTGGCCCAGATGCGCAGCCCGTCGGCGAATATCCACGCCGCTTCCGGCAGGGGAAAGCGCAGGACCATGGTGTCCACCTCCGCGTCGCAATTGCCGCGCACGGCGATGATGCGCGGGGCCCAGTCGTTCAGCAGGGCCGCCACTTCACGCGGGGCATACCCTTCGGGCACCGGGTTGCGCGGGCCGTGGTACAGCAGGTCGCCCAGCAGCACCAGGGCGTCGGGGTGATGGGTGCGGGCCAGTTCCAGCACCAGTTCGGTACGCGGCAACGAGCCGTGCAGGTCGGAGGCGATGAGCAGTTTCATGGTCGAATGATTCCTGATGGTATGGCTGGCGCTGCACAGCGCGCCGGGAAGGAAACGGGCCGCCGCCTGGGGCGGTGGCCCGGAACATGGTCGCGGAAAGGGATGCATGCGGAAAAGTGGTTCTGGATGCGGACAGCAAGATGACGCGGCGACTACAAATGCTCGACGCTGATCCTGCGCGGCGCGGCGGCCTCGCGCTTGGGCATGCGGATGGTCAGCACGCCGTTGACCAGTTGGGCCGAAATGCGCGCGGCGTCCACCATGTCCGAAAGAGTGAACACGGCATGGTATTCCACGTCACCGAACTCCATGGCGTGCACGCGCGGACCGCCCGCCGGGCCGCAGCCGCAGGGCGCGGGATTTTCGGTGGCACCGGGCTCCGCGTCCTTGTCGCGTCCCCCGTCCTTGCCCATGTCGCGGCAATCGCCGAAGCGGGTCACGCCGCGCACGGTCAGTTCGTCACCCTCCACGTCCAGCACCAGGTCGTCGTGGGCCACGCCGGGCATGTCCAGAAACAGGTGAAAGCCGTCCTCGCGCTCCACCAGGTCTGCCTGGGGGCGCATGCGCGGCGGCTGGGGCGACTGGGCGAACCGGCCCTGCCGGGCGGAACCACCCCGGTCGCCACGTTCGTTCTGACGGGCAGGGCGCGCTGCGGGGTGCGGAAAACGGGGGCGGCGGTCTGGGGGCGTCACGGCTGTCTCCTATCTGACCGCTATATGGACGGTACGCGGCTTCACCGCCTGCGCCTTGGGCAGCACGATTTCCAGCACGCCGTCCTTCAGGGTGGCCGTGGCCCGGTCGCGGTCGATGGGCACGTTCAGGGTCACCACCCGCTGGAAGGGGCCGGTGGGCCGCTCCTGCCGATAGTACCGCCCACGCACAACGGGCAGTTCACCCTTGAGCACCAGCGTCTTGTCGGTAAGGGCAATGTCCAGCCCGTCCATGTCCACGCCGGGCACCAGCGCACGCACGCGGATGGCTGCGTCGTCCTCGCCGATGTTCAGCGGCGGGAACAGCGCCCTGCCGCGCGTGGCCGCCAGATTGCGGCCCGCATCGCCCGCCAGGCGGTCGAGCAGGTTGGGAAATTCATAGAACGCGCTGAAGTCGATGACCATGCGCACCTCTTCGGATGGGCGGATTGCGGACGGTGCTGCACACCGGCGGTTCAAAGGACCGGGAGACCGGACCAGCCGTACCGGCAGACAGGGGCGGCACAGGCATAGCTAACATCCCCGGCGGCGCTGTCAATGTGCCCGTGGGCGGCACGGAACACAAGGGGCCCGGCGCGCACGGCGGGTCAGGCCGACCATTCCGGTACGCCCGGGGCGAATCGGGCAATCCGGGCGCACGGACCGAACCGGAGCACACCGCCCACCAGGCACGAAGACCCCGCCGGGCGCTACTTCACCGAACGCTGCCCCTGCTCCCACAGCTCGGCGGGTACGGCCTCTTCCACCAGCATCACGGGAATTTCGTCGCGCACGGGGTAGACCACCTTGCACTGGGCGCACTTCAGGCCGCGCTCGTTGTCCACGGGTTCCACGGGCTGGCGGCACTTGGGGCAGGCGAGGATTTCCAGCAGTTCCTTGTTCAGCGACACGGCATGCTCCTTGGTTGCATTGTGGGCGCACCATAGCCCGAAGCCGCCGCCTGCTCAAGCAGGGCCAGGCCCGGTAGCCCGCCCGGCTTTCGCAACTTCCCACGGGCACCGGCAGCCCGTCCGGGATGCCGGACACCTTTGTTGACACCCGCCGGGGCGGCACGTAGCATCACCGCGTACCCGGTCGCACAGTTGCGCGGCATCAGGCACCCGGAGCAGACATGTCCATACGTTTCATAGACCTGCATTCCCATTCCACCGCATCGGACGGCAGCGACACCCCGGCGGAACTGGTGCGCAAGGCCGCCGCCGCCAAGCTGGCGGCCATAGCCCTTACCGACCACGACACCACGTCCGGCCTGGACGAGGCCATGCGCGAAGGCCGCCAGCGCGGCATCGAGGTCATCCGGGGGTGCGAACTGGGCGTGCGCTGCGAACACGGCGAACTGCACATCCTGGGCCTGTGGCTGCCCGGCGGCGACGGCTCCACTCCGGGTGGCGCCCCGCTGGACGCCACCCTGGCCGAACTGCGCCGCCACCGCGCCACCCGCAACCACCGCATCGCCGCGCAATTGCGCGAATGCGGCGTGGACATCGAATATGCCGAGGTAGAGGCCATCTCCGGCGGCGAATCAGTCAGCCGCCTGCACTTCGCGCGCATCCTGCACGAAAAGGGCTACGTCTCCTCGCCGCAAGAGGCCTTTGCCCGCTACCTCGGCCCCGGAGGCCGGGCGTACGTGGCCAAGGAAACCCTGTCCCCCGCAGACGGCGTGAGCCTGCTGCGTTCCGTGGGTGCCACCGTGGCCCTGGCCCACCCCATGCTGTTCCGCTACCCCGGCAACGGCTTTGCCGAATGGCTGGACGACACGGTGGCCGACCTCAAGCCCCACGGCCTGGACGCCATCGAAGCCTACCACAGCGAACATTCCCAGGCCGATACCCGCCGCTGCGTGGATCTGGCCGCCCGGCACGGGCTGGCCCTGACCGGCGGCTCGGACTATCACGGCGCGGGCAAGCCCGGCATATCACTGGGGCGCGGGCGCGGCGGCCTGCGCGTGACCACCGCCGTACTGGACGACCTGAAGGAACACAGACGCCGCCAGGGGCTGCCGGTATAGGGCCAACGCCCCACGGCCGCGCCGCCCGTTTCGCCAACCGATGGCGGGCCGCCCGCCGCCTGCCACCGCCCCAACAGCCTCAAACATCCACAGACATCATGACCACAGGCACCGGCCCCAATTTCCCCTTCTTCGCGTCCGTGCACGACGCTTCCCCCGCCATGCGCCCCGCCCTGCCCGAACTGCTGGCCCCGGCGGGCGACATGGAAAAGCTGGACGCGGCCCTGCGCTACGGCGCCAACGCCGTGTACCTCGGCGGACGCGGCCCCAACCTGCGCGCGGGCGCCCAGGGCTTTTCGCCCGACGAACTGCCCCAGGCGGTGCGGCGCGCCCATGCGGTGGACGCGCGCGTCTACTACTGCCTGAACAGCCTGCCCCACCAGCGCCACCTGCGCGACGTGGAAGCCGCCATGGACGAGGCCCACGCGGCGGGCGTGGACGCCCTGATCGTGGCCGACCCCGGCGTTGCCCGCATGGCCCGCCGCCGCGTGCCGCGCCTGCCGCTGCACGTTTCCACCCAGGCCAACACCGCCAACGCCGAAGCAGCCATGTTCTGGCAGGACATGGGCGCCACCCGCGTGAACATGGCGCGCGAACTGGACATGTCCGGAATCCGCGACCTGGTGCGGGCCTGTCCCGGCGTGGAATTCGAAGCCTTCGTGCACGGGGCCGTGTGCCTGGCCGTGTCCGGTCACTGCCTGCTTTCGGCCTGGATGAACAACCGTCCGGCCAACCTCGGCCAGTGCACCCACCCCTGCCGTTTCGAATACCAGGGCATGGCCCTGGCCGTGGAGGAAAAGACCCGGCCCGGCGAAATAGCGTGGGAGGCGGTGCAGGACGGTCCGTTCCATTCCAGCTTCTGGGCGCCCAACGATCTGTGCCTGGTGAAGTACGTGCGCTGGTTCGCCGCCGTGGGTGTGGCCGCGCTGAAGATCGAAGGCCGGGTGAAGAGCGCGGGCTACGTGGCCCAGGTGACCGACGCCTACCGCACCGCCCTGGACGACCTGACCCGGCGCACCTTCCGGCACGAGGACTACCTGTACGAATTGCTGAACACCGCAAGCAGACCGCTGTCCACCGGCTTTTTCCTCCCCGGCGGCAAACGGCTGAACCGGGGCCTGCCGCACGACACCATGCGCCGCCCGGTGGTGGCGCGCATCGAACAGCCCGCCGGTGACGGCGCGTGGCACGTTTCCGTGCGCGCCCCGTGGCGCGCCCAAAAGCCCCTGGAACTGCTGCTGCCCGGCCTGCACAGGCCGGAACTGCAACCCGGCGATTTCCGGCTGGAAAATCACAAGGGCGAAACCGTGGACCGGCTGCACCCCGGCATGACGGGGGTACTGCACTGCGACCATCAGGGCCTTGCGCCCGGACTGTTCGTGCGGGCCTGAGCAAGCCCGCCCGGCCCCCTCGGCATCCGTAGCCCCGGCGTCCGTAACACACTGGCGCGCACTGGCGCACACCGCTCCGCAACCCCCACGGAACCTTACGGAACATCCATGGCCCACGTGCTGATCATCGACGCAGACGCCGCCTTCGCCCACCTGGTCGCCGGCATTGCCGAGGGGCTGGGGCACCGGGCATCACGCGCGCTGGGCCTGGTGGAGGGCCGCCTGCTGGCCGACGACGCCGACGTGATCTTTCTGGCCGCCACCCTGCCCGACGGCAACGGAGTGGAGGCCATGCCCGGCCTGCGCGCCCTGCCCGGCCAGCCGGAAATCATCGTCACCGCAGAAGGGGGCGACCCGGACGGCGCGGAGCGGGCCATCCGCCACGGGGCGTGGGAATGGCTGCGCAAGCCCCTGCCCGCCGACCGGGTGGTGCTGCCCCTCTTGCGCGCGCTGGACTACCGCGCCCGCCTGCCCGCACAGCGGCCATCGTCGCGCCTGAAGCATTCCATCGTGGGGGTCAGCACGGCCATCCGCCGCTGCCTGGACGTGGTGGCCGAAGCGGCAGGCAGCGACGCCGCCGCGCTGGTTACCGGCGAAACGGGCGTGGGCAAGGAACTTTTCGCCCGGGCCATCCACGACAACAGCCCCCGCGCCGCCGCGCCCTTCGTGGCCGTGGACTGCGCCTCGCTGCCGCGTTCGCTGGCCGGGTCCATCCTGTTCGGCCATCGCAAGGGCGCCTTCACCGGGGCCGATTCCAACCGCGACGGCCTGGTGTTGCAGGCAGACAGGGGCACCCTGTTCCTGGACGAGGTGGGCGAACTGCCCCTGTCCATGCAGAAGATGTTTCTGCGCGTGTTGCAGGAACACCGCTTTCGCCCGGTGGGCGGGCGCACGGAAATCACCAGCGATTTCAGGCTTATCGCGGCAACCAACCGCGATCTGGAAGACATGGCCGAGCGCAACACCTTTCGCAGCGACCTGTTGTACCGCATGCGTACGGTGGTGGTGAACATTCCGCCGCTGCGCGAACGGTGCGAGGACGTCACCGCGCTGGCCGGGCATTACCTGCCGCGCATCTGGGCGCGCTTTGCCCTGCCGGAAAAGGACATCTCGCCCGACTTTCACGAAACGCTGCTGGCCTACCACTGGCCGGGCAACGTGCGCGAACTCATCCATACCCTTGAACGGGCGGTGCTGGCCTCTCAGGACGCACCCAAGTTGTTCGCCCGCCACCTGCCCGACTACCTGCGCATCTGTCTGGCCCGCGCCGCCGCGCGCAACGGTGCCGCCGCCCCTGCCGGCTACGGCGGCCTTGGCGGGCCATCCTGCCTGTACGGGGCCGGGGAGCGCGCCGCCCTTGCACCGCATGCCGCCAGGGAAACGCAGGACACTGACGGACCGGCCAGCCCCCGCCCCGCGAACGACCCCGCGGAAGCAACGCGGCCCACCACGGAAGTGCAGGCCGGGGACGGTCCGTCTCCCGTGCGTGAAGGCGACAGCGGCCTGGCCAGCCAGACCGTCACGCCGGGGCAGGCCCCCCCCGTATCGCCTGTCTCGCCCGGCTGGGGACCCCGCGCGCCCTATGCCATCTACACCTCGCCCCACTATGCCCCTCCTCCGGAACGGCCAGTGCCCCCGAATCACCCGGCGTTCACGGACAGCCTGAAGCACGGCGACATGCCCGACGGCAACGGCGGTGGCGGCCCATCGCGGGCAGGGCACGGCATCGGCGCGGACGCTATTCCCTTGGGCCTGGCAGCTCATGCGGGGCTGCCGCCCCACGGCACCCCGGTGGGCGACGCCCCCCATCGGTCACAGGCTGCAATCGTGCGGACGCCTTCCGTCGCAACCGCTCCCTTTGCCGGTGGCCTGCCTCGCTTCTTCGATTTTCGCGATGCCCAGTTCACCACCTACCTGCACGAACTGATGCGCCGGGCCGGGGGTGACATCCGCGCTGCCTGTGCCCTGTCCGGGCTATCCCGTTCGCACCTGTACGATCTGCTGCGCAAGCACGGCGTACCGCCCCGCTGACCCCGCGCAAGGTGCCTCGCCAAGGGCACTCGACAACGGGCACGCGGCAACGGACGCCTTGTCCGCCATCGCGGACGACTCCCTGCCCCTCGCTGTCCGCTATCGCGGATTTTTACGACTCGCGCGCGTCCGCCATCGCGGACGGACGCCCCGCGCGACCTTTCACTGGTTGACCGCCCAGCTGGGACAACGCGCAACACTACCGAATAAAAAGACATTCACAATAGAACACCATCGCAACACGAGTGGCACGCTTCTTGGTAAGTATATGGCAACAGACACCGGGCATGTCGGTCGATGCCCGATCCGTGCCGGAAGGCGGTTGGACAAGGCCAGCCGGTACGGGGGAATGCGTTGGACGCATTCCAGCCGCAGGGGTCCGTGGCGCAGTCGGTGCGTCGCGGGCGAAATCGGGGCGCGCCGTTCCATGTGAACGTCGCGCCCCGCACGTTTCTGGAAATACGGAGAGTGCGCGCCCGACACACGGCGCGTCAGGGCCGCCCGACACACGGCGCGTCAGGGCCGCCCGGCACACGGCGCGTCAGGGCATCAGGGGGCACGCAGGAGGGCGTGGGAACCACGCGAAACGGCGGGGCAGGATACGCGACGGCACCCGTCATGCGGGCACCGTGCATGCGCGCGACAAGACGCGCCACGCGGCGTAACGCGGGGCACGGCGGGTCGAGCAAGGCGCGTCAGGCGGATTCGCCCAACAGTTCCAGCACCTTCTGACTGAGCAGCTGCAAATCGGGCTTGGCGAACTGCGCATCCGCGCCCACCGATTCGCCCTTGTGCCCCAGCCGCTCCGAAACCAGCGACGAAAACAGCGCCACCGGCAGGGCACGCAACGCGGAGTCTTCCTTGATCCGGCGGCACAGGGTCAGCCCGTCCATGCGCGGCATCTCGATGTCGGAAACCACGGCCTGCACCAGATCGGACAGGGGAACGCCCTTGCCTTCCGCCTCGCGGCGCAGGCTTTCCAGCATTTCCCATGCTTCCTGTCCGTCGTTGGCCTGCAACAGCTCGAACCGCCCGCTGGCCTCCATCAGGCTGCGCACCAGACGGCGCACGCTGCCGGAATCGTCGGCATGCAGGATGCGGTAGCGGCGCGGCGGCAGATCCGGCTCGGCGTCAGGGACCATGACGTCCATGGTCTCGCCAGACGCATCGGTCCCGTCAGGCGCAACTTCCGCAACCTGCCGCCCCCTTCCGGCAGACATCGGGGCAAGGGGTCGTTCCATGCGGATGGACAGATCCGGATGCATCTCGGCCACGATGCTTTCCATGTCCAGCAGAAACACCACCAACGCATCCAGCCGGACCATGCCGGTGATGGAGTTGCGGCTGGCCTCCTGCAGGAAGCGGCCCGGGGCCTCCACATCGGTCCAGCTGATGCGGTGGATGCGGTTCACCCCGGACACCAGGAACCCGGTGACCACGGTGTTGAATTCGGTGACGATGATCTTGGGCTCGCCGCTGGTATCGCGCGGGATACCCAGATATTTGGCCAGGTCCACCAGCGGGATGACCCGCCCGTCGCGGTGCGGAAAGGCTCCCAGCACCGCCGGATGAGGCATCTGCGGCAGCGCAGTGACGGGCTGCATGCGGATGATTTCCACCACCTTGGCCACATTGACGCCATACCGCCGCCGTAGCGTACCGCACCCGGGCGGGGGTGCCGCGCCGAAAGAGCCCCCGGCGGACACTTCCGCCCCGCAGGCTCCATCGCCGTTCCGGCCCCCAGGCGTGACGACCGGTCCGCCATGCCCGGCATCAGCGTCAACCGGGCCAAACGGATCGCCCGCGCCAAACGGATCGGACATGCCTGGCGTCGCGCTGGCGGGCGCGGCCTCATCTACGAAAAACTCGACGATCTCGAGTTCGTTGGTGCCGGATTCCAGCAGAATGCCGGTCTGCCCCATGATGCCTCCCGACAGGGCGCTGGCGCGCCATGCCCCGATGAGAATCCGAGAGTAAGCCGATGCCGTGCCGATGCCAATGTCGACCGCGCTTGCGAAGGCCCGTTGCAAGGGCGCATGCCCGTTGCAAGAGCGCAGGGTATGCCGAATCCGCCCCAGAATGATGGCGTCCGCGTGTCGGCCCGGCGGCAACGCGCCGTCGCGCCGTGCGACATCGTTCGATCTGCAACATAGCGCCTTTCCGGACAAAGGGCCACCGGGCACCCGCACCCTTTCGCGGCGGGATCGCGCCGTGCCGCCCCCCTGGGGCGACACGCGGTTTTCCCTTGCGCCACGCCGCAGCCGGGCCTACAACCCGCAGTGTTCCCGCACGCTGCCGACCGGCGGCAGCCCCCTCCCGGAACCGAACCGTCGTCCGAATCATCGTCCCACCAGGCCGCCACCGCATGCCCACGCCGCACACCCGACAACACGGTGCCTCCACTCCGCCCCAGCAGCCCGGTGTACCGGGCACTCCCTCGTCCTCGTCCGTGAACCCCGCCACGCAGCCCCAGGGCCGCAGCGCACATGCACGTCACGACAGAACCGGCAGGATCGACAAAACCGGCAGGATCGGGGGCCGCCGTGTGTCGCGCATGGGACTGGCACTGCCGCTGCTGGCCTGTGCCGTGGCCCTGGGAGCCATCCTGGCCCGCGACCCCCGGTTGCTGGCCTGGCATGCCGCGTGGCCGGGGCTGGTACGCCCCCTGCTGCACATGCTGGTGACCATGGGTGTGGGACTGGCCGTGGGACTGGCTGTGGAAGCCTTTGGCTGGACGCCGCTTCTGGCCCGGCTGGCCCGCCCGGTAACCCGCTGGGGTCGCCTGCCCGACGCCAGCGGCGCCGCCTTTGCCACGGCGTTCCTGTCCGCTGCCGCATCCAACTCGCTGCTCATGGAGGCGCACACCGCCGGGCGGTTGTCCGCGCGCGAACTGCGCCTGTCATACCTGCTCAATTCCGGCTTGCCGGTCTTCCTGCTGCACCTGCCCACCACGTTCTTCGTGGTGGGGCCGCTGGCGCGCACGGCGGGCATCATCTACCTGACGCTGAACGGCGTGGCCGCGCTGCTGCGTACGGCGCTGGTGCTGCTGCTCACCCGCCGGGCAGAGCCACCTGACACGCGCGGGGACGGGGACGTGACCGGGGGACTGGACGGACACGGGCGGCTGCCTGCCGGACAGGACTCGCCCCATTCCGGCCCCATGCATGCGGATACGGCAGATGAAATCCACGCGGACGCGCCCGCCACCCCGGCTGACCGCCTGCGGGCGGCAGTGACGCTGGTGGGCGCGCGATTCCGCCGCCGCATCGGCCGCATGGCCCTGTTCACCGCGCCAACCTATCTTGCCATGTACGCCCTGCATCAGGCCGGGGTGTTCGACACCCTGCGCGAGCTTGCGGCAGGCGGCGCCGCCGGGGGACTCGGCATGGGCATCCTGCCGGTGCAGGCCGCCGGGGTGGTGATATTTTCCGCCGCCGCCGAATTCTCGTCCGGCGTGGCCGCCGCAGCAGCCCTGTTGGACGCGGGTTCGCTGGACACGGCCCAGACCGCGCTGGCGCTGGTGCTGGGCACCATCGTGGCCACCCCCATCCGGGCACTGCGCCACCAGTTGCCGTCGCACACCGGCATCTTCACCCCCCGCCTGGGACTGGTGCTGCTGGTGCAGAGCCAGCTGTTCCGCGTGGCCAGCCTGACCGCCGTTACCGCCACATGGTGGATGACCGCGCACTAGCCCTCGCCCCAACGCACGCGAACGGGACGGACGCGGCACTTGCCGCATCCGTCCCGTTCGCATCCTGACCGTCTGTGTTCCATCGTTCCGGCCCAGTCGTTCAGGCGTGGGTCATCCGGACTCCCTGCCTATCTGGGGCCATCCTTGGGGGCATCGTCGGGTTCGTTCATGGCTCCGCGCAGTTCGCGCACGGCCCTGCCCAATGTCTTGCCCAACTGGGGCAGCTTGTCCGGCCCGAAAACGAACAAGGCCACGATACCCACAACCAGCAGGTGCATCGGCTGAAAAAGCTCTCCGATCATGATTCCACCCCGTGAAGGCGCATGATGCGCGCAAGAATGCTGTCCACAGCGCGCGGTGCATGTCGGAACACCTTTCCGACGCCGCACGCCCCCGGCATTGCATACGCCTGATTGTCATGATGCGCCAACTTGTGCAATCACGCCGGGGATTGTGCGGGCAACCTGCACAAGCAATACGGCCCGAAGCAGGGCTCCGGGCCGTGAAGTCCGACAGGCAATGTGCTGCAACCGCAAGGAAAAACGCTTCCCGGCCACTAGGACGACAAGCTGCCCCGCAGGCTGCTTCCAACGCCAATCCGGAAACAACCCCTAGTCGTCCACCGCCTGCCTGGCCGGCAACCGCACGGTGAACCGGGTCCCCTCGCCGGGCACTCCGTCGCAGGCAATGCTGCCGCCATGGGTGCGCACCACGATGAAATAGCTGACCGCAAGCCCCAGCCCGGTGCCCACGCCCGGCGGCTTGGTGGTAAAGAACGGCTCGAATACCCGCCGCCGCACTTCCGGCTCCATGCCCGCCCCATTGTCCTCCACCACGATGACCACCTCGTCGCCCTCGCGCCGGGTGGCCACACGCAGGGCGGGGGCCTGCCCGACCGGGTAGCGTTTTTCCGCCATGGCATGAGCCGCGTTCTTGAACAGGTTCAGCAACACCTGCTCGATCTCGGTGGGCACGCAGGTCAGGGTATCCTCGTTCTCTGCGTAATCGCGCACCACGTGCAGCTTGCGGAAGTCGTACTGGCGGCGCAGATCGTAGTCGCTGCCCGCCAGGGCCAGCGCCCGCTCGGCCAGGGCGTGCGCCCGCGCCGTGGTGCGCCGCCCCTGTCCGGGCCGCGTGAAATCCAGCATGGTGGCGATGATGTCTGCCGCGCGGGTGCCCGCATCACGGATGCCTTCCAGCATTTCGGAAATGCGCCGGGTCTCCATGTAGGCGCGCATGGCCGCCAGCGACACCCCGGTTTCGCGCGCTGCCTGGGCGTTGGCGGCAAGGTCCGGGTCCAGTCGGCGCATGATGTTCTGCACGCCCTGCAACACCGCCCCCAGCGGATTGTTCAGTTCGTGCGCCATGCCGCCCGCAAGCCCCCCCACCGACAGCATCTTTTCGGTCTGCACCAGCATGTCGGCCAGCCGGGTGCGCTCGGTGACGTCGTCCACCCGCACGATGACGGCCCCCTGCACGCCGGGCGCGGCATCCTGCCCCGCAAGGGGGAACAGCATCACATCCAGGTAGCGCAGCCGCCCGTCCGTCACGCGGGGCAGTCCCTCGAACCGGGCGGCCTGGCGCCGGGCCACGGCTTCGTGCACGTCCGGGGCGGCGCCCACCAGCCGGGGCAACACCTCGGCCGCGGGGCGCCCGCGCGCCGCCCCGCGCGAAAGGCCGGACACCTCTTCCGCCGCGCGGTTCCAGTGAATGACCAGACCGTCCGGCCCCACCCCGGCCAGGGCCGATGGCATGGCCTCCATCACCGCATCCAGGAAGTCGCGCGCGTCGGCAAGATCGCCCAGGGCCTGCCGCAGGGGGGTTACATCCAGGATCACCCCATCCAGAAACTCCCTGCCTGCCTCGTCGTGCACCCGCCGCCCCTGCTCCATGACCGCGCGCTGGGTGCCGTCTTCGTGCTGTACCCGGTATTCCAGCGAATAATGCCCGTCCGGATCGGTGACCGCCGCCATCTCCGCGATGATCCTGGCGCGGTCATCGGGATGCACGATGTGTTCAAGGGGTAGGGTACCCTGTTGATATTCCGCCGCCGGATGCCCGGTCAGTTGTTCCACCTGGTCGGACACGAACAACGCCCGCCACGGCGGCGCGGTCTCGCAACGGTAGACCACGCCCGGCAGGTTGGCCACCAGCGAGCGGAAGCGCTGCTCGCTCTCGCGCAGGGCCAGTTCGGCACGGCGCAGGTCGTTGAGGTCCACGTCGATGCAGTACATCTCGGGCTCGCCGCCCTGCCCCTGCATCGCCACGTGCGAAGAATACACCGCCACCGGGCTGCCGTCCTTGTGGCGCAGGCGCAATTCGCCCGCGCGGGGGGCGATGCCGGTTTCCACCCAGTGGGCAACGTCGCGCAGCACCACGTCGACCATGTAGTCCGGGATGATGAGTTCCTCCAGCCGCCTGCCCACGGCCTCGTCACGAGTGAAGCCATACAGGCGTTCGCTGGCGGCGTTCCAGAAGAACACCCGCCGCTCGCGGTCGTAGCCCTGCACCGGCAGGTTCAGGGCGTTCTCTATCAGCGAACGGAACCGCGCCTCGCTGTGGCGCGCGGCCTGTTCGGCGGCGCGCTGTTCCGTGACGTCGATGTTGATGCCGAGAATGCCGAGCAGCCCGTCGGCCGTGTCTTCACGGATGGGACGGATGGGGGTGACCATGCTGGAGAAGACGCGCCGGGTGCCGTCCGGCAGTTGCGCCTCGTGCTCGTGGCGCACCGTCTCGCCCGCCATGGCACGGGCGTTGATGGCCGTCCACCCGCTGCGGGTAGCCTCGGGCACGTCCCGCTCGCTGTCGGGCGATACCGTCAGGTCGCCCCACAGGGCCACGGAAATGTCGCTTTGCATGACCACGCGGCCGCTGGCATCGCGCGCCCAGAAGTCGAAGGGAATGTTGCGGATCATGGCCCGCTGCATGGCCGAGGAGCGACGCAGTTCGTCCTCCATGACCCGGCAGCGGGTGGCGTCCGTAAAGACCACCGCGAACCGGTTCGGCCCCGCGCGCCAGGCCCGCACATTCCAGTGCCTGCCCAGCAGCGCGTCCCGGTGTTCGAAGGCCGTGCTTTCGCCGGTGGAGACCACCCTGCCGTAGATATCCAGCCACTTGCGTTCGATGCCGGGCAAAACCTCAAACAACGTACGGCCTATCATCCTGTCGCGGGCAAGGCCGGTCATGGCCTCGAAGGCGGGATTGACGTCGAGGAACCTGTAGTCGCACGGCTGGCCGTGCTCGTCCCAGAGCATTTCGTGCAGGGAATACGCGCTGGGCAGGTGTTCGAGCAGCAGACGAAGATTCTCTGCCGCGTCAAAAGGTTCCGCGTCCGGCAGGGCATGGGACGTCACATTCCCCGCGCCACCAGGCGAGGAACCCGGTGAAGCGCCAGCGGGAGCATTGCCGGAGCCTTCCCGGCGTCCGGGATGTGCGGGGGGCTGCCCGGTTCCGGCGATGTCGTGGTCGTGGTGGCCGTCGTCGGCTGCCATGCGTGTCGCTCCCCTGCGGCGCGCGCCGCGCTCGTTCCGTCGCCAGTTCCGTTCGGCCTGCCCTGCCTGCCCAGCCTGCCTTGCCATACCGAGGCGGAGCACGGAGCTTGCCGAAGTCGATCGTTGCGTCGTTCCAGCTTACATCAGACCGCGCCCCGGCGCGACAGGAACTTGCCGCATCCGGGCCACTCCGCGCTCTTTGCCGTATGGCTGGCGGGCGAAAGGACAATCCGCAAACGGCCCCGAGGGGCCTTTTGTGGATCAGGATTTTCGTTCGCTGGCGAGGAAAACAAGCCCGCCATGACGGAATATACTCGTGCGGTATTTGACCGAAGGGCGGGCGAAGTTTGACGTGGCCAGCGGGTGAAAGGACAATCCATAATCGGCCCTAGCGCTTGCCGGGCAAAAAGGTAGCCCGCAGAAACCGCATATCGAGAAACGCCAGCGGGTTGGCCACCACCCTGTCGGGCAGCAGGTGGTACCAGCGGTATCCCAACTTGCGGTAGTAGGCGCGGGTCCTGTCGGCGCAGCCCGCCTCGCGCGCGGCCTGCATGGCGGCATCGCGCTGGCAGCGCGACGAAGCCAGCGGGCGCAGCAGCCGGGGGGCAAAGCCCCAGCGGTCCAGCATGCGGCGCATCCGCAGGTATTCGCGGTAGCGGCTCAGGCCGTCGGCCCCGCACAACAGGGCTAGGCCGAACCAGCCGGAAGCGGGCATGAACAGCAGCAGCCCCATGGCCAGCGCCTCTTCCGCCAGCGCTTCCAGCGCCACGCGGGCCAAGCCCGCGCCGATGAGCGCGGATACTCCCCCGGTGGCATGAGGCAGGGGCGCTGCCCGCAGGTAGCGCACGGGCGCGGTCACCCCCCGCCGCAACAGCATGCCGAGGCCACCCGCCCCACTGCCCGAGGCGCGCTCCACCCGTTCCATTTGCCGGGCATGGCCCGACTGGCCCGACTGGCCCTGATGGCCCGACTGGCCCTGATGGCCCTGCTGGCCCTGATGCCCCTGATGCCCCTGATGCCCCTGATGAACAGGCGGGCACACCCGGCCCCCGCAACGGGGGCAGACGCCCTGCGTGCGTGTTCTGTCCGGCGCGGCGGGGCGCGGAACATGGCCGGGCGGCGCGGTTCCGTCACTGCGCCCTGCGGCGCTGCGGGACGTGGGCGTTGGCATGGGCATGTTCATGGCATGAAGGGGATGCATTGGGCGTGAAGCGGAGCTGAACCGGCATGAACAGGCATGAACTGGCATGAACTGGCATGGACCGGCATGAACCGGACGGGGCACGCATGTGACGACAGGCCCGAGCGCCCGTGCACCGGTTAGCCGTTCGCCAATTCACCGATTTCGATACCAAGGCAGGCACACCGGAACCTGCGCCCCGCCCCTGCCATGCGATCCCGCCTTTTCTGGCTAACCGCTCCTTGCCGCAAGGGCAAGCCCATACGGGACGACAACGTTAAATACTGTCAACCGATGTAAATATGCCGCGCCAGCCCGAACAGGGCCGCGCACATCTGCTATGAAGTGGCAAAGTATTGCGCGACGCAGGTGCCGCACCAACGCGGCACGGGCCGGAATACCCAGCCCGTGCGCCGCCGCGCCTGCCCACCGCAACGGAGGCCGCCATGGCAGACAACGTCGTTCGCATTCCCGCCCAGCGCCGGGCCAAGGTGATGGTTGTGGTGGGCACGCGCGCCCAGGCCATCGCCTGCGCCCCCGTGGTGCGCGCCCTGCGCGAGGGGGCCGCCAGATTCCAGGCCATCGTGGTCAGCGCGGGCCTGCACCGCGACCGGTTCGTGCCCACCCTGCACGACCTGGACATGGAGTGCGATATCGACCTCAGCCTGCCCGGCGACATCGACGATGGCCAGTTCCATCTGCTGGCGGGCAACGCGGTGTTGCGCTTCGGGCTGGTGGTCTCGCGCCTGCGGCCGGACATCGTGCTGGTGCAGGGGGCTTCCACCACGGCCCTGGCCGTGGCGCTGACCGCCTTCCACAACAATGTGCCGGTGGCCCACATCGACGCGGGCCCGCACGGCGAACAGACGGGCACCCCTTCACCCGAGGAAGGCAACCGCCGCTGCATCGCGGCCCTGGCATCGCTGCATTTCACGGCCACGGCAGAGGCGCGCGAAGCCCTGCTGCACGAAGGCGTGGACGGCGCGCGCATTGCCGTCACCGGAGCCACGGTGGCGGAAAGCCTGCACCGGTTCGCGGAAGCCGGACACGCGCACAGGTCGGCCCCGGACGACGGGATGCCCGACAACACCACGGGTTCGCCCGATACGGAACAGACCATGCCCGCCGCCGCGCATGCCCCGAGGGTGCCGGACATCCGCCGGGCATCCCTGCGGAACGTTCCGAAAAACGCCTCCGGTACGGCAGACGCTGCGGCCACGCAGGTTCCCGCCGCACCCGCACCGGCCACGCCCCGCGCCGCCCGCCCCCTTCCCGAAGGGCACACCGTGCTGGTCAGCCTGCACGGCATGCATGCCAACCCGGCAGCCCTGAAGGACATCTGCACTGCCGTGCGCGAACTGGCCCTGGCCCGCCGCGACATCGGATTTCTGGTGCCGGTGGGCAGCCACCGTCCCTTGCGCGATGCGGCCATCCCCCTGCTGGGCGCGGTACCCAACGTGCACCTGATGCCGGTGCCTCCGCTGCCGGAATTCGTGACCTGCCTGCGCGCCGCCCGCCTGGTGCTGACCGATGCCGCCGACGTGCTGGAGCAGGCCGCCGCGCTGGGCGTGCCGGTGCTGGCCCTGCGCGCCACCCCGCACCTGCCCGACGCGGTACGCGCCGGGCGCGCCAGACTGGTGGGAACGGACAAGGCCGCCATCCTGCGCGAGACGGCGGCCCTTCTGGATGATGGCGCGCACCATGCGGCCATGGCGGCGGCCTGCGCCGCCCCCGGCGACGGCCATGCCTCTGAGCGCATCACCCTGGCACTGGACCGGTTCATGACCGGACTTGCCCCGCTGCTCCCCCCGCACGCGGAGTTTCGGGCGTAACGCCGCCGCCTCGCGCCCATACCCGAACGCGAGGCGGCTACTCCACTTCCACCCGATCGCGTCCGCCGTTCTTGGCGCGGTACAGGGCGATATCGGCCCGGTGCAGCAGGGTGTCCACACTGTCCCCTTCGCGGAAGGCCGCCACACCGGCGCTGAGGGTGTGGATGCGCCCGGCTTCGAACGGTGTGGCGCGCAGGGCACCGCGCAGCCGCTCGGCCAGTTGCTCGGCCTCTTCCGCCGTGGTCTCCGGACAGAGCACCAGAAACTCCTCACCACCCCAACGGCCCACGGTATCCGCCGCGCGCACGCTGTCGCGCACCACCGAGGCAAAGACCTGCAAGGTCCTGTCGCCGGCGAGGTGCCCGTGCTCGTCATTGACGCGCTTGAAGTGGTCGATGTCCAGAATGGCGATGGAGAACGGCCGCCGGTAGCGTTGCGCCCGTTCCACCTCGCGCCGGAACAGGGCGTTCAGGCGGCTGCGGTTGGGCAGATCGGTGAGCGGATCGGTGCGGGCCAGGCGCTCCAGCACCGCGTTCATGCGCTGAAGCCTGCGGTTGTACCACAGCACCACCCCGGCCAGCAGCGCGAACACCCCGGCCACGCGGGCCACCAGCCAGTAATCCACGGAGGTCTGGGCGGTGATGGGTACGTGCCGGTTGACGATCTGCTGGCGGTCCTCGTCGGTCAGCGAGCGAATGCCCCGGTTCAGCACGGTGCGCAGCAGGGGATCGTCCCGCACCACGCCCATACGCAGCTTGTTCTGGTATTCCGGCAACTTTCCCGCGATCTTCAGATTGAACAGCCCCAACTGGCGAATGGTGTATGCCGCCACGATGAGCGAACGCATGGTCATGTCGGCCTTGCGTTCCTCGACCATGCGGATGGCCTCGGCCTCCGATTCCGTCACCAGCACCTTCAGGTTGGGGTAATCCTTGCGGATCAGTTCCTCCATGGCCGTTCCCTTGGGGAACACGATGGTCGCGCCCTCCAGCGCAGCCGGATCGGTGATGGCCGGATGCTCCGTGCGGGTGATGAACACGTTGTGGTCGGTCAGCAGGGGATCGGTAAAGCCCAGCCATG
The DNA here is from genome assembly GCF_040373385.1 of Nitratidesulfovibrio sp. NCBI lineage: Bacteria > Pseudomonadati > Thermodesulfobacteriota > Desulfovibrionia > Desulfovibrionales > Desulfovibrionaceae > Nitratidesulfovibrio > Nitratidesulfovibrio sp. Next base: position 323,373 of record NZ_JBDXXH010000003.1, on the reverse strand, counting down.
CCTCGCGCTGCGGGGTCTGGTTCAGGAAACTGAGCACCCGGCAACGGCCCCGCCCGCGCGGCGGCGATGCTTTCTTCCCACGTGGCCGTGGGCACCAGTTCGAAGGACAGGCCGGTGCGCCGCGCCACCAGCGCGATGATGTCGGCGGCAATGCCCACGTGGCGCGGCTGGCCGTCATGCGTCGCCACCTGCTCGAAAGGGGGCCAGTCCGGGTCCACGCACAGGGTGACGGGGCCGGACTCGCGGATGAAGCGCTGTTCCGCCGGGGTGAACCGAACGGCGGCGGGGTCGGAATCGGCCCGGCAGATGGCGGGAAGTGCCCCGGCAAGCAGCACTGCGAGCAGGACAATACAGGAAAATGGCGGGGAGAACCGGCGGAACATCAAGAATCCTCGTGGCGGGACGGAATGCGGCGGGGCGTAAGGGAGAGCCCTTCATCAGTCATTCTCTACCGGTACTCACCACCATGGCAAGAAGTATCATCCCGCCTGCCCCGGTCCGGCACCGCCCTCACAGTCGTAGCGGCATTCGCCGGAGGCAGGGTGCTACAAAAAGGACGACAGGCAACGCCCCGAAACGTGACGGGCACCGGAGAAATCTCCGGTGCCCGTTCCCGTCGCTGGCTGGAGGTGCACGCCAGTGGCCGTTACGGCCCATGGCGTACCGGGTTACGTGTTGCCGTCCTTCCCGTGGGGACGGTGGACGTCCTCTTCATGCTCGTGCCGCCCGTTGATCATGCCTCGCACCAAGCTGAGCGGGGTCGCCCCGGTGGTGGCAAGGTACAGGTGGCCCACGCAGAACAGCGCGAAGCAGATGACAATGACGAAGTGCGCCGCCACCAGGAACTGGCGGGGGCCGATGCCCGCCGAAACCGATTCCGGCAGCAGGAGCAGCAGGCCGGAGGCGATGAGCACCGGCATGCCCAGCAAGAACACTGCAAGGTACGCCACGCGTTGCAACGGGTTGAACCGCCGCTGCGCCGTCACCGGGAAGGGATGCGCCTCGCCCCGGAAGATGCCGCAGCAGTAGTAGCGCGCCTGCGTGAACAGGGCGCGCAGGCCCTCTCCCGGTCCCGGCAGGTACTGGCGGATGTCGCCGGTCAGGAACGCCCTGGCCACGTACGCCAGGAAGTTCAGGGCCAGCAGCACGCCGCCCGCGTTGTGGATGCGCGTTGCCGCCTCCAGCCCCAGTGCCCACGGGCTTTCCGTGAAGCGCACCGAAAGGCCGGTGCAGGCCAGCACCACGAACAGCGCGGCGTTGATCCAGTGGGTAACCCGCACGAAGCCGGGATACACGAACTCCGAGGCCAACATACCATGCGGGCCCTGCGGGCCGTGCCCCTTTCTGCCCGTTACCATGCGGCCCAGCCCGTGCAGCACCACCAGGGCAACCACTGCGGCAAGGCCGGTGGCCGCCGGGCGGTCCAGTTCGGGCATCACCCGCTTGGGCGGGAAGTAGCCGGAGGTCACCGGGCCCGCGCCCTCCACGTGCACGCTGGCCCGCACCACGATGAGCGATTGGCCCGAGGTGTGGCAGGTGGCGCAGTTGCGCAGGGCGGTCTTCTTCTCGCCGATGAGGTGCGCGTCAGGCTTGGTCATGGAGCCGTTGGCGTCGTTGGGCGTGTGGCATTCCACGCACATCACCGAACGGCTGTGGGCGTCCCAGTTGGCCAGGAACGAGTGCGCCGACCTTGCGTCGGGCACGGAACGGCCCGACAGTTCGCGCAGCTTGCCTGCGTTGCCATGGCAGGTCAGGCACTGGGCGTTGTACATGGCCGTCAGCGGCGCGTAGGCCACCTTGGCCGGGTTCTTCGGCTGGGCGTGCGGGTTGTGGCAGCTGTCGCAGGACACCTTGTCGCCCAATTTCTGGGCGTGGGTGCTCTGCCCGAAGGCCTTTACCTGATGCGCCAGGCCCACGTTGTGGCAGGACAGGCAGGTTGCATTGTCCGGCCTGGCCACCGCGTGGGGTTGCAGCAGGAAGCTGTCCTCGCCCTTCTGCCCGATGTGGCAGGTGGCGCACGGCAGGTTGGCGTGCGTGCCGTGCATGTAGCCCGCCCTGTCGATGTGCAGGTTCAGCGTCTTGCCGCGCTCGGTCACCGGGGTGGGCGGCGTGTCCGCGCCGTGGCACGACAGGCAGGCCGTGCTCTGGGCCGTCACGCCCCGCTTGCCGGACAGCAGCAGGGCCTTTTGCGCCTCGTCACCGGCAAAGGGCGTGGCGATGACCCCGCCCATGGCATCGGTGGAGGTGACCGCGTTGGACGCCACCTTGCGGTGACAGGTGGCGCAATCGCGCGAGGCGGTGGGCGGAAACGCCGTGGCGTTCGTGCCGCCCGCTCCGACCGCTCCGTTAGTCCCGTCCGTCTGGTTGGTGTTGTTGTGGCACTTGAAGCAGGCCTTGTCGGTGAAGTGGTCGGCCATGGTGATATGGGCCGTCTTCTTGGTGTCGAAGAGCTTCGAGTGGCAGTCGTCGCACCGGAAGCCCTTGGACGCGTGAAGCCTGCCGTCGAACATGACGGTCCCCTGGCCTCCGCCGCCGTAGCGCAGGGCCTTCCCCTCGCTGGTTGCCAGGGCTAGCCCCGGCCAGGCGGTCAGCAGAGCCAGGAGCAGGAGACTCCAGGCTCGTTTCATGCCTGCACCTTCGCGATGATGTTGGAGGTGGCCTTGCGCACGTCGGCCACGCCGGTCAGGGTCATGGCCACGGTCAGTTCGTCCTTGATGGTGTTCATGATCAGGGCCACGCCGTCGCGGCCCGCGCCGTGGGCGCCGCGCACCAGCGGGCGGCCGCACAGGCAGGCGTCGGCCCCCAGGGCCAGGAACTTCAGCACGTCCTGCCCACGCCGCACGGCACCGTCCACCAGGATGGTGGTCTTGCCCTTCACGGCGGCGGCAATGGCGGGCAGCACCGTGGCGGTGGCGGGGGTGTAGTCCAGCACGCGGCCACCGTGGTTGGACACGCAGATGCCCTTGGCGCCCACTTCCACGGCGATGCGGGCTTCTTCCACGGTCATGATGCCCTTGATGATGAACGGCAGGCTGGTGGACTTGACCAGTTCGGCCAGTTGCTCCGGCGTCTTGGGCTCCACGGTCTGGCCGGGCACGGCGCGGGCGGCGCGGCCCGCCGAGTCGATGTCGATGGCCACGGCCACGCCGCCCGCCTCTTCCACCATGCGGATGCGCTTGATGATCTCTTCGTTGGTCTTGGGTTTGATGGTGACGATGCCCTTGCCGCCGAACTGCGTCTTGAGCACCGAAATGCGGCGCTCGAAGACTTCCATCTTGTCACCAATGCCGTCGGCCACCCAGCCCAGGGTGCCCGCGTCAAGGCAGCCGCCGAGGATGGAGTTGATGTACTCCTCTTCGGTCATCTTGTTGCCCATGTTGTAGGTGACGCCGCCGGTGACGGCAGAGGTCACGGGCATGGACAGCTTCTGCCCGAACAGGGTGGTGGTGAGGTCGGGCTTCTTGACGTCGTGGAAGGTGCGCATGACCAGTTCGATGCGGGCCAGCGCATTGTAGTTGTTCTTGAAGGCCTGGCCGGAACCGATGCCGCCCATGCCGGGCACTTCGCCCGCGCAGGCCACGCCGTCGCATTCCGGACACACGCGGCAGATGGGGTACAGCTTTTCGCGGGCCACGCGCAGCACGTCGCCCATCTTCAGTTTGGCACCGGGCGCGGCGGGGGCAGCAGGCGCGGCGGCAGCAGCGGGTGCGGCGTCAACGGGAGCAGCGGCCTGCGCGGTCTTGGCCAGCACGGGGGTGAGCAGCGCGGCGGCGCCAGCCACCATGCCCGCCTTGATGAAGTTGCGGCGGGTCGCGTCGGTATCGTTCATGTCCTTGGTCATCGAAAACGCCTTCCTTGAGTTGTCGGTTGCACGGGAGATGTGTCGTCGGTCATGCGGCGATGGCCAAATCGAGATTTTTATTTGTTGGGCTTGAAGACGCCAACTAGCAGAAAGACGATTTGGCCCTACTTCGCGGGAACGAACGACTTGCCCACCACGGCCTGCGCCGGGGGCGTGAGCATGAATTCGAAGAACGCCTTGACGTCGGCGGACGGATTGACGGCGATGAGCGACAGGGGGCGCTTCAGCGGGTAGGCCCCGGAACGCACGCCAGCGGCGTCGGGCAGGGCGCCGTTCACGGGCACGGCCACCGCGCCGGGCAGGGCAAAGGACATGGAGGCGGCGGTAATGCCCCCGGCATCCTTGACCACATCGGCCACGCAGTCGGTGGCGTCGTCCAGTTCCTTCACCGGGCCGTAGGCGGTATCGCCCAGCACCATGGACTTGAAGGCCTTCACCGTGGCCCGGCCACCGTCCAGCTTTTCGCTGTACACGGTGATGGGCGCGTCGGCCCCGCCCACGTCCTTCCAATTGGTAGCCTTGCCGGAAAAGATGTCCTTGAGCTGGGACATGGTCAGGCCCTTGATGGGGTTCGCGCCGTGCACGAACACGCCCATGACGTCATAGCCGATGACCACGATGTCGGTGAGCTGGGCCTTTTCCTGCGCGGTGGGTTCGCTGGCCAGGCCGCCGAACGACACCTTGCCCGCCACCACCGCCTTGAAGCCCGCACCCGCACCGGCGGTACCGATGGCGCCGAATTGCACGCCCGACTTGGCCGTGAACAGTTTGGTGGCCTCCGGCAGGATCACCCCGCCGATGGTGCTGGCCCCTTCGTAGGTAAGGGGGGTGGTGTCCGCCGCCATGGCGGGTGCGCCGCACACGGCAACCCATGCCGCCAGCGCAAAAGCGCCCAACAATGCCCGCCGCACGGCGGATCTGACTGCGCCAACCTGTTGCATACATACTCCTGCTTCGTTCGTTGCGGCGCGCGGCCCCATGCCGCGCGCGCCACGGCGGGTCGCCCGTGACGGTCCAGCCCATCCGAATCATCAGGCCCGCCCGGCCCACCCGTGGTCACAAGCGCAAAAGCAGGTACGATGCCAGCCCGAAGCGTTCCGGCAACAGTGCAGAATCAATGTGATTATTTGAACAAATCAGAAGGGGGAAAAGCGCGAAGGGGTATGCCGCAGGGAATGGAATCCTGCTGAAAACGGCGAAGACAAGCGTTCACGCCGCATTGGCGCGATTTGCCCAACGGCATGCCATGCCATTCGGCATACCCCATCGCCGAAGCACGGCGGCGGGGAAATCCGATGGCGTGAATGAAAGGGAAGGATGGCGGGGGAATGCGTCAGCTGGCGTCGTCGTCGCGGCGTTGTGCCTTCAGGCGCTTGGACAGGGCGGACTGGGTGACCCCCAGCATGCGCGCGGCCAGGGTCTGCCGACCGCCGGAACGAGCCATGGCCTCGTCCAGCAGCAGCCGTTCGGCCTGGGCGAAGCTGGGCAGCGTGGCCAGATTCGCGAAGGGGTTGTCGCCGTCCGCCACGGCGGCGGCAACTGCGGTTGCCGCTTCAGGCGTACCTATATGCCGCTTGAAGGCGTCCATGGACAGCATGCGCCCGGTGTGCAGGCTGACCGCGTCGTAGACCATGGCCGCCAGTTCGCGCACGTTGCCGGGGAAGGGATACGTGCCCAGCAGCGCGGCCAGTTCCGGGGGCGGGGTGGGCTTGCGCTTGGCCATGGCCGCTGCCGCCTCGCCCAGAAAGTGGTCCAACAGCGGGGCGATGTCTTCGGGCCGCTCGCGCAGGGGCGGCACGGCCACGTGGTGGGTGCGCAGGCGAAAGAACAGGTCGCGCCGGAAGCGCCCTTCCCGTTCGCTGACGGCAAGGTCCGCGTGGGTGGCGGCGATGACGCGGGCGCACAGCCTGCGCGGCTGGTCGCTGCCCAGCGGGTAGTATTCGCCCTCTTGCAGCAGGCGCAGCAACTTGACCTGCGAGGCAATGGACAGGTCGCCGATCTCGTCGAGGAACAGCGTACCCTCTGCCGCCTCTTCCACCAGCCCCCGGCGCGGCGCGTCCGCCCCGGTAAAGGCGCCGCGCACGTGACCGAACAGCGTGTCGGCGAACACCGCGTCGTCCAGCCCGGCCACGTTCAGGGCCACCAGCGGGCCGCGCCTGCCGCTCAGTTCATGGGCGGCGCGCACCAGACTTTCCTTGCCCACGCCCGATTCGCCGGTGACCAGCAGGGGCCGGGGGCTTCTGGCCACGGCCTCGATGTAGGCGAAGATGGCGTGCATGGCCGCGCTGCGGGTGTGGATTGCCGCAAAGGCCTCTGGCTGGCGCAGTTGGCCCGAGACAAGGCGGCTGGCCACCTCGCGGTTTTCGGCGCGCAGCTCCAGCATGTGCATGGCCCGCGCAATGCCGCCCACGATGCGCGATTCGTCGTCGGTCTTGACGTAGTAGTCGTACGCGCCAAGGCGCATGCACTCCACGGCGGTGGCCAGTTGGTTCATGCCCGAAAGCACGATGCAGCACACGTCGGGGTGGCGTTCGGCAATGGCGGCCAACAGTTCGGTGCCGGAAACATGCGGCATGGTCAGGTCCAGCAGCACGAGGCCGATGCCCCCCGCATCCAGGATGTCCATGACCTGCCTGCTGTCCTGGCAGGCGCGCACGTCGGACAGCCCGGCGGAAAATTCCAGCAGCAGGGTCATGGAGGCCAGCCAGTCCGCCTCGTCGTCCACCAGCAGGATGCCGGGGGCCGCAAGGCTTTCCGGGGTGTTCGGGCAGTATCCGCTCATGACGCGCCGCCGCCTGACACGGGCAGCACAAGGCGCACGGTGGTGCCCCGGCCCGGTTCGGAGATGAAGTCCAGGCTGCCGCCGTGCTCCTGCACGATGCCTGCCGAGACGGAAAGCCCAAGCCCCGTGCCGCCGCTGGCGCGCTTGGTGGTGTAGAAGGGGTCGGTCAGGCGGGGGATGTCCTGCGGTGCGATGCCCACGCCCTCGTCCGTCACGGTGAGCACCACCGACCTGCCGTCCGGTGCGGCGGTGGTGGATACGGTAATGCCCCTGACATGCCTGTCGCCCCTGTCGCCCCTGTCTCCCCTGTCACGCTGATCACGCGGGGCACCCAGATCACGCGGGTCATGCGGGTCATGCGGGCCGCCATCCTCTGGCGCGGGCAGGGCCTGGCAGGCGTTCAGCAGCACGTTCACCACCACCTGCTCCATGCGCGAGGGGTTGCCCCATACCGACGGCAGGCCGGGGGCGAAATCCGTGTCGAACCGCGACGTGGCCTTGTTGATGGAACTGCCCACCAGGCGGATGGCCTTTTGCGTCACCTCGCCCAGATCAAAGGACTGGTGGTCGCTGGCGGGGGCCACGCGCGAGAAGTCGCGCAGGTCGTCCACGATGCGCCGGATGCGCTGGGCGCTTTCCTCCACCACCTCGACGATGCGGGGCAGCTTGTCGCGAATACGCGAATAGCTGCTGCCGCCCAGCGCAAAGTCGCCCTTTTCGCTGTACACCTCGTCCAGCACGCGCATGGCCTCTGCATTCAGCTTCTTGAGGATGGGCACGTTGACCAGGATCAGCCCGTTGGGGTTGTTGATCTCGTGCGCAACGCCGGAAACCAGCACCCCAAGCGCGGCCATCTTGTCGGCCTGCACCAGTTGCTGCTGATTCTCGCGCAGTTGCAAAAGGGCGTCGGACAGCGAGCGGGTGCGCTGGTCCACCTGCCGCTTGAGCGAACGCGTCCATAGCGCCGCAGCGCACAGCAAAAGCAGCAGCGGCCCCAGCACCACGGCGGCGTAGCGCGCCACCACCTGGGCAGAGATGCCCTCCGTATCCATGACGCCGAACCACTTGCGGCGCAGTTCCTGATAGCGGCCAGACTGTTTGACCAGCGCCAGCCCCTCGCCCAGCAGGGCCAGGGTGGCCTCGTCGCCGTGGCGCACGGCAAAGCCGTAGGGCTGGCTGGTGACGCTTTTGGCCACCACGCGCACGTTGTCGATGCCGTCCTGCTGCAAGGTGAACATGCCGGGCAGCATGGCCACCACCGCGTAGTCGGCCTCGCCACCGGCAAGGCGGCGCAGCCCGCCCACGGGGGTCTTGGAAAAAATCAGGTCCTTCTCGTAACCCATGCCGTCGAGGATGTCGTTGATGCTGCCGCCGGGGTGGACGATGACCTTCCTTCCGGCCAGTTCCTCCAGCGACGAGACGGCGGGCGTGCCCTTGCGGGCGAAGATGGCGTGGTTGATGGTGGTGTGCGGCGGGGTCATTTCCGCCTCGCGCAGCCACAGGTTGGAATACGGGGTGCGTTGCAGGGCATCCACCGCGCCGTCGGCAAGGGCGGTGTGCAGGCGCGACCAGTCCATGAGCACGAACCGCACGGGCACGCCCATGGCCTCTCCCACGGCGCGTGAAAGATCCACGTTGAAGCCGGTGGGCTGGCCCTTGTCGTCCAGATATTCGTAGGGCGGGTAATTCCTGTCGCCGCCGATGGTCAGCGCTCGCTGGGCGGGGGCTGCTTCCAGCGATTGGACGACGTGGGCCGGGGTAACGCCGCGAGCCGGGGGAACAGCAGGAGCCGGGGAATCTGTAGGGACGGAGGGAACGGCGCGGACAGGAGAACCCGTGGGGGTGACCGCGTACGCCGGACCGACGAAGGCGGCGATGCTGGCAAGACATACCGTGATAGCAAGGGCAAGCACACGGACCGCTCCCGGCAGGATGCTGCGGGTGGCGGGTCCGATGCCTTTCATATCTGGCCGGAATGCCGGTTTGCTGCTGGGGGTGCGCACCCGCCAGTCATAGGAACTCGGCGGAGTGGCGTCAACGTGATGGAGGGAGCCTTGGCGAGCGGTGGTGGGAGGGGCGTCCCCCCGGACACGCCCGCAATCGGATGAAAATGGAGGAAAGAACGGCTTGGCAATCGGAAGAGTCCGGTGGCCCTGCCGTTTCGTGCGCCCCTGCTGCGGCTACCCCCCGCATTTCATCTTTTCTATGAGCCCCAGCAGCGTCTGCGCCTGTTTCGACAGATCGCCCACCGCATGGGCGGACTGGCGCATGGCGTCGGCTGTCTCGCCGGAAATGCGGTTGATGTCCAGGATGCTGTGGTTGATCTCTTCGCTGACGGCGGACTGCTGCTCGCTGGAAGTCGCTATGCCGCGCACCTGGTCGGTTGCCGTTTGCACCATGCGGACGATGTCCTCCAGGGCCTCACCGCTTCGGCCCGCCAGCACCGTGGAATGTTCCACGGCCATGGCCGAACGCTCCACATTCTCCATGTTCTTGCGCGCCGCAGCCTGAATGCCGACGATGGCCTCGCCGACCTCCCGTGTGGCGTTCATGGTCTTTTCCGCCAGCTTGCGCACCTCGTCGGCCACCACAGCGAAACCGCGCCCGGCGTCACCCGCCCGGGCGGCCTCGATGGCGGCGTTCAGCGCCAGCAAGTTGGTCTGATCGGCGATGTCGTTGATGACGCCCATGATCTGCCCGATACCCTCGGCCTGCCTGCCCAGAACCACCATGTCGCCCTTGAGTTCCGCAGATACGCGCCGCACCTCGTCGATGCCCGTCATCACCTCGCCCACGATGCGCGCCCCCTCCGAGGCGCGCTGGCGGGCGGCCTCGGTCGATTCGGCGGCCCTTGTGGCGTTGCGGGCCACCTCGAGAACCGTGGAATTCATTTCATCCATGGCGGCTGCCGTCTCCGTGGCCCGTTGCGACTGCACTCCGGCCCCACGGCTGGATTCCTCGACCTGTGCCGCAAGCTGCCCGCTGGCGCTGCTGACGACCTCGACGATCTTCACCAGTTGTTCCGCCGCCTGCACCATGCCCTCGGCCCTGGCACATTCGGCCTGGGTTCTGGCGGCCTGGGCCTCGGCAACGGCGTTGCGGGCATTGCGGGCCTCTGCCTGGGCCAATTCCTCCGATCGATGCGCCTGCTCGATGCTGTCCTTCACCGCGACCACGGTGCCCTTGAACACCTCGGCAAGCTTGCCCAATTCGTCGTTGGTCGTTGCGTGGCAAACGGCATCGTAATCCCCCTTCGCAACGTTCGACGCGTAGGCGGAAAGCTGCCGCATGGGCGTGAGGATGGACCTGACGGCCAGAAAAGTAAGCAGCAGCACAACGGCATTGATGGCGCCAGCCGCAAGATAGAGAAACCACATGTCGGACGCCAGGCACTCGTCGGCCTTTCCCTCGACCTTGATGATCTCCGCGCCGGACAGTTCGACGGTTGTGTCGATGCCCGCACGATGCTTTCTGTAGTTTGCGGTCAAGGGGCCATAAAGCACCGCTTCCGCCTCGCCTGCATTGCCCTGACGCACCTGCGGCAGATAGGACTCACGCATGACCCGGAAAAACTCCAGCGCAGGCGGTGTGGACTCTTCCAGCAAGGCCCTGCGCAGACCCGCATGGGTCAGCTCCCCTGTCCAGAACTGGTGCCTGTTCAGGTAGTCCTTTTCCAACTGCTCCAGCTTGCGGACATACGCATCACGTTCCTGTCCGTCGGCTTTCAGCAGCTCGAAACAGATAAGGTAGGATTCGATGAGATACTCTGGCGGCGGCAGGATGTCCGCCACGAGATCCTTGTACGAAACGATGCTCTGATACAGCGGCCCGCGAATCTTGATCTCCTCTATGGTCCTGTACGAGACCAGGAGAAGCGCCAGCGAACCCATGAATGCAACGATAGCGGTCCCCCAGAGGCGTTCTGGCAGCGAAAGTGTACGCATGGACGAGCTCCTTGCAAAACACATATCCATATTCCGGACCTGTGCGCCATCACGTATTGCCGTATCCGCGCCAGCAAGCAACGTCAACTGCGCCTTGCAATGTTACTGCCGCAAGGAGTACGCGATCTTCCACGATTCTTGCGGCACGACATCACGTCCGGAACGCCCCCCGGGCGCAGCCTGCGGTGCAGGCATCCTACATTTTTGTAGCATTGCTATGCCTGTTCCTTCAGACACGCACCCCCCTTATCGTCAGGCTTCCTGCATCGCATTATTATGCAGTCCGGAACGTTGCGCGCGCCCCCCGCGCAAAACAAAAACGCCACCCCGCGCGCGCAGGGTGGCGTGAATACGTCGTGTAAACAAAACGAGCCTTCGGAGAAACACCCCGAAGGCTCTGAAAAAACCATCCGTTCCGGCCTGATCCGGATGAAATTTGGCGTCCCCAAGGGGATTTGAACCCCTGTCGACGGCGTGAAAGGCCGTTGTCCTGGGCCAGCTAGACGATGGGGACGCGCTGGCGCGCCAATGGCGCGGAGCGATTCAATAGCCAACGGGAAGGCCGCGCGTCAACTGTTTTTTCGGCGGCGCTCCGGGCACCTCGCGCCGCAATCCGTTCAGCCGCCTTCCACTCCCCCCCTTCCCCCTCACAAAATAACGTCAGCCCCCGCCCGCCGCGCTTGACGGCCCCCCACGCGGCCTTATTTCTAGGGCAAGGGAAAGGTCATGCATGTCAGGTACACGTCAGGGAAGGCCCCCGCTTCCCAGACATACATGGCAAGGGCTCGCGGGTGCTCCCCTGGCAGCCGCAGAAAAACCCCGGCGGAGGATGCAACGGAATAATGCCGACGGAACACTTCCCGATGAAAGGGATTTGCCGGTGAACCTGGTCCCTAGCCCATACGGCAATGCCGGGGCGGACCAACCGACGGTTCGGAAAATTCAGGCAAATCCCTTTCTGTTTGTCATTATTCTCTGTTATAGGCGGATGCTACTGGTCACATGCGCACGCGGCTCGCACTCCGCGTGGCCGCGCAAGACCCCAAACCATCCATCAGGCCCCAGCGCCCGGGCACGACCATGTTCCGCCTCGAACCACTCACCAATCTTTTCGACCTGCTGGACCATTACTGGGAACACCCGCGCACCCAGCGCCGGGTGGCGCTTGCGCTCATCTTCGCGTTCATCGGCGGCATCATCGCCATTGAACTGAACCGGCACGGCCTGCTGGCCGGGCTGCCGATAGAGCTGACCCGCTTCGTTCCCTCCAACCATTTCCAGGCCGTCAACTTCGCCTTCACCATGCTGCTGGTGCTGGAAGTGATGAGCCTGATCCTCGTGCTGTCCTGTTCGCTGTCTCGCTCGGTGGGCAAACAGTTCGAGATTCTCGCGCTGATCCTGCTGCGAAACTCCTTCAAAGAGCTTTCGCACATGCACGAGCCCATCACCCTTTCGCTCGACTTTCAGCCCGTGCTGCACATCATCGTATCGGCCAGCGCCGCGCTGGTGATCTTTTTGTGCCTGGGCCTGTACTACAAGGTGCAGCGGCCGCAGGGGTACATCACTTCGGCCATGGACCGCATGCATTACGTCATGGCCAAGAAGATCCTGGCGCTCGGCCTGTTTCTGGCATTCATCGGCATCGCCCTGTGGGACGGCTGGATGTTCGCCACCACCGGCCAGTCGTTCGACTTCTTCGAGACCATCTACACGGTGCTCATCTTTGCCGACATCCTGATGGTGCTGGTGGCACAGACCTTCATGCCCTCGTTCCACGCGGTGTTCCGCAACTCCGGCTACGTCATCGCCACCCTGCTCATGCGCATTGCCCTTGGCGCGCCGCCGTTCTGGGATGCCGCCGTGGGCATCGTCTCGGCCCTGTTCGCGCTGGCGCTGACCTGGGCCATCCGGGTGTTTCCGCCAAGCTCGGTTTCCTCGTCCTGCTCGTAGCCGGGCACGCACCGGGCGGACACCGCGCACCAGCCACATCACGCACACCATGAAAAAGGGGCGTTCCGCCACAGGCGGAGCGCCCCTTCAGTATTCCGTTCACGCGTCGCTTCCGGCTGCTGCCCGGCCAAAAACCGCCGGGATGCATCCCCTCCGGCCCCTTCAGGCCGACGCGCCGTGCCTGCTACATGCGCCAGGTGCCGGGTTCCTCGCGCAGATACATGTCCATTTCCTCGCTTATCCCCACCCGCACATCCTCCTTGTTGTCGGTAAGGCAGATGTTGCGGTCAGGGTCCAGGCCCACATCCAGGGCCAGCCCTTCCAGCCGTTCGATCAACCGTTCGAAGTCATCCCGAACGACCGGGTCGCTGTCCCATACGTGCCGTGGCACGCGTGCTATGCCGGTGAACATGCGTATCACCTCCCTCGCGCTGGGCGCGGTTGGCGTCTCGTCCCATACCATAAGACCGGAACGGCGATGTTCAAGGCAGGCGGGGTGCCCTTCTTCCCGCCCTGCCGCCTGCCCTCCTGCCGCCTGTCGTCCTGCCCCACGGCACCCTGCCATCGCCCGCCGAAGGCGGGCGCAACCCGTCACCCAACCGACCCGGATCCCCCCCCCACGCACACAAAAAAACGGGGCACCCCGCAAGGCGCCCCGTTCATTGCATACCTGTCGTCGCCGCCCCCCGATATCCGGGAAAAACGGCACGCGGCCCGGCTACAGCCGTTCGATGATGGCCTTGGCCGGGATCAGCCCGGTGGCCGCGGCGGACACGATGTTGCCCGCAACCCCCGGCCCGTCGCCCGCCACGAACAGCCCCTTGAGCGAGGTTTCCAGATGGTTGTCCGTCTCCACCTGGGTGGCGAAGAACTTGATCTCCGGCGCGTAGAGCAGCGTTTCCTCGTTGGCGATGCCGGGCATGACGTTGTTCAGCTGCTCCAGCCCCTCCACCAGGTTGGTCACGATGCGCTCCGGCAGGGCCATGGCGATGTCGCCGGGCACCACGTTGGTCATGGTGGGTTCTATGTAGCCCTTGTTGATGCGGTTCCACGTGGACCGGCGGCCCCGCCGCAGATCGCCGAAGCGTTGCAGGATGGGCTTGCCGCCGCCGATGATGGTGGCCAGCCGCCCGATGGCGGTGCCGTAGCCCTGGTTGTCGGACACCGGGTCGGTCAGCACCACCTTGGACAGGAAGGCGAAGTTGGTGTTCTCCGACTTGCGGTGGCGGTAGGCGTGGCCGTTCACGCACACGAAGTCCTGGTAGTTCTCCAGCGCGATGAACCCTTCCGGGTTGGTGCAGAAGGTGCGGGTCTGGTCGTCGTACTTGTCGGTCTGCACGAAGAAGGTGGGGTCGTAGATCACGTTGGTGATGTCCGACATGATGTCCTTGTGCACTTCCACGCGCACGCCCACCTCTATGCCGCGCTGGCTCACGGCCAGGCCGTGCCCGCGCGCCAGTTCGCCCACCCAGTCCGCGCCCACGCGGCCGGGGGCGATGATGACCGCCTTGCACGCATATTCGCCCTTGTCGGTGACAAGGCCGCGCACCGTGCCGTTTTCCACGGTAAGGGTGCGCACTTCTTCACCGGTGCGGATATCCACGCCCTTGTCGCGAATGTGCGCGCACATGGCGTCGATATGGTCGGGCAGGCAATCGCTGCCAAGGTGTTTCTGCTTGATGAGCAAAAGGTCGATGCCGTGCTTCTTGGCCTGCTTGCGGATGGCCTTGGCCGCCTCCATGTCCGAGGGGTAGACCGGGCCGTCCATGCCGAAACGGTTGAAGATGGTCTCCGTTTCGTTGATCAGCACCTCTGCCTCGGAACGGGGCATGAATTGGGTAAGGTCGGTCTTGCCCAGCTTGTGGATGAAGTTGAGCTTGCCGTCCGAGAACAGGCCGCCGCCGCCCATGCCGGACAGGATGTGGCACGGCTTGCACTTCAGACACTTCTGCGTCTTGTTGATGGGGCAGCTGCGCTTGCGCACGTCCTGCCCGCGTTCGATGAGGCAGGTACGCAGGCCGGAATGCTCGGCAAGGTGGTACGCGGCGAACAGCCCTGCCGGGCCGCCGCCCACGACGATGACGTCGAACTGATTGGAACCCTTTGACATGGTGAGAACTCTCCCTGACGGATCATTGCGGCATCCGCACGGCATGGGGAAAGGGGCACCTGCGTCGCGCCGTGCCACGGGCACGCCGAAGGGGCGCAAGCGATGTCGCGTGCGCCCGCGGTGACCGGCCCCGTCAGCACTGTTTCCAGACGCCGGGCCGCACGAAGGCCAGTTTACCCTGCACCGCAAGAGGCAAGCTGTCAAGACGGAGGTGTGTCGTGGACCGTGTTTCCCCGCCGCCCCCACTGGCGCGGCGACGCGCGATGCGTTATCAGTACACAATGGCGGACCATACCGGGAGCGCGCCACTTTTTCGGCCTGCACCAGACCAGACAGGCGGGCATTTCCGGCGCTTCATGCCCCATCGCGCGCCCCGCGCCCCGGCCAGCCGCCAGCCGTCCCCCGAACCCTGCGTATCGGGCGGGGCGCATTGCCCCGCGCCGGAACGTCCGCCAAGGAGTGCGCCATGACCCAATTCTCCGCCCAGCCCGCCGCCCACGGCTCCATTCCATCCGCCGCGTCTTCCTCCGCATTCGGTTCATCCACCCCAGCCGATGCCGCCCCCACAACTTCGTCCACCGGTCCTTCCGTCATCGGTGAGGACATGGCCGCGCTGGCCGCCCGCCAGAAGGCGTTCATCGCCTCTGGCGCGGCGCTGCCCTCCGGTGCGCGGGTGGACGCCCTGCGCCGCCTGCGCGAAGGCGTGCAGGGCTACCGCGATCGCCTGGCCGATGCCATCCGCGCCGACTATGGCCGCCCGGAGCACCCCTTTCTGGTGCGCGAGGTGGTGCCCGTGCTGCACGAGATCGACTGGCTGATCAAGGCCGTGCCCGGCTTCTGCGGCGGGCGGCGGGTGCTATCGTCGCTGGGTCAGTTCAAGGCGCGCAGCTACGTGCGTCACCAGCCACTGGGCCGGGTGGTGGCCTACGCCCACTGGGCCGATCCGTTCCGCAGCCTGCTGGTGCCCCTGGCCGACGCCCTCGGCGCGGGCAACGCCGTGGTGCTGCGCCCCTCGGCGGAAGCCCCGGCCACGGCGGAAATAATGACCCGGCTGGTGCGCCAGTACTTCGAGCCGGAGCATGTGGCCGTGGTCAGCGGCGGCGCGGAAACGGACGAGGCCCTGCTGGCCACCGCGCCCGACTTCGTGTGGTACGACGGCGACACGCGCGGCGCGCGGACCATCGCCGCGCTGGCAGCCCCCACGCTTACCCCGTATGCCGCTATCACCGGCGGCCCGTCCGCCGCGCTGGTGCACGGCGATGCGGACATGGCCATGGCCGCCCGGCGCATCGTGTGGGCCAAGTTCCTGCACGCCGGTCAGGTGCGCGCCGCGCCCGACATGCTGCTGGTGCAACGCACCGTGCTGGACCGCGTCCTGGACGCGCTGCGCGCCGAACTGGAACGCGCCTTCGGCCCGCAGCCGCGCACCAGCGCGGACTTTGGCCGCATGGTTTCCGCCGCCGGGTTCGTGCGCCAGGCGGAACGGCTGGCCGCCGGGCGCGCCCTGCCCTTCGGCCCCGGCGATGCCTCCAATCAACCTGACAGGGCATCCCTGTACGTGCCGCCCACCCTGATTACCGACGTGCCCGACGACAGCCCGGCACTGCGCGAGGAAGGCTTCGGCCCCGTGCTGGTGGTACGCCCCTACACCCGGCTGGACGAGGCCACGACCTTCCTGGCCGGGCTGCCCGCGCTCACCGCGCTGTACGCCTTCACCACCGCCCACGCGCGCGGCGAACGGCTGATGGAATCCACCCGCGCCGGGGCCGTGCTGATCAACGACGCGGCCACCCACCTGGCCAACCCGCGCCTGCCGCAGGGTGGCGTTGGCGAAACCGGGCACGGCGCCATGGCCGGCCCCGCCGGGCTGGCAACCTTCTCGGCCCCGCGCGCGGCAGCCGTGGGATCCAATTTCTTCGATATCCCCCTGCGCTTCGCCCCCGGCTCGGACCTGAAGCTGAAGCTGCTCAAGCGGCTGTACAAGTAACTCCCCCCTTGGGGCGGCGGATTTCCGCAACACACGGTCCGCCGCCCCATGGTTTTGCCCTGCCCGTCCGCATGCCGGGCACTCACGGTGAATACCCCCCAAGGGGTCACCAGCCGGGCACTCCGTCCGGCCTTTCCCCCGTGCTGGCCGCCACCGTCGCATGCCGCCCTTCTGGACACCCCCACTCCGAGAGGCTACATTCCCAGCGGCACCGATCCGGAGCTGTTGGTGCCCGAAAGGCCCGCGCCAAGATGCGGTGCACCCCAGTAGGCGTGCACCGGCCACGCTCCCCGGCACGCGGCACCACCCGCTTCTGCCGCCTTTCATCATCATTATCCCCACAGGTCATTTTCGCGCGCATGTCCGCATCCATACACCGGCCCGAATTCCGCCCTTCCGCCAGTGCCACCGGCACCGGCAGCCACGGCGCGCATGCCCCGCGCGCCAGTGCCGCCCCCACGCCGTCCGGCATGACCACGCTGCCCGGCCTGCCCCCGGCCCCCATCTGGGAACGCAACCCCGCCCTGTGCGCGGGCGTGATCATCGCCGTCACCACGCTGGTGCGCCTGTGGTTCGTGATGTCCGGCCAGCTCGACCTGGTGCAGGACGAATCGCAGTACTGGGACTGGTCGCGCAGGTTGCAGCTGTCCTACTATTCCAAGGGGCCGCTCATCGCCTGGCTCATCCACGGCTGGACGGCCCTGCTGGGCGACACGGAAACCGGCGTGCGCATGGGCGCGGTGGTCAATGCCGCGCTGGCCCAGACCCTGCTGTACCTCGGCGTTGCCCGGCTGTTCCGCGCACCCGCGCTGGGCGTGCTGACCCTGTTCGTGGCCAACGCCACCCCGCTGTTCATGGCATCCGGCATACTGATGACCACCGACAGCCCCCTGCTGCTGTGCTGGGCAGGCGCGCTGTTCTGCCTGCACTGGATATCGCAGGAACCGCGCCGCCGCATGCCCTACGCGCTGCTGTTCGCCTGCATGGCCCTTGGCGTGCTGGCCAAGTACATGATGCTGGCCATGGCGGGCGTGGCCGTGCTGTGGCTGTGGGGGCTGTCCCGCCACGCCCTGCTGGCGCGCGGCGTGGCCGCGCGGGTGCTGCTGGTGATGCTGGCCGGTTCCGCCGTGGGCATGCTGCCCATCCTGGCCTGGAACATCGCCAACGACTGGGTCAGCTTCCGCCACGTGGCCACCCTGGCCGGGGTGGCGGGCAAGGCCGCCAGAACCTTCCTGACGCCGGAACGGATGCCCGAACATCTGGGCGCGCAGGCGGGCATCATCACCCCGTGGTGGCTGGGCCTGATGCTGGCGGGTGGCTGGCGCGCCCTGCGCACCGCCTGTTCCGGACAGACGCGGGGCCGCAACATGCCCTCTGGCCCCGGCGCGCCCTCCGGCGCCTGCTGCGGTCCGGACCGGCTGCGCCGCGACATCCTGCTGGCCGCCGGATTCTGGCCCCTGTGGGGCGGCATGACCCTGTGGAGCCTGCACACCCGCATCTATCCCAACTGGCCCGCCATGAGCTATGTTGCGGGCATCATGCTGGCCGCGTGCGCCCTTGCAGACCTTGTGGCCGCCCGCCGCCGCGATGCCGCCCTGTCCCCGGGGGGCACGCGCACCACCGTATGGCGCAGGCTGGTGCCCGTATGGGCGGTGCTGGGGGTGCTGACCTTCGGCCTGGTGCACGCGCAGGACGCGCTGCCCCTGCCGCCGCAGTACAACCCCGCCACCCGCCTGAAGGGCTGGGCCGACCTTGGCGAACACCTCGACGAGGTGCGTCGGCAACTGCCCGACCCGGACCGGGTGTTCTTCTTTTCCGACGCCTACGACATGACCGCCTCGCTGGCGTTCTACGCCCCCGGTCAGCCGGTGACCTACTGCGCCGACTTCGGTCGCCGCATGAGCCAGTACGACATCTGGCCGTCGCCCGCCGACAAGGTGGGCTGGGATGCCGTGTTCGTGCGCCGCGACGGGCCGAACATGCCCCGTCAGCTCGAGGACATGTTCGACTCCGTGCAGGTCACCCACTACCAGTCCACCCACCGGGGCAAGCCGGGTCGCCCGTTCTGGGTGGTGGTGCTGCGCGGCTTCAACGGCACATGGCCCAACTCCGGCTCCGGAGCCTACTGACATGGCACGCGCACCCCGCACCCCCCGCACCCACAAGACATCGGGCACGCCCTGCGCGCGGCCCCATGCCCGTCCCCATGCCAAACGCGACGCGCCCGCGCCCGATCCCTCGGCCTGCGCCCGCTGTGCGGCGCAAGGGCCCACGTGCTGCTCCACCACCCCCGGCGAGGAAGAATTCTGCTTCCCCCTGTCCCGCTCGGAATGGGAGCGCATCGTGGAATGGTGCGACCATGTGGGCGGATTTGCCACCGAGCGCAACACCCGCCCCTTCGTGGACGGCATGAAGCGCCTGTTCCCCGGCGAGGAAGCCGCCGTGGAAGCCCTGTTCCCCCTGCACGGCGAACACCTGCGCCTGGCCGTGGACCGGCGGGGCGACTGCGCCTTTCTGGGCGCGGAAGGCTGCCGCCTCCCGCGCGAGGTGCGGCCCTGGTACTGTCGCCTGTTCCCCCTGTGGATGCGCGGCGAGCGCATCACCCTGTTCACCCCGGACCACTGCGTGGTCGTGCGTGAAGGGCGCACCCTGGCCAGCGTGCTGGCCGCCGTGCACCTGACGGAAAAGGATGTCCGCCTGCTGTTCGGGCGCATGCGCCTGGCCTGGGGGCTGGCCCCGCTGGACCCCTTCGAGGCCGGGTTGCCCTTCGCGGCCCCGGCAGACCCGGCAGCCCCCCCATCCAATGACACCGATGCCCCCGCCGCCCCGCCACCCCACGGAACGCGTGACGCGGCCCCCCTGCCCAAACCCCAGCCCATTCCCGATCCCCGCACCGCGCCGCGCGGTCGCCGCAGGCCACCCCGGCCCGGCAAACCGGGCGCTCTGGACGACGGGCCGGAAACGTTGTAACGCGCACCCCCATGAAAAAACTGCTGCTCACCCTCGGCATCGTCGGCGCGCTTGGCATTGCCGCCGCGGCCGGGCTTGCCGCCATGCTGGTCATCTGGGCCTCGCACGACCTGCCCAGCTTCACCCGCATTGCCGACTACCGTCCTCCCCTCGTCACCACCGTGTATGCCCGCGACGGCAGCGTGATGGGATATTTCTACCGTGAAAAGCGCTTTCTCGCGCCGCTGGAAAAGA
The DNA here is from genome assembly GCF_040373385.1 of Nitratidesulfovibrio sp. Classification (NCBI taxonomy): domain Bacteria; kingdom Pseudomonadati; phylum Thermodesulfobacteriota; class Desulfovibrionia; order Desulfovibrionales; family Desulfovibrionaceae; genus Nitratidesulfovibrio; species Nitratidesulfovibrio sp. Next base: position 303,534 of record NZ_JBDXXH010000003.1, on the reverse strand, counting down.
TGTCGCCCCGCGTGCCCCAGGCCTTTCTGGCCGCCGAGGACGACGGCTTCTACCGGCACGAGGGCATCGACCCCATCGCCATCTTTCGCGCGTTCATCAAGAACATGCAGGCGGGGTCCATCAAGCAGGGCGGCAGCACCATCACCCAGCAGATCGTCAAGCGCCTGCTGCTGACCTCGGAAAAAAGCTACGAGCGCAAGATAAAGGAAGCCATCCTTGCCTACAGGCTGGAAAAATACCTGAGCAAGGACGAAATCCTCACCATCTACCTGAACCAGATCTACCTTGGCGGCGGTGCCTACGGGGTGGAGGCGGCTGCGCGCACCTACTTCGGCAAGCACGTCAACGAACTGTCGCTGGCCGAGGCGGCGGTGATCGGCGGCCTGCCGCAGGCCCCCTCGAAGTACAACCCCTTCCGCGACCCGGACGCCACCAGGCAGCGCCAGATGTACGTGCTGCACCGCATGCTGGAGCTCGGCTGGATCAACCGCGCCGAATACGACGAGGCCGTGGCCCAGCCCCTGGTGTACCGGTCCATGGACGACAGCGGCTGGCGCGAGGGCGCGTGGTACCTTGAAGAGGTGCGCCGCCAGCTCATCGATTTCTTCAGCGAGGCCAACGTAAAGCGCCTGGGCCTGAAGGTGGACCGCTACGGCGAGGACGCCATCTACGAACTGGGCCTGCACGTGCGCACCAGCATGGAGCCGGTGCACCAGGCCGCGGCGGAAAAGGCCCTGCGCACCGGGCTGGACGACGCCTCGCACCGCCACGGCTGGCGCGGCCCGCTGCAACGGCTGAAGCCCGCCGAATACGACGCCTTCCTGAAGCACGAAAACTTCACCCCCGCCGCGCTGGCCGACGGCGCGTGGGTTCGGGCGCTGGTGACCAAGGTGGTGCCGCAGGGCGCGGAAGTGCGCCTGGGCGGCTACCGGGGCTTCATCGACGTGAAGTCCATGGCCTGGTGCCGCACCCCGGATATCCGCTACGCCCCCGAACACGTGCCCGCCGTCAAGGACGCCAAGAAGGTGCTGGAAGTGGGCGACGTGGTGTGGGTTTCCGCCCTGGGGGCCGACGGCAAGTCCGCCAGCTACAACCCTTCGCTGGTCTCGCAGGCCGGGGTGATCCAGCTTTCGCTGGAACAGTACCCCGACGTGCAGGGCGCCGTGGTGTCCATAGAGCCGGACACCGGCGACGTGCTGGCCCTGGTGGGCGGCTACAGCTTCAGCGACAGCCAGTTCAACCGGGCCATCCAGGCCAGGCGCCAGCCCGGCTCGTCGTTCAAGCCCATCGTGTACTCCGCCGCCATGGACCACGGCTTCACTGCCGGGTCGGTGGTGCTGGACGCGCCCTTCGTGTACCTGAACGAGTACACCGACAAGATCTGGCGGCCGGAGAACTTCGAGGGCGTGTTCTACGGCCCCACCCTGCTGCGCACCGCGCTGGCCAAGTCGCGCAACCTGTGCACCATCCGCGTGGCCCAGAAGATCGGCATCCCCGCCGTCATCGAGCGGGCCACGGCGCTGGGGCTGGAAGGGCCGTTCCCCAACGAGCTTTCCGTCAGCCTTGGGGCAGTGGCGGTTTCGCCCATCAACATGGCCGAGGCGTACACCGCCTTTGCCGCCGAAGGGCGCGTGGCCAAGCGCAGGTTCATCCATTCCATCAAGGACGCCTGGGGCGAGACGCTGTTCGAATCCAGACCCGATGTCCGCGAGGTGCTGAGCCCGCAAAACGCCTTCATCATGGCCACCCTGATGAAGGAAGTGGTGCAGGACGGCACGGCCACCAAGGCCAAGGTGCTGGGCAAGCCCCTGGCGGGCAAGACCGGCACCTCCAACGACGAACGCGATGCCTGGTTCATCGGCTACACCCCGCACCTGGTCAGCGTGGTGTACGTGGGCTTCGACCAGGTGGCGCCCATGGGCAAGTTCGAAACCGGCGGGCGCGCCGCGCTGCCCGTGTTCGTGGACTACCGCAAGGTGGTGGAGCCGCAGTACCCGCCGGACGACTTCCCCATGCCGCCCGGCATCGTCATGGTGCGCGTGGACGGCAAGACCGGGCAGATCGCCGGTCCGGGTTCCGAGACCAGCTACCTGCTGCCGTTCCAGTTGGGCACCCAGCCCACCTCCACGGCGGGCGACCCGGTGCACCGGGGTGACGACGACACCAAGAGCGCGGAAGACCTGCTGAAGCAGCTCTACTAGGCAGACAGGAACACGACCGGATGCATGCGCCCCGGCTCCATGAGGACTTTCGAGGACCGTGGGCCGGGGCGCTTTGCTTATGCTGCGCAAGGCCAACGCGCGCGCCATGACGCAGTGCGCAAGGACGCATCAACCCGACACGGACATTGCCCGGAGCCACCATGACCAAGCCCGTCCCCACCGTCACCGCCCGCGCGGATGCCGCCCCCTACGTCACCCGCGACGGGTCCATCATCCGCGAGCTGATGCACCCCGCCGTGCATGGCAACCGCAACCAGTCGCTGGCCGAGGCGGAAGTGCCCCCCGGCTGCGTCACCCTGCTGCACCGCCATCCCCGCAGCGAGGAACTGTACCACGTCACCGCCGGGCAGGGACTGATGACGCTTGGCGATGCCACCTTTGCCGTGGGGCCGGGCGACACCGTGCATATCGCCCCCGGCACTCCGCACCGCATCGCCAACACGGGGGATGCGCCGCTGCTGGTGCTGTGCTGCTGCGCCCCGCCCTACGCCCACGACGACACCGACCTGCTGGACCCCGCCGCCGGGTAACGCGCAGGCGCCATGCCTGCCGCAGACGGCAACGGCACGGCGCGCATCGACAACTTGCCGCAGGCGAAGGCGATTCCCGGCGGGTTCGCGTCCTGTCACCCCCACCCTTCCGGCAGGCGATCGGACACTTGCCGCAGGCCAGTTCGCATCCCCGGTGCTACCTCCCGGCTCAGGCGGATCAGGCGAATCAGGCGGATCATGCGGATCGGGCGGATCGGGCGGATTGGCCGAATCGGGCGAATCAGGTGGATCGGCCGCACTGTGCGGCACCGGCCACGCCGCATCCCGGCAGCACATACCGCCCTGCCCACTCGCCCTGCCAAACGAACCATGCTATAGGGCAGGCATGCGTATCTTCACCACCAACGGCGCCCTGCGCCGACCATCCGTGCCCTTCCTTTCGTTCCCCGCATGCGGCATTGCGTCGGCCACCCTGGCCGCCACGCTGCTGCTGGCCCCGCTTGGCGTGCAGGCCGCCCCGCAGCCCCAGAGCACTCCGGCCTTGCCCGCGCAATCCTCGGTGTCCGCTCCCTCGGCCAACACAGCCGACCCGCTTCCCGCCGCGCCCACGTCCGTGGTGCTCTACCCCCGTTCCGCGCGGGTCATGGTGGAGGAGCGCGTGTCCGTGGAGGCCGCCCCCGGCGGCGGCCAGGCATTCCGGCTTGCCCTGCCCGCCGGGGCGGACCCGGCCACCCTGTCCGTGACCATACCCGGCAACGGGGTGGCATCGGTAAGCGTTCGTGAAGCCGACGCATCCGAGTCCCCACGCGTGGCGCGCCTGC
>NZ_JBDXXH010000001.1:551582-737399 GCF_040373385.1 Nitratidesulfovibrio sp. | reverse complement strand
CCCCGCCGGAGCTTCCCGTCGCGGCGAGGAGCATGTATGCCCCAGCGCCCCGCCAAGTGTCAACCGCTTTTTTCGTTTTCTTCGATTTTTCTCGAAGACCCCGTGGCCTTTCAGCGAAACTCGCTGGCGAAACAGGAAAGCGGCAACTGCATCGGCTGAAAAGAGCGGTGCCGTGTCTGCTTGCCCCTGCACGAAGTGACCGGGGCAATCGGTCGCGGCGAAGGGGGTATCTAGGGCATCAGGCGGCCAGGTGTCAACACGGTTTTTGCGCAAAGCTTGAAACTTGCACGCAACACACCGTTTTCTAAAGTGTTAATAATTCGCAAGCAGCGCCATGCTTTCCCCCCTTTCCGCTCTGCCTCTTGCCGGATGCCGCACGCGCAGGTAACACTGCCCACCTGACCGGGACACTCGGTGCGCCTGCCGCGCCGCGCTACCGGCACATACTTCCCTACATATGAACGGAGCATCCATGTCGCAGACACACCGAACCCAGGGCCGCCAGCAGCAGGACGACGCATACGTCCGCAAGTCCACCATGTACATGGCCGTGGCCGTGGCGCTGATCGTCGGCGCGTTTCTGGGCGTACAGGTGGCGAGCATGTATTCGTCCGCACCCGCGCAGGAAAAGCGCGCCGTGTCCGCCCCCAGCCAGCAGACCCCGAGCGGCGCGGCCAGCCAGATATCGCCCGACGTCATGGGCCGCATCCTGGAAATGGAGCAGGCGGTGCTGAAAGACCCCAACGACGTGGCCGCATGGACCAAGCTGGGACACCTGTACTTCGATACCGAGCAACCCAGGAAAGCCATCCCCGCCTACGAGAAGTCGCTGGCGCTCAAGCCCAATGACCCCGACGTGCTGACCGACCTTGGCGTGATGTACCGCGAAGACCACCAGCACGACCGCGCCCTGGCCACCTTCGAAAAGGCCATTGCCGCCAACCCCAAGCATCAGGTCGCCCGCTTCAACAAGGGCATCGTGCTGTACTTCGACCTGGAGCGGAAGGACGACGCCATGAAGGCCTGGCGAGAACTGCTGGCTATCAACCCCGATGCCAAGGCCCCCAACGGCCAGCCGCTGAAGGAAATGATGCAGTCGTTGCAGCAGCAGAACAAGTAGCCGGGGCCTTGCCTCACACCGTGCGGATGCGCGCGGCGGCCACGTGCCGCCGCGCGCTTTTCGTTTGTGCTCCTGGTACGGCCGGTACCACATGACACCAACCGGCGCCCTCCGGGGGCGCCTTGCGTCATTCGGTGCCGGATGGCGACAGCGTGGTGCCTGCGTGGTGCTGGCGCAGCGGTTGCCGGTGCCCCGCCTGCCGCGCCGGGCCTTCATTTCCGCTCGCCCCCCATGCCGAAGTGCGCTATGTTCCGACGGGGCGCGGCCCGAGCGCCGCGCCGCGCACGGTCAACACGCAACCCGCGCGCCCCGCGCGCCCACGGAACCATGCCGCACGCCCCGACCATCGCTTCGGCCCCTCGTTCGCCCCGCGTCCTGTCGCACCGCGTCCCCTCCGCCCGCGTTCCCTCCGCCGGTGTTCCGGTGTTCCGCCCCTTTTCATCCGGCCGCCGCGCCACCCTACTCCGCGTGGGCGCATGCCTCCTGCTGGCCTGCTGCCTTGCGACGTGGCCGGTTCCTTCCGCGTCTGCCGCCACTGCGGCGCCCGCGCCCAGTTCCGGCCCGTCCGGTTCCAGCCAGCCCGGCGCCATGCCCGCCGCCGCTCCCGCGCTGTCCAACGCCACCCGCGCGCTGGATGCGTCTTCGCTGCTGGCCACCCAGCCATTGGCCCCGTTCCTCGAATTTCTGGTGGACCCCACCGGCACGCTGAGCGTGGACGAACTGCTCTCTCCCTCGCATCAGGCCGGGTTCACCCCGCTGGGCAACGGCCTGCCCCTGTTCCGCTCCGGCTCCACCTGGCTGCGCCTGACCCTGGCCCCCCGGCCCACGGACGGGCAGAACCGCCAGTTGCTGCTCGACCTGGGCCGCGACCTTCCCGGCAGGGCCACGCTGTTCCTGGCCAAGCGCAACCAGCCCGGCGAACCCAACGAATGGCAGGCGCAGGCACCGGAAGGCGGCAACGTGTTCACCCTGCCCGATCCCGTGGGCAAACCGTTGCCCATCTACGTCAAACTGGACGGCGTGCCGGGGCCGTGGTTCGCGCCCATGCTGCGCACCCCCCAGAACGCCGCCACCAGCAACGACGCCCTGGCCCGCCCGCTGGTGATCGGAGTGCTGGTGGCCGTGCTGGTCCTGTGCCTGCTGCGCGGGGTTTTCGAACGGGGCGAATGGCGGCTGTGGACAAGCCTGTTCGCCGCCGCCGTACTGGCCCAGGCCGTTGCGGGGCAGCCCCCCACGCCCGCCGGGTACGTGCCGCTGCGCGGCCTGCCCGGCGTGCTGGCACCCGGCCTTGCCCTGATGCTGCTGCCCCACGTGGGGCGCCATCTGCTGCGCACCCGCGAGCAGGCTGCCAGCGCGGACATGCAATTGCGCGTGGTTTCGCTGGCCGGGGCCGCGCTGGTCCTGCTGCCACTGGTGCCGGGCATGGCCTGGTCCTCGCGCCTGCTGGCGCTGTGGCCGCTTCTGCTGGTGCTGGTGCTGCCCGCCGCCGTGTCCTGCAAATTCCGCAACCTGCCGGGTTCGCGGCGTTTCCTGACCGGATGCCTGGCCGCCCTGGCCGGTGCCGGGGTGGGCGTCGCGGGGCTGGCATCGCCGGTGCCAGCCGCATGGATATCCACGGCACCGTTATGGGGACTGGCCCTGCTGGCCCTGCTGGTGGCGGGCACCAGCGCACCGCGCCCGGCCGGGGCCGAGGGCACCCTGACCGGCGGACGCGGCTACCGTGTACGCAAGAGTCCGGCAGCGGAACGCCCCGACCTGGACGACCCGCTGGCCGACGAACCCGCCCTGCGCCTGATCTCGCCCGAAGAGTTGCGCGGCGGGGTTGCTCCGTCCCCGCGCACGCCCGCCAGGGCGGACGCACACGATCCTGACGGGACCGGCGACATTGAAGGTGCAGGTACCGCTGGCGGCAGCGCTGCCGAAGAACCGCTTGAGCTTTCGCTTGGCGACGTGGTGCCGGAACTGGGTGACACGCCGACCGCACGCGGCTCGCGCCGCCTGGCCCGTGCCGTGGCCATGGCCGGACGGGACGATCTTGCCACCGGTTTCGGCCTGACCAGGGACTCGGGAGACGGGCTGGACAAACGGGACGGGCCTGGCTGGCCAGACGGGCCAGACGACGGTGCCAACATGTCCCCCAACGCCGCCTCCACCGTGTCCACGGCCCCCACCGGACTCGACCCGCTGGCCCTGGCCCGCATGGAAGAGGCCCTGCTGGCCCCCATAGATGCCATGTTGCAGGAACTGGACGGCCTGGAGAACTGCGCGCTGCCCCCCGCCGCCCGCAGCCACGCCGAGGCCGTGGGCACCGCCGGACGCCAGTTGGCCTCCATCGCCGAGGATCTTGGCCGGGTGGCCGCGCCGTTGCGCACCGCCCCGCGTCGGTCCGTATTCGACCTGCAACGCCTGCTGCGCGACGCCCACGACGCCGTGGCCGACCGCGCGGAACGCAAGGGGCTGGCCATCTCGTGGTTCATGGCGCCGCATCTCTCGCAATTGTATGAAGGCGATGCGGCCCAACTGGGCGAACTGCTGCGCCTGCTGGCCGAAAGTTCGGTGCGTTCCACCGACAAGGGGTCGGTGCACATGTCGGTACGCCGCGTGCCCGACAGTACCGACCCCGGCCACCTGCTGTTCACCGTCAGCGATTCCGGCGCAGGCGGCCCGCCGCACCGGCGCAGCGTCAGCGCGCTGGCCCGCGCGTGGGAAATGGCCGACGCCGCCGGGGGCACCCTGACCGTGGAAAGCGGGCGGGGCCAGGGCACCACCATTTCGTTCACCGCGCGGCTGGTGGCCCTTTCGGGCGACGCCACCGCGCCGCGCCCCTTCGTGGGCGTGGACCTGACCGACGACCTGCGCGTGGCCCGGCCCACGCCCGACGCCGTCACGGCGGCAGACCAGCTGCACCTTGGGCCGGTGGCCCCGCGCCGCCCGTTGCAGGTCATCGTGGCCGACGACGTGCCCAGCAACCGCCAGTTGCTGGCCTTTTTCCTGGAGGGGCTGCCCCACGCGCCGCTGGAGGCGCGCGGAGCCACCGAGGCGGGCATCCTGTACCGGCGCGCACCCTCGGGCCTTGTCATCATGGATGGCGACATGCCCGAGGACGACATCGTGGCGGCCGTGGCCTCCATCCGCGCCTTCGAACAGGAACACGGGCTGGCCCCGGTGCCGGTGCTGGCCCTTGTGTCGCACGAGGCGCAGGCCGAGCGCATGCTGGCCGCCGGATGCACCGAAACGCTGGAAAAGCCCCTGACCCGCAGCGGCCTGCGCGCCGCCGTGGCACAACTGGCCCCGCCCCATGCCGAACCGAAGCCGCAGCCTGAATACGCCGCTCACGCCGGATACGGCCTTGGCCCTACCGAAATGACGTACGACGATGCGGACGATGCCCCTCACGCCGCGCCGCCGGAATTTGCGGACCTGCCCGACCTGTTCCTGTCCGGTGCCGAGATTGGCGCCGATGCGGGGCATGGCGGGGCGGGCGATCTTTCGCTGGTCGATGATGCGCCCCCGGCATGGGATGCAGGCACGCATTGGGACGCGCCCGATGCCGCTCGGGACGATGCGTACCTGTATGACACCCCGGCCCACGACCATGCCCCGGGCATGGACGCACTACCGGAATTGCCGGATGCGGCGACAGGGGATGCCCCCGCGGAAGCGGACGCTTCGTCTGACTCCATGGAACCCGCCAGCATGGCGACAGTGGCGGACGCGCCCACGGCGTGGCACCCCTGGGACCGCCCCGTGGTGGGCGAAACGGAACAGTCGCCCGAGGCCCCCGATATGCCGGACGCGCCTGCCACACCCGAAACCGATGCCGCCGACACCGATGTGGCTCGCGGCATGGCCGACGAGGCAGGCCCAGACAGGGCAGGTTCTGACGGGGCAGGTTCTGACGAGGCCGAGGAACTGCCGGACCTGTTCGGTGCGGACATCTTTGCCGTGGGGCACACCGATCCCGCCGCCAGCCACCAAGCTTCAGCATCCGGTGCCGCCCCGGCGGCCCGCATCATCCTGACGACCGACGTGTCGTACGGCGGCGGGCTGCCCGAAGGCGGGTCGTTGCCCGAAGGCGGATCGTTACTGGACCTCATCGTCACCGATGCAGAGGATTTCGAACCCGCTGGTGACGCCACGGCCCCGGCGAGCCTTGCGCCAGCGACTTTGGCCCCTGCGCCCCTTGCGGCTGTGGCGGGCGAACCCGCCGCCGTTCTTCCGGCTGCGCCCACTCCGGCCCCTGTTCCCGCCCCGGCCTGGGGCGACGCTTTCGAGGAGTCGGTGGGCGAGCCCATGCCCGTGACGGCTCCCCGGCCACAGCCGGGCATTGCGAGTCCGGGCATTGCGAGTCCGGCCACCGCCACGACCCGCGACGAACGCGCCGGGACTGGCCCCGACGACACTGCCACCGTGGTGCGCAAGCCCGCCACCACCGCCGACGGCGGCGAATGGGTGGGCGACCCCATGCCCATGGAGCCGCACCGGGCCACGGCCCATGCCGGACCCAGCGCCTCGTCGTCCTACGGGGCGGCCGCGCGCCTGGAACGCTGGGAACGCGCCCAGCGGGCGCAGCAGCAAGGCCAGCGCGCCATGCCCCATCCACAGCCGGAACAGGCGGACCAGACACCCGCACAGGCCCAGCAACCCGATACCCGGCCCATCCGCGACGTATCGGCAGAGGTGCGCCCCGGCTACCGCCCCAAGCAGCCCGCCGAGCCTGCCGCCCCCGTAACCGCCGGACAGGAAACCGCCGGACAGGCGTTGCACGGGCAAGCGGTACGCGGCCAGACCACGGACGGGCAGGCCACGGTCGGCCAGACCATGCACGGACAGGCGCAGGCCGCTCCCGTCCCGCCCGTCGTCCCGGCAACGCCGACATGGCCCACCGGCCAGCAGGCCACCCAGCCCCTGCCGCAGCAGATGCAGTACACCCGGCCCCAGCCCGGCCAGATGTCCGCTCCGCCGTCTCCTGTGCCGCCCGGCACCCGACAGGGGCAGGCCCCCCACGCGCCGGGCCACTCGCAGGCGGACACCCCGCCGCAGTCCCCTCCCGCCAAAAGCTTTGCCGAGCGCATCGCGGAACGCATCGCCGTGCACCTTGGCCGGGGCGCGGACCGTGCCAGGAATCCGGAAGGCGATACGGCGCGGCGTGCCCCGGCGCGTCCCGCTCCCCCCGCTCACGCAGTTCCCCCGGCGCCCTCGACCAGGCAACGGACAGAGCCGCACGGGCACATGGGCGACGACATCGAACCCTTCATCCCCGGCCTGCTGGAAACCCTGGATGCCGCCCTGGACGACGCCCGGCGGGGCCGGGCCGACGGCAGTACCTTTGCCGTGCAGGAAGCGGCGGCGCGCATCGCGGGCAAGGCAGAAAGCTTCGGCCTGCGGGTGCTGGAACGCATCGCCCGTTGCGTGGAGCGGGCCGCCACCGCAGACGACATGGAAGCGGTGCGCGACCTGCTGCCCGAACTGGAGGCTGCGGTGGAGCGCAACCGCATCGCCCTGGCCCCGCGTGCCGGGCAGGCCGCCCGCCGGAGCTGAACCGCATACCGGACACCACCTCACCCATTGCCGCCCCGGCCTATCACCGGCCGGGGCGCCCGTTTGCCATGCGGTTTCCTGTCTTTTCCGGGCGTTGCGGCAGCCGCCGCAAGCCGGAACATACCGGTACGGTCACCAATTTCACGCGGATCGCGGGTGCCCCCCACGTCAACGTTGACACCGCTCAGGAGTGGGGTTAGCCTTCTCTCGTTTGAGCGTTCACTCCTCGCTTCTGCCGTATCGCGGCAGACACTGAAAGGATTCCGACATGAAGCGCGACACCATCCTGCTTACCGCCGCCAAGCTGTTTGCCGAGCGCGGGTTCAACAACACCCCCACCAGCCTTCTCGCCAAAGAGGCGGGCGTGGCGGAAGGCACCATCTTCCGTCACTTCAAGACCAAGGACGACATCTTCCTCACCCTGATCCGCAACGTGAAGGATCAGCTCATCAGCGACATCGAGAAGTATCTCGAAGTACGCGCGCCCGAGACCAGCGTGGAGAAGGTGGTCTCCATCATCAAGTCGTTCTACGTGTTCGTGAAGAAGAACCGCATGGAGTTCTGCCTGATCTTCCGCGACGCGCCCACCCGCTACGGCGAACGGAACGACGACGTGTTCCTGGCCATCAAGGAAATCTACACGTATCTCAACGAATACCTGTTGGTCGCCCTGCGCGACGGCCAGAAGGACGGCTCGGTGCGTACCGACATCAGCGTCGAGGACACCGCATGCATGATCGTGGGCATCATGGTGGGCATCGTGCGCACCATCCACTTCCAGTTCGTGGAACCCACCGACGACCTGCTGCGCAACGTCATCGACAACGTCAGCCGCTTCCTGAAGCCGTAGCGGAAACCTCCGCGCCGTTTTCCACGGGGCCGTTCCGCGCATACGGGGCGGCCCTTTGTCATGTGTCATGGGGCGACGATCCACGGCGCGCATTCCGGTCATGGTCCATGTCCTGCAACGTCCAACGGAAGGCGCCCCCGCAAGTGCCCATGGAGAGCCCATGTCCGCATCCCTTCTTTCCTCTGTCGTTGCCGTGCCCGCGCTGTTGCTACTGGCATTTCTGACGGCGTGCGCATGCCCTGCCCGGCCCGCCCATGGCGCGCAGCCGGGTCTGCCAGACCAGCCTGTCAGCGCCAATCTGCCTGCCGAGCCCGTGCGCCTGCCCGCCTGCCCCGACCGCCCCAACTGCGTCATCACCCAGGCCGAAGGCGCCGTGCGTGACGGGCAGTACATCGAGCCGCTGCCCTTCACCGGCGACGCGGCCACGGCCATGCGCCGTGTGGCCGTGGCCCTGGGCGCCCTGCCCGGCTGCACCGTGACGGACATGGACGGCCTGACCGTGCGCGCCCAGTGCCGCAGCAAGGTCTTCGGCTTCATCGACGACGTGACCTGCGTGGCAGACCCGGCGGCATCCGTCGTGCACCTGCGCTCCGCCGCCCGTTCCGGCTGGTGGGACTTCGGCGTCAACCGAGACCGCGCGGAGCAGTTGCGGCGCAGATTTCTGGGCTTGTCCCGCTAGGGGCCGCCCCCGGCACCCGCCAGCCCGCCGCCCGGTGCATTTCCGGTTGCCAAGCGGCCCCCACGGGCGTAAAGCAGACCCCGCAGCGTGCCCACGGCATGGGCATACCCATCCCTGGCGCACCCCGCCGGCGGCCACACGGCCCGCCGCGCACCCCCAACAGGAGCACAGACGTGGATTCCGGCGACAGTAGTAGATGCCCCATCGCATCGCACCGTTTCGCAACGACGCACCAGCGCCGCTGCCGCCGTCACGTCCGGGCCTGATCCCTTCCCGGTCCGCCCGGCGGCGCTGCGCGCCCCCGGAGGTGGACCATGTTCCGCACACCGCTTTCCCTGCTTTCCGCATCTTCCGTATTCTCCGACCGTTCCATCCGGCGCGCCCGCTGCCGGATGCACCGTCGCGTGCGTTCCGTGGCCCGCTCCGCGGACCCGTACTCGTGACGCTCCGTTGCTTCCGCCGCCGCGCCCAGCCCTGATCCCCAGGCATCGGGTCTTGCACGGCGCACCGCTGTTCCCGGCACGCGCGGCACACGCCGCGCGCCAGACCGCACCCCGGAACGGACGCAAGGAGCCTTGCCGTGTTCACCATTCACAAGACCATCGACGGCGTGCTGACGCCCGTGGACCACATCGAACCCGACTGCTGGGTGAATCTTTCCAATCCTTCGGATGAAGAACTGCGCCGCGCCTCGGTGCTGCTGGGCATTCCGCTGGACCACCTGACCGACCCGCTGGACGCCGACGAGCGCGCCCGGCTGGAACACGAGGACGGCGTGCTGCTGCTGGTCATCCGCGTGCCGCTGGAAAACGAGACCGACGTGCGCGTGCCCTACCTGACGCTGCCCATCGGCATCGTGATCACCCGCACCGCCGTGGTCACGGTGTGCCGTTCGCCGCGCGACATCGTCAGCGAACTGCTGAACGGACGCGCGCGCACCATGGATACGGCACGCCGCCTGTGCCTGGCCATTCACCTGCTGCAACGCACCTCCATCGCCTATCTGAACGACCTGAAGGACATCAACCGGCGCACCGCGTTCATCGAACAGCGCTTGCAGCAGTCCATGCGCAATCAGGAGCTCATCGAGCTGCTGAACATCGAAAAGAGCCTTGTGTACTTCACCACGTCGCTCAGGGCCAACGACATCATCATGGAAAAGCTGTTGCGCACCCGCTCGCTGCGCATCACCGAAGAAGAAAGCGACCTGCTGGAAGACGCCATCACCGAGAACCGCCAGGCCATCGGCATGACCAACATCTACAGCGACATCCTTTCCGGCACCATGGATGCCTTTGCCTCCATCATTTCCAACAACATGAACACGGTGATGAAGTTCCTGACCGGGTTCACCATCATCCTGATGATTCCCAACATCATCACCGGCATCTACGGCATGAACATAGACACCCCCCTGCACGATTCGCCCTATGCCTTCGGCATCGTCTCCGGAGTGACCGTGGGGCTGTGCCTGGTGGCCTGGCTGGTGTTCATCAAGAAGCGCTGGCTGTAGCCGCGCCCCTGACGCAGCAACGAAACGCCCCGCATGGCCTTGCCGTGCGGGGCGTCGTGCGTTGGGGAAGAAGCGAAATCCGTACGCCGCAGAGGGCAATTCGCAAACCCGCGCAGCACGGCGAAGCCGGGAAAAAGTGCTGGTGAGCGCACTGCGATACGGCGGAGAAACCGATACTGCTCCGGACCATTCCGCCACGGGATTGCTAGCGCTTGCCGTCCTTGTGCCGGGTCTTGGCTTCGGTGCGCTCCGGGTTGCCCGCCAGATGGCGGTGGCGCTTCACGGCCAGGCGGGCAAAGTCGCCCGCGATGCGCGGCATGTCGGAATCGCTCCAGATGTCCGCAAAGCCGGGCAGGGCACGGACCGACGGCGTCAGCGCATACCCTTCGGCCGCATCCGGAGAAAGGGCCACATCGTCGTGGCGCACCGCCCCTGCCGTGCCCAGGGCGTCGGACAGCAGCGTGGCCACGGTTTCGGCGAAGAACCTGCGCACCTCGTCGGGCGATTCGGCGCGGTCCAGACGTTCCCGAAAGCCGGGCAACTGCGCCTGCTCCAGCCGGGTGAACGAAGCCTGTCGGGTCATGGGCACCTCCTTGCGGGTCGCTGTGGCAAAAAAGACGGTGGGCGCGCGGTCCACGAAGGGTCCGCCGCCTTACCCCCAGCCTAGCAGAAATGCCCCCCCGCGCAAGCGCGCAACGGGCACCGCGCGCCCGCTACGCCCCGCCCCCCCGCCCATGCCGCCCCCAGCCGCTCCATTGTTATAATTCAGCCCGCAACAGCGGGCGGATACGCTTGTCCGGCCAACGAACACCCTCTGCCCCGCGCACGCCACATCATAGCGGAGTATCCCATGCCCCACCCCGCCGCCGGAAATGCCACGCTGCCGCCCATGCCCGCGCCTGCCGCGCCCCGCTTCGAGGCGGGGGTGGCGTTGCGCATCATATCCCTGGCCACGTTCATCGCCCTGTTGTTCGTGGCCACCATTCTTGGCGGATTCCTGCCCCAGGTCCGCTCCGACGCACTCCGGGCCCGGCAGGGCGAATTGCACCATCTGGTACAGGCAGCCATGAAACTGGTGGAGGGGCTGGACGCCAGGGCCAGCCGGGGCGAGGTGTCCCTTGACGAGGCCAAGCGGCGCGCGGCCGACGCCATCCGGCAGATGCGCTACGGCAACGGCGACTATTTCTGGATCAACGACGACCGCACCCCCTACCCCACCATGGTCATGCACCCCACAGCCCCCGCGCTGGAAGGCCAGACCCTGGACAAGCCCGCCTACAACCGGGCCACCCACTGGCGGGCCGCGCCGGGAGCCCCGGCAACCGACTACCCCGGCGGCAACCGCAACCTGTTCCAGGCCTTCGTGGATGTCGCGCAGCAGCGCGGCGAGGGACTGGTGGCCTACGTGTGGCCCAAGCCGAAGCAGGGCGGCGGCGTGACCGACCAGACCTACCCGAAGGAATCGTACATCGCCCATTACAAGCCGTGGGGATGGATCATCGGTACCGGGGTGTACGTGGATGACCTGGAGGCAGAGGCGAACCGCCTGCGCAACACGGTGCTGGCGGTCACCGCCGCCATTCTCGCCGTGGGCTGCCTGCTGACGCTGCTGGTCACGCGGTCCGTGCGCACGCCGCTGCACGCGCTGGTGGCCTATGCCCGCGCCGTGGCGGCGGGCGACCTGGGTGCGCAGCCGCGCGGCACGTTCCGCGCCGAGTTGCGCGGGCTGAAGCACTCCATCGCCAGCATGGTGGAATCGCTGCGCATGCGCATCGAGGAAGCCGGTTCGCGCACCGCCGAGGCAGCCGAGCATGCCCGGCGCGCCGAGGCCGCCACCGCCGAGGCCGAGGCGGCCCGAATGCGGGCGGAACAGGCCCGGCGCGACGGCATGCAGGAGGCAGCGGGCATGCTGGAAGGCATCGCCGCCGCCATCGTTGACGTGGCGAATACCGTGGGGCGGCAGGTCAGCCTTGCGGGCGGCGGTGCGGACGCCCAGAAGACCCGGGTTGCCGAAAGTTCGCATGCCATGGAACGCATGGATGCCGCCGTGGCGGGCATGGCCGGGGGGGCGGCGGACGCCGCCGCGACCGCCGACAGCGCCCGGGCCAAGGCGGGCGAGGGTGCCGAAGGCGTGCAGCGGGTCAAGGAGGCCGTGGTCCGGGTGGAGAAAGGCGCGGCCAGCCTGCACGAAAGCATGGCCGACCTTTCGCGCAAGGCCGAAAGCATTGGCGGCATCATGGCCGTGATCAGCGATATTGCCGACCAGACCAACCTGCTGGCGCTGAACGCCGCCATCGAGGCGGCCCGCGCCGGTGACGCCGGACGCGGCTTTGCCGTGGTGGCCGATGAAGTGCGCAAGCTGGCCGAAAAGACCATGAACGCCACGCGCGAGGTGGGCGAGGCCATCCGGGCCATTCAGGACGGCACCACGGCCAGCGCGCGCCAGGTGGACACCGCCGTGGAGGCGGTGACCCAGGCCAATGCCCAGGCGGATACCGCCGGAAGCTCGCTGGAGGAGATCGTGCGGCTGGCCTCCGGCGTGTCCGGGCAGGTGCGCGCCGTGGCCACATCGGGCAAGGAACAGGCGGCGGTGAGCGCGGACATCGTGCGCTCGCTGGGCGAGGTTACCACCATCAGCGAAGACACCGCCAAGGCCATGCGCGACGCGGAACGTTCGCTGGACGACCTGAACGCCGAGGCGCAACGCCTTGGCGAGGTCATCGCGCGGTTCAAGGAAGGGTAGCCCCATCCTGAAACCAGCCGCATGACCCCGAACACGCACAAGGCCCCGCACCGTTTCCAATGCGGGGGCCTTTTCATGCATTGCGCCGCAAACCTAGCGGGTCAGCTTGCGGAACTTTATCCGGTGCGGCTGGATCACTCCATGACGGGCACACTCGCTACGCTCGTGATGCCCTGAGCCGTGCGGGCAGGCGAAGCCCGCCTCGCCCGGCGCGGCGCTGCGCGCCGCCGACCAGCCGCATTACCCCGAACACGCACAAGGCCCCCGCACCGTTTCCAATGCGGGGGCCTTTTCATGCATTGCGCCGCAAACTTACCGCGTCAATTTGCGGAACTTTATCCGGTGCGGCTGGTCGGCGTCCTTGCCCAGGCGTTTCTTGCGGTCTTCTTCGTATTCCGAGTAGTTGCCGTCAAAGAACACCACCTTGGAATCACCCTCGAAGGCCATGATGTGCGTGACGATGCGGTCGAGGAACCAGCGGTCGTGGCTGATCACCAGCACGCAACCCGCAAAGTTCTCTATGCCGTCTTCCAGCGCCCGCATGGTGTTCACGTCAAGGTCGTTGGTGGGTTCGTCAAGCATGATGACGTTGGCGCCCGACTTCAGCATGCGCGCAAGGTGCACCCGGCTGCGCTCGCCGCCGGACAGCACGTCCACCTTCTTCTGCTGGTCCTGGCCCATCAGGTTGAAGCGCGAGCAGTAGGCGCGGGCGTTCACCTCGCGGTTGCCGAGCTTGACCGTTTCGTAGCCTTCGCTGATCACCTCGTACACGGTCTTGCCGGGGGTCAGCGATTCGCGGTTCTGGTCCACGAAGGCGAACTGCACCGTCTCGCCCACCTTCAGTTCGCCCGCGTCGGGCGCTTCCAGGCCCGCCAGCATCTTGAACAGGGTGGTCTTGCCCGCGCCGTTGGGGCCGATGATGCCCACGATGGCCCCGGCGGGGATGATGAAGTTCATGTCCTCCACCAGCAGCTTGTCGCCCATGGACTTGCTGATGCCCTTGGCCTCGGCCACCACCTTGCCCAGGCGGGGTCCCGGCGGAATGTAGATTTCAAGGTCGGCGGCGCGCTTTTCGCTTTCGTGGCTCAGCATGGCCTCGTAGGCGTTGATGCGCGCCTTGCCCTTGGCGTGGCGGCCCTTGGGCGACATACGGATCCACTCCAGTTCGCGCTGGAGGGTCTTCTGGCGTTCCACCTCGGACTTTTCTTCCTGTTGCAGGCGCTTTTCCTTCTGCTCCAGCCACGAGGAATAGTTGCCCTTCCACGGAATGCCGCGCCCGCGATCCAGTTCAAGAATCCAGCCCGCCACGTTGTCGAGGAAGTAGCGGTCGTGGGTGACGGCAATGACCGTGCCGGGGAAGGTCTGGAGAAAGCGTTCCAGCCAGGCCACCGATTCGGCGTCCAGATGGTTGGTGGGTTCGTCCAGCAGCAGGATGTCGGGGCTTTGCAGCAGCAGGCGGCACAGGGCCACGCGGCGGCGCTCGCCGCCGGAGATGACCGACACGGGCGTGTCGCCGGGGGGGCAGCGCAGGGCGTCCATGGCCATTTCGAGGCGGGCGTCCAGATCCCAGGCGCCCTTGGCGTCCATCTGTTCCTGCACCTTGCCCTGGCGCTCGATAAGCGCGTCCATCTCGTCCGGCTCCATGGGCTCGGCGAACTTGGCGTTGATCTCCTCGAATTCCTTCACGAGGTCGACCACGTCCTGCACGCCCTGCTCCACCACTTCGCGCACGGTGCGGGTTTCGTCCACCAGCGGCTCCTGCTCCAGGTAGCCGATGGTGTGCCCCGGCGCGAGCACGGTCTTGCCGTCGAAGTTGGTGTCCACCCCGGCCAGGATCTTCAGCAGCGACGACTTGCCCGAGCCGTTCAGGCCCAGCACGCCGATCTTGGCGCCGTAGAAATAGGAAAGGGAAATGTCCTTCAGCACCTCGCGCTGGCCGTGGCGCTTGGTGACGCGGATCATCGAATAGATGATCTTGTCCGGTTCGTTGCTCATTGGTCCACCTTTCGGGGTTGTTCTCTGGTCGGAGTTGTTGTCTTGCTTGGGGTTTCCGGGCCGGGGCCTGGCCGCCGGGCAGTTGGCCGGGGGCGCGCCGCGCACGGGGTGCGCCGATCGTGGCGTCGCGTGCTGCGCGGGGCACCGCGCGGGCGGTGCGGCACTGGCGTACGGAAACGGCTCCACTGCCGTGTTCGGGGATATGCCGACGAAACGCGGCCCTTGTGCTTTTGCAGACCGCAGGCATTTTGTCCAGTGTGCGAAACGCCGGACGGGACACGCATGCGCTCGGCACCGCATGCCGGGGCTGCCCGGCACCGCCGCGCGCCCTGCCCCCCTGCCGCTTCGGAAACATCCGTGCTATGCTGTCCGGCGTGACGCCCGTCACGGCACATGGCCGCGTCCGGTCCTACACTATCTACATATCCGGCCCTGACGGCAGTTCCGGCCCAACAACAGTCCCGGTCATGACGACAGTCCCGGCCCAACAACAGTCCCGGCCCTGACGGCACATCCGGCCACGCCTTTCCGGCCAGCCGCCACGTGCGCGCCGGATGCAGACAGACACACGAAACCCCACGGGAGGCCCCATGCATCTCGCCCCGTCCACGTCCATACACGACCTTGTTGCCGAACATCCCTACATCATCGACGTGCTGGCCGACTTCGCCCCCGCCTTCGCCAAGCTGAAGAACCCGCTCCTGCGCAACACGCTGGGCCGGGTGGCCACGTTGCAGCAGGCGGCGGACATCGCCGGGCTGGAGGTCAACGGGCTGATGTTGCACATCGCGCGCGGCGTGCTGGACCATTCCGTCGAAGCGGTGACCATCGTGCCCAAGGGCGCGCCCGGCACGGGCGCAAAGCCCGCCATCCAGGCACAGGCATCGCCCTGCGCCACCGCCTGCGGCACGCCGTGCGATGCCGGACAGCCAACCGCGTCCGCCGCCGCGCCCCTTTCCGACACCGCCCGCATGGGCACCCTGAAGGACCTCATCCGCGAACTGCACGCCGGGGCGGACCCGGCGGCGCTGAAGGCGCGTTTTGCCGCCGCCGTGGGCGACATTTCCGGAGGGGACATTGCCCGGCTGGAACAGGCGCTGGTGGCCGAGGGCCTGCCCGAAGCCGAGATAAAGCGCCTGTGCTCGCTGCACGTGGACCTGTTCAAGGGGGCGCTGGACGAGGCCCCGGCGGTGTCCGCGCCCGCCGGGCACCCGGTGCGCACCTACATGGACGAGAACGCCAAGGCCATGGAACTGGCCGACGAGATCATCGCCCAGGTGGACCGCATGCACCGCACCCCCGGCGACCGCACCTCGCCCATCGACGAGATGGCCTGGTCGTTCAGCAGCCGCTACGTAAAGGAACTGCTGGAAGACCTGGGCCACATCGAAGTGCACTACACCCGCAAGGAAAACCAGCTGTTCCCCCTGCTGGAGGAAAACGGCATCGAAGCGCCGCCCAAGGTCATGTGGGAAGTGCACGACGACATCCGCAGGCTGTTCAAGGCCGCCCGCGCGGCCATGGAAAACCTGGCCGCCACCACGGCCGCCCTGGCCGCGCGCGACGCGGCGGAAGCCGTGCAGGACATGGTCTACAAGGAAGAGAAGGTGCTCTTTCCCATGGCCCTGGAATCGCTGACCGAAGCCCAGTGGGCGCGGGTGCGCCACGGCGAGGACGAAATCGGCTACGCCTGGGTGACGCCCGGCGACCAATGGACCCCGCAGACGACCGATCTGACCGATGTGGCCAGCGCCACCGCCGCCAGCCAGACGCAGGGCGCCCGACTGGTGCACCTGGATACCGGCGCGCTGGCCCCCAACGTGCTCAACCAGATGCTGCGCAGTCTGCCCGTGGACCTGAGCTTCGTGGATGCCGACGACCGGGTGGCCTACTATTCCGACGTGCCGCACCGCATCTTTCCGCGCAGCGCGGCGGTTATCGGGCGCAACGTGCGCAACTGCCACCCGCCGAAATCGGTGCACATGGTCGAGGACATCCTGGCCAAATTCAAGGCAGGCGAGCGGGACACGGCGGAGTTCTGGATAGAGATGGGCGGGCGGTTCCTGCACATCCGCTACTTTGCGGTGCGCGACACAGACTCCACCTACCTTGGCTGCCTGGAAGTGTCGCAGGACGTCACGGACATTCGCGCCCTGACCGGCCAGCGCCGCCTGCTGGAATGGAGCTGACCGCACACCTCGTGCCGGCTCGCCGCCCGACTTCAGCAACTGGCGAAACGGCCAAGAACTGACGGGAATTGGCATAGCATCAGGAAGGCCCGGCGGGAAACCACCGGGCCTTTTTCGCGCCCCGCCATGAAGAATCCTTGCGCATCGGCTAAAGTTGTGCCCTAGTTTACCGAAAAAGTCCTGTACACTCGTATGGTGCCCGCCGTCTGCCCTCACCCCGCAACGCACCGTCACAAACCTATCCTCATCCCTGGGGGGACCGCCCGATGACCATACGCCAGAAACTGATCTACGGACTCGGCACGCTGACCCTGCTCAACCTGGTCATGGGCGTGGCCATGGTACTGGCCCTCGGCAACATCAACAGGCTGGTGGACGAACTGGTCTCCGAGCATGTGGAACTGGAAGAAACCGTGTACGCCATGCGACACGACGTAAGCCAGCTGCGCCGCTACGAAAAGGACGCCCTGCTCAACATCGCCAATGCCGAACGGCTGCGCGGTTACCTGCCCCGGCACGAAAAGGCCGCCACCGACCTCGCCGCCCACACCGAAGCCGCCGAGCGCATGTTGCGCGTCATGCCGGAGTTGACCGACCTGCTGCGCCAGGTGACCGCCATCCGCTCGCTGAGCGGGCCGTACCTATCCTCCTTTGCCAGCCTGACGCGCGAGGCCCCGGCGGCCGGGCTTTCCGCCGAGCAGGCCAACATCCGCTTCGACGCCGGGCGCGAACAGGCTCACAAGCTGGAACAGGCCCTCGACGAACTGACCAAGGTCACCATCGAGGCCACCCGTGAACACGCGGAAGAAACCAACGACACCGGGTCCATGCTGCGCACCGGCGCGGCCGTGGCGTTCTCCTTGGCCGTGCTGCTGGGCGGACTGATGGCCGTGGGGCTGTACCGCTCCATCCAGGCCCCGCTGGCGGCACTGACAGACTTCGGCACGCGCATCGCGGACGGGGACTTCGAATACAAGAGCTCGTACCGCTTCACGGCGGAAATGGGGCAACTGCACGAAACCATCACCCACATGGTGGACGCCATCCGCGAGCGGGTGGCCTACAACCGGGCCATCATCAACCGCGTGCCCGACCCCATCATCGTCACCGGCCCGCGCCGCAACATCCGCGCCCTGAACAGCGCCGCCTGCACCCTGCTGGGCCATGCCGAAAACGACCTGATCGGCAAGCCGCTGGGCAGCTACCAGGGGACCGAAATCTACGGCACCGAGCCTCCCATCGACCGGCTGGCCCGCACCGGCGAATCCGAAACGCAACTGGACTTCACCCGGCAGATGGGCGGCGAGACGCGCTACTTCCATTCCCGCGCGGCCACGGTGCGCAAGCCCGACGGCACGCTGGTGGGGTACATGGAAATCCGGCAGGACATCACCGCCGTGAAGCGCGGCGAGACGGAGGCACTGGAACGCAGTGAACGCATTGCCGGGGTGGCCCGCGATGCCGACGCCATTGCCACCACGGTGGCCGATGCGGCCAACCAGCTTTCCGACCGGGTGGGCGAGGCCGCGCGCGGGGCCGACAGGCAGTTGCAACGCAGTTCCGAATCCGCCACCGCCATGGATGAAATGGCCGCCACGGTGCGCGAGGTGGCCCGCAATGCCTCGGACACCAACCGCACCACGACGGAAATGTCCGAACGCGCCAAACAGGGCGCGAACATCGTGGAAAAGGTGGCCGCCGCCATCGAAGGACTGGGCAGCCATTCGCGCGAACTGCGCAACGAAATGGAAAAACTGGGCACCCAGGCCAGCGACATCGGCAACGTGCTGGGGGTCATCAGCGACATTGCCGACCAGACCAACCTGCTGGCGCTGAACGCGGCCATCGAGGCGGCCCGCGCCGGTGACGCCGGGCGCGGCTTTGCCGTGGTGGCCGACGAGGTGCGCAAACTGGCCGAAAAGACCATGAACGCCACCCGCGAGGTGGAGGCGGCCATCGGGGCCATCCAGCAGTCCGCCCGGCGCAGTGCCGAGGCCACCGACGTTGCCGTGCGCGGCGTGACCGACAGCCAGTCCCTGGCCAACGAGGCGGGCGGCATGCTGCAAGAGATCGTGCAGGCGGTGCAGCAGGCATCCGACCAGGTGAACTCCATCGCCACCGCCGCCGAGCAACAGGCCGCCACCGGCGACGAACTGAACCGCATCATCGCCGAGGTGAACGAAATCTCCGGTTCCACGGCCACGCGCATGTCCGAGGCGGAAGCCGCCATCGCCGAGCTTTCATCGCAGGCAGCCGCCCTGCGGCGGCTGATGGATTCCATGAAGTGATGCAGGCCGCGTGACCAACGGGTGCGGGCGCGGATGAGCGCGCGGCCCCCGGAGGCATTCGGGACATCCGGCACCCGCAGGCATCTGGATACGATCCCGGACGATGCCAGACGATGGCATACGGCGACGGACGGAGACGGACGGAGACCACTCCCACAAGAAAAGACACAAGGCCCCCGGCACACGCCGGGGGCCTTGCCGTTTGGAGGGGCGGCACCGCCACCCGCTATCCCGTCCCGCATACCGCTCTTCCGAAATTTCGCGCGGTGCCGTATAGAGGCGACACCGTTCTCCGCACCATCGGCAACCACTGGTGCGCGCGCTTTCGGACGGCCCGCGCCTCTTCCCGTGTCCGCCCTCCGGCCAAAGGACTCCGCATGCGCCGCATCGTCATCCTTGTGCTGTTTCTGCTTGCTGGCTGCGCCTACGTGCACCTGCTGCGCGTTCCGGAATGGACGGCCAGCCTGGCCGTCACGCTATGCGCGCCTGTTTTCGAACTGACTGCCGGACACATCTCGCCGCGCACGGCCAGCCTCTTTCTGACCGGGGCGCAGGCGCTGATCGTCCTCGCGCTGCTTGCGGGGCTGACGCTGGCGTGGCGGCACGCGTGGAGCCGGGCGTGGACATGGGCGGGGCTGCCGGACGGGGTTGGTGTTGCCGTGGGCAACCTGCTTAGACAACCGTCATTTTGGCTTGCCTTCTGCGGGGTTGTCCTGCTCTGCACCATCATCGCCGTAACCCTGTTCTGGACGTCCGTCAGCGACTTTCTCGGCGGACCGCTTGCACCGGGCGACGATGCGAGCAGCACCAGAACCACCCCGCTGGAAATCATCTACAAGCTGTCGCTGATCATCGGCGGTGCAACGGCCTTCGGCCTTGCCGCGTGGCGCGGCTGGTGCCACGACGTGCAGACCCGCACCACTGCGCAGGGGCACATTACCGACCGCTTCATCGAGGCCGCAAAGCTGCTCGGCAGCGAGCAGATGGCCTCGCGCCTGGGCGGCATCTTCATGCTCTGGCGCACCGGCAAGGATTCCAAAAATGCAGACGACAAGCGCGCCGTGCTGGACATGCTCTGCGCCTTCATCCGCGAACCCACGCCGGATGCTTCGTGCGATGGATATTCCCGGACTGGGGGTGAAGATGGGAGCAAATCCGCCCCGGCCACTCACGAACGCGCCACCATGCGCAATGACGTACGGGCCGCCGTGACATTGCTTTCCAAAGAATCCACGGACGCCTTCCCGCTCCCTTCCGGCTACCGGTTCGACCTCACCAGCGCGCAACTGCCTGGGGCTATACTTTTCCAAGCTAAATTCATTACCGCCAACATGGCAGAGACCAATCTCATCGGTGCCAGCCTTGTCGGCGCCGACTTCACAGCTGCCAACCTTGCGCGGACCAACTTTGAAAGAGCAAGACTAACAGGGGCGATTCTCCGAGGAGCTTACCTCAAAAAGACAAAATTCAACCAAGCAAACCTTGAAGACGCCGATTTAACTCTAGCAATTCTAGCCGAGGCCGATCTTTCGGAAGCAGAAATGTCTGAGGCTAAGCTTGTTCAAGCCACTCTCACTAACGCCAATCTGGCACGGACAAATTTCACCCAAGCGGACCTCATGTCCGCAAAGCTTACGCGCGCCGATCTTACTGCCGCAATACTTACGAAGGCTGTGCTCACCGCTGCAAACTTAGTAGAGGCCACGCTCATAAATGCAGATCTTACCGAAGCACGACTCACGTTTGCAAACCTCAAGCGCGCAAACCTTGAAGGGGCCGACCTTCTAGAGGCAAATCTTTCACAATCAGATTGCAGGCAAGCGGACTTCAGAGAAGCTTTTCTCACTCATGTCAATCTTGAGACAACAAACCTCGCACAGGCTCAATTTGTAGCGACCGACCTCACGCAATCCACACTCAACGAGGCAAACCTCACGCGCGCCAATCTTACAAGCGCCAACCTCACGGAAACCACCTTCAGAAGGGCCAACCTCACTGCCGCCAACCTCACCACCGCCAACCTCTCACGCGCCTACCTCTGCAACACCAACCTCACTAATGCCAACTTCATCGGCGCATTCATATATGGCGACATCGACGCTGCTGGCCGCCCCTCCCCTATCCCCTTCACCCGCGAACACTGCGCCGATGCCGCCACCATAGAAGGCGCCATCTTCACCGGCGATTTCTCCGACTGGCCACGCCCCGAAACCGCATCCGACGGCACACCACCCGCGCCCCCGGCGCCCCCCACATCCCCCGCGACCCCGCCCCCCGGCAAGGACTAGCACACCTCTCTCCCTCAACCTTTACGCCCATGCAAAGGCCCCCGGCATGCCGGGGGCCTTGTCATTCCGCGCCACGCGCGCCACTCGCGCTGGGCATCACCGCCCGCATCCATCATCCACGCGCGGTGCCGTGCCTTAACGAAACCCGGTCCAGCGGTGCCCTTGCACTCCTCTGTTCCGTGTCCTCTGCTCTTCCGTGTCCGCCGCTGCCCCTGTGTTCAACGGCTTCTTGCCAGCCGTAGCCCCTGCCTGCCGCTGCCTCTTGTCCTCTTTCCTTCGCCCCTCCCCTACAACCCCAGCACGTCCAGCATTGCCAGCCGCAAATCCTCCACGCTTTCGGCGCGGATGATGGCATCGGCCTGGGCATAGGTGATGGCATTCAGGTCCAGCGCTTCCGGTTCGGGCGGGCGAGGGGTAGCCTCTTCCTGCGCCAGTTGCGCGTACACCGCGTCCAGCGCCGCCTGCGCGGGCTGCGCCTCTTCCAGCCTCCACTCCGAAATCATCACGTCCCAATCCGTCTCCGGGCCGCACGCCAGTTCCCACGCGCCTTCCGGGGCATCGGGGTACAGGCGGCACAAGGCCTCGTGCATGCGTTCGTTGTGCATTGCTCTACCTCACGCGCTGTAGGGTCAACGTCGCCGTCCCGCCTGAGCCGCTCTGCGTCGTGGCCGTGGATTGCGTCACGATGCGCACGATGTCGCCCGCTGCAAGCGTCCGCACCACACGGGGATGCAAAAAAGTCCAGTATGTCGTGGGGGCATAGGCTATCGACGCGGAAAGGAGGCTGCCGTTCACGGAAATCCACGCGAATGCCGAACTGTTCGTCCCGCTGAGAAGGGTAAGCTTGGCCTCGATCTCGTACGTCCCAGCCTCGGGAACGATGATGGACAGCGAACCGTCGCCCGCGTCGGGCCATGCTTCCCCCCCGAACTGAACTCTTCCGCCAAGGGCGGCGACAGTGGTGTTCACATTGGCGGGAAACGACTGGCCACTGGTGGTCGCACCAACAAGGCAGAATCGCCCCACTTCGGGGCTGACAACCGCCGCCATGGCATCCAGCCGGTCCATCACTTCCGCAATATCCACCGGTTCCGCGCCCATGGGCGCGTGATACGCCTTGATGCAGCGCACCACGCCGTAGCTCTTGCCGCGTGTTTCCGCCGCCACGCGCGGCGTGCCGTTCACGCCGTCGGCAACGGCACCACGCACCACGCCATTGCCCACAAGCACGGGAATTGTGGGGTTGTTGACCGTGAGATATTGCCCGCCGCCGGACGGCACCTGGTCATTCTGGTGCCGATAGAACGAATGCCAGTGCCCCTGAAAGGCATCGGCAAGGTAGCCGCCCACGACCACGTCGGGGGCCAGCCCGCGCCCAAGGTCCGCCGCGCGGCTCAGCGTGCCCCGGTAATCGGGCAGGGTGGCGGAAAGGGCTTCCGGCCCCCCGGTCAGGTAGGTGACCAGTTCCGGATACGCCGCCCGCGTCACCACCTGCCCGGCGCACACCAGAAAGCCCGCAGGCACCGTGTTCACCGGAAAGTCGAGGATGGCCCCGATGGGCACGAACGCGGCGGACCCCGCCACATCTTCCCGCGCATCCGCCACGGCCTGGATCACCTCGCCATGCAGTTGCTGCACACCGGTCAGCGCGGCATCGGCGCTGGTGGCGGCGGTTTCCGCCCGTTCCGCGCAATCCGTGGCAAGTGCCGCCTGATCTTGCGCGGCCAGCGCCGCCAGTTCCGCACGGCCCACGTTGGCGGTAATGCCCTCCAGCAGGGCGTCGGGCCGTGTGGACTGGTCGGTCAGGGGCACCTTGACGCAGCGCCCCACTTCCTCGCGCAGTTGCTGGGCCATCAGGGTCAGCCGGTCAAAGCCGTGCTCCAGCATTTCCGCGTCCAGCACGCCGGTGTTGCGCAGGTCCATCTCCTGCGTGAAGGGCTGGTCCAGCCACAGCGTCAGGTGTTCGCCCGCGCCCACCACGCCGGGCGCGCCCGGTGCGCCCGGCATGGTAATCACGCTGCCCCCGCCACCCGGCAGCGCGGCGGCCACGTAGTCGGTGCCGTACGCCAGCACCCTGTCGCCGCCGGTCCCGCTCACCACGGCCCGCACGTCCTCGGGCCGCAGGAACGGGAAGGTCACCGGCCACTCCGTCTGCGTGCCGTTGCCGGTGTACTGTTCGACGGTGTTCGTCGATACGATGGTCATTGTCCGCTCCTTTGCGTTCCTGATGGCACTGCCCTGGGGGCAGTTTCCAACCCCGGATACCGCCCGGGGCCGGTACCATGGCAGGAAGGCCTACATCAGAAGGTTGCCCGCGCCCTGCACGGTGTTGCCGATGATCATGCCGCTGCGCCAGCCCTGGCGCACCCGCGACCACGGGTCGTTGGCCATGCCCATCAGCAGCGAGGCACTGCTGTCCGCCCCCGCCGCCTGATATTCCAGGGCCCGCTGCCGCCGTTCCGACTGCCGCCGCACGTCCAGCACGTCGACCTCGGCGGCCAGCGACTGGTCCTGCAACACGTCCAGCGCACTGCCCGACCCGGCGTCCATGCCCGACGCCGCCAGCAGCGAGCGCACCCCCGCCTGCTGCGAACGTGCCTGACGCTTCAGTGCCCGTTCGGTGCGCTCGGCGTCGCGCTGGGTCTCCTCGATCTGGTAATTGGCCTGCAAGGCCGCGTTGCGCTGGGTGGCCGCCTGGTATTCCTGCTGCGCCTTGGTGGCGCTGGCGGTCCGGTTCGAATCCATCAGGGTGTAGCCGCCCTGCAGAATGGCCGCTGCCACCAGGGCCTGGGGCAATCCGCACATGTCATCCTCCCGTGTTGGTCGGTTGTTCCGGCGCAACGCTGGCCGCAGGGAAATCGCCGGAAGTAAAGGGATGGAACGGCGCGCCGCCATGCCCCAGCGGCATGGGGTGCGCTGCCACGGCAAATCCGCACCGGGCCAGCCAGCGCGCCGTGGCCGGGCGCCCCGCCAGGGCCGGGGCGTGGATCATGTTCACCAGCCGGGGCCATGCCGCGCGCATGCGTGCGGCAAACAGCGGCCCCAGCCGGGCCAGCGCCCGGCCTTCCGCATCCAGGTCCGGGGTGCCGAACAGCCACGGTGCCGCCGTGTCCGGCATGCCGGGAAAGGGCCGCGCGCCGAACAGGGCCACGCACCGCCCGCCGCGCAACACCGCCCAGCGCAGGGGCGACAGGGCGAAGGCCCGCGCCGCCTCGGCCACGGCGCCGCGCGGGCCAAGGGCCTCCAGTTCCGCCCGGTCGCGCGGGCGCAAGCGGGGCAGCACCTGGCGCAGGTGCTGGCGACGCGCCGGGACCACGTGCAGCCGGGTGCGCCCATTCGCGCCGGGCCGGGCAAAGCCCGTGCGCACCGTGCCCGCCGGGCGCCTTGCGGGCACGGGGGCCGGGGATGCCGGGACTGCCGGGGCTGGGGGGGGCGGAACAGCCGGGGAATCCGCAACGGCGTGGGCGGAGCGAGTGACGTGAACGGGGCGAGTGGCGTGGACAGGGCGAGTGACATGGGCGGGGCGAGTGACGTGGACAGGATGCGCGCTCATGCCTCGCCCACCTCCACTTCGCTGATCACCGCCAGCACCGTCAGCGGCAGCGGGTCGTCCTGCCGCACGTGCAGGCTGCCCTGCGTGCCCAGCCGCGCATCCAGGGTCACCTCGCGGTCGCCGTCGAACAGCGGCAGCGCCTGCCCCGGCGGGTCCTGTGCGGTGCGGAACAGCACCTCGCGCAGGTGGTCCGCGTCCGGCCCGGCCTTGAACCCCGACGAGCGATACAGCCGCACCCGCGCCCGGCCCACCCGGCGCACCCGGCCCTGGGTGGGACCATCGCCCGCCACGAACTCCTGCGTTACCGGGGCAAGGTCGCTGGCATAGCCGAGCCCGGCGTGGATCACCGAGGCCGGACGGTCCAGTTCGATGTGCCCGCCCGCCACGGTGCGCGGCGGATGCACCCAGCCATCGGCCAGTATGGACACCTCGCGCCCTTCCAGGTGTTCCAGCCCGCCCAGCGCGGCCACGGGCGGCCCCTGATACGACAGCCCGGAATCCACGAAAAACGCCGGGGCCGGGGTATCCGACTCGAAGGCCGGGTCCAGCCGCTCGATGTACCGCCGCGGCGCGCCGTTAACGTCGCGGCGCACCACCAGCCACAACTCGTCGCCCCCTGCGGGGTCGGAAGGCGGGCCGGGCACCACGCACAGCGCCTCCACCGCGCCGCCGGTATCGTGGCGATGCCAGCCCGCCACCTGATGCTCGGCGATAAGGGTAAGCCCGGCCATGGTGCCGTCGTCCATGGCGCACCACACCACAGAATGGGGCGACTGCTGGTAGGCCCAGTCCACGATGTTGCGGCCCCGCAGCATGTGTTCGGCCAGAATGGTCTGGTCCGCGCCGGAATAGCCGTCCACGTCCAGGCTGTAGCGAAAGTCGCGCACAGCCCGGCCCCCGCGCTGCACGGCCAGCACCCCGTCGCCCACGGCCAGGGGCGGCAGTTCCGCCGAGCCGCGCGCCGACTGGAATTCCAGCAGGCACGACAAGGGCGAGAACGGCTCGCTGCCCTGCCCGGAAAGGGTCCATTCGCCGCCGCCGGTGCCCACCAGCAGCTTGCGGGCGGGCATCATCCAGCGCACGGCGCTGACCGTTTCCGAGGCGATGGTGACGGTGACCGCGTCGTCGGTCTGGAGCGGACGCGAGACGTCCATGTTCTCGTAGCAGCCGGTACGGCTGGCCCAGATGGTTTGCGGATGGCTGCGCGACCCGGCGAAGCACAGCCGCTGTTGCCAGAACTGCACCGACGAGGGGTAGTCGTCCGCCCCTTCGAAGGGGTTGCGGTGCTCGGGCGGGCCTTCGGCAAAGTCCGGCGTGCGGCCCGTATCGGCATAGGTTTCGCCCGTGGCTGCGGTGCCCAGCAAGCCGTACACCGAGGCCCCGCCCCCGGCCTTGTACACCCGGTATTCGCTGGCCCCTTCCACGGCGTCCCAGGCCAGGTTGACGGCGGAACCTTCCGCAGGAGTCCCGGCGGTGACGCCCAGTTCCGCTGTGGGCAGGCTTTCCTCGCCGGTGTCCACGGACACGGCGGTGATCACGTAGCGGTGCAGGCGGGTGCCGGACGGCGCCCCCGTGGAGCGCAACCCCGTGGGCGTGGCCACGCGCGGGCCGAAATCCACCGTCACCAGCCGCCAGTCGGCGTGGCCGTGGCGCTCCAGCTTGCGCGGGGCGGCATGGGGCGTGACCAGGTAGAGCACGTCGGCGGACTGGCACCAGCGCAACGTGGGCAGGTGTCCCGCCGCGTAGGGGGTAGGCACCGTCAGCGGCGCGCCGTCACCCCCCAGCACCAGCCCCCCGCGCCACCACACCCGCAGCCGTTCCGGGGCGAACTCCAGCACGTAGGCCTGTTCCTCGTTGAATACGAAGGGCACCAGCCGGGGCGGTGTCGTTTCGTCGGCGCACGGCCCCATGAAGCGCAGGCCGGGCCGCCGGAAAGCCGGGCCATGCGGGTGCAGCAGCATGTTGCGCAGCACGCGGCAGCCGCTGGCGTATCGGGCCTGATCGCCCCGCGCGGCCATGAGGGGCGACAGTTCGCCCGCGTTGAAGCTGTTCTGGATCAGGGTGGTGCGCGCCATGGGTTACCTCGCCAGAAGCCAGGGGTTGATCTCCACGGGGTCGGACGCGCCCTCGGCGGCGTCGGCCACGCGGGCGGCCTCCAGGGCATCCCCGAAACGCTGGAGCATGGCCTGCTCGGTGCGCGAGCTGTTCATGAGCGGCACGGCCAGCGCGGCGGCCAGACGGCGGGCCAGCGCCTCGACGAACAGGGCCGGGAAGCGGGCCGGGTCGGTGACGCGCACGGTCAGCACCGCTTCTGCCGGGGCCGCGTCGGTGTACAGGGTGCGCGCCTCCACCACCTCGAAGGGCGGCTCGCTGCGCAGGCGGCGCACCCGCAGGCAGTCGCCGGGCAGGCGGTAGGCGCAGGCAAAGCCGAAGGGCGGCACCGCAGCCAGCGGGGCCAGCGAGGTGTAGCGGGTGGCGAAGTTCCAGTGGTGGTGTTCCAGCAATTCGTCGCGGGCTTCCGCGTAATAGCGGGAGCACAGGTCCGCCTCGCGCGAGGGCTGGTCCAGGGCCACGATTTCCGGGGCGCCCAGGTAGCGCAGGGCCTTGTTGCAGATGGACACCTCGCTGGTCTGGGGGGAACTGGCGACCGCATTGGGGGTAAAACCGGCGCTCATGACCGCCCCCTGCCGCGCGGGCGGCCCCCGACGGTTCTGCCAGTTCCGTCAGTTCTGGGGGTTCTGGGGGACCCGGTTACTCCGCTGACTCCGGTATCCTCCGCCGCCACGCGCTGGCGTTCGCGCAGGTGGCGGGCCGTGGCCCGGCGCATGGCGGCGCTGGGCGGCAGGTCGGGCACCGCCGGGGCGGGGTCGGCGGCACCTGTTGTGCCAGACGCGCCAGACGCACCGGACGCACCGGACGCATCGGGCGAACCGGACACATCGGGCGCATTGGGCGCGCCCATCACGGGAGCTTCGTCCCTCTGGCCCTCCGCTGCGCGCAGCATGCGCCGCAGGGTGGCCTCGTCGGTGGACGGGTCAAAGGCCACCCCCAGCAGGGCCAGCCGGGCGCGCAGGGTCGCCAGGCGGAAGCGGCGCACGTCCGCGCGGGTGGGCGGTTCGGCGGGTTCGGACGTTTCCGCCACATCCGGGGAGCCGGGCAAGGCGGGCGAAGCGGGGGCCGCCGCCGCACCGGGGACGCACCCTGCCGGTTCCTCGTGTACCGCCGGTTCCTCGTGCACCGCCGGGACGTGGCCCGGCGCTCCATCCTTGGTCATGTCATTGGTCATGGTGGGGCACCTCCGTGCCATGTTCCCCGCCCGACCCGCCGTGGTATGGCGGGTGCGGGCGGGGGTTGCGGTCCGTGGCCGCGCTAGCGCGGCAGGTAGTCGAAGACGACGTCCACGGTGCCGGAGGCCCCGGCGTCGTCGGTGCCGATCACCACGCGCACGTGGCGGCGGCAGTCGGAGGGCAGGGGCAGGCGGCCCAGCACCTCGCCCCCGGCCCAGGTGCGCCCGCCGGGGGTGCTGCGCCGGAACGACACGGGCAACGCGGCAAAGGCGGTGCCGTCGTCGCTGTCTTCCAGCATCAGGGTAAGGCTCTTGCCGTCACCCAGGGTGACTGGCGTGGCGGCCACGGCGGCGACCTCGGCTGCGCCCATCATCGAACCCGCGCGCTGCGGGCCGCCGTTGCCCACGGCCTGGGCGTTCCTGGGCAGTTCCTGCCCCTTGGCCAGATGTTCGCCATGCACACGCAGCATGTGTCCGTACATGCGTCTCTCCTTGTTCATCGGCACCGCCGGGCGGTTGCCGTCATGGTGTTGCGGAAGTGGAAGGGGAACGGCGCGGTGCCGCTACAGGGCAAGCACCTGTTCGGTGCCATCCTTGAAGTTGTAGGAAGTGACGATCTCGATGCCGTTCCAGTGGGTGATCTGGCGGTCCATGTCCTTGCCGCCCGGCACGATCTGCAAGGCACCGGCCTTGTAGCGGTACAGCAGGTTGCGGGCGCGCTCGTGCATGAACAGGTAGGTGGAACCGGAGGTGGCGCGCACCTGGGCCAGCATGTCGTCGATCATGGCCTCGGTGGGCACGTTGTCGCGGTTCACGTTGACGATGGCCGCCACGCTGTGGGGGTTGGCGATCTGGATGCCCAGGTACGACTTCAGCCGCAGGCCGAAGACCAGCACGCCCTGGTACTGGCCGCTGGTGGCCTTGTAGAGTTCGCCGCCGTTGATGGACTGCACGTCCAGCACGGTGCCCTGCTTGAAGCATTCCGGGCTGTACAGGCCGCAGGTTTCGCCTTCGACGAAGCGCACGGCCAGCATGGAATAGCAGCCGCCCGCCTCGGCCCCGGCGTCGGTGACCTTGCCGTGGTCCAGGGCGAAGGCGCGGAAGTTGTCGTAGATGATGCGCTGTTCCGCCGACATGCCCGAGCGGCGCAGCACCTTGGGCATCTTCTTGGAGAAGTACTTCTCCTTGCCGCCGAACATGCGGGCGGTGTCTTCCGGCACCTCGATCTCGCCGCCAAGGATGGACAGATCCACCTTGCGCAGGTTGCTGGTCACCTCCACCGAGGGCAAGGGCGCGTTCATCTCCACCCAGCCCGCGCCCTGCACCTCTTCCACGTCCTCGTACATGTTCCACAGGCCGTGGCTGGCCTCTTCGAAGGGAACGATGCCCAGGATGGGGGCCTCCTCGGTCAGCCCGTCCACCTGCTGCGGCTGCGTGGATGCCTGTTCGTTGCTCAGTTCCTTCAGCGTCTTGCCCATGCCGGATGCCTCCTGGCGGTTAACGTTTGGCGAACACGACGGTCCGCAGGAAATCCTCGGTGCTCATGGCCTCGCCGCGCGCGCCCGCCGGGCCGGTGCCCGCGCCCAGCGAATCCTCGCCCATGCGCTCGCCCACCAGGGCCATCAGTTCGGCAAAGGCGGGATGGTTGCCGAGCCCGGCGCGCACCAGCGGGGCCAGCCGCCCCTCCATGCGGGCGTCCAGGCCGCGCACGGCGCGGCGGGCGGTATCGATGCGCTCGTCGTAGCGGCCCTTCCACAGGGTGCGCAGGCCCGCCTCGCAGCCGTCGGCGGCCAGGCCCCCCGCCGCCTCGTGCTCGGCCACGTAGAAGTTCACGGCGGCGCGGGCCTGTTCCGGGGTCAGCCCCTGGGCGGCGCACAGTGCGCGGAAACGGTCCGCCGCAGCCGTATCCACCGTGAGGTGGTCCGGCAGGTCGAAGGCGTAGTCTGCGGCGTTGCGCGGGGCGGCGGGGCTGCCGGGCGCAGCAGGCGAATCGGGGGAATCGGACGGGCCGGGCACGCCGGGCAGGCCGGGCAGGCCGGGGACGGTGCCGGAATCGGCGGGAATGGCGGGGGCCACCGATGCGGTAGCCGGGTTCGCCGGGGCGGAAGGGCCGGACATGCCAGATGGGCCGGATGCGCCCGATGCGCCGGATGCGCCGCCCGCCATGATGGGTGATGGTGCCGGGGCCAGTGTCTGTTCCATGGTGTTCTCCGTTGCTGGGTTGCAGGCGTGCGTGGTGAAAGCGCGTCTGTTGAAGATGCGCCCGTTGAACGCGTACCGATGCGGCGCGGGCGGAATCAGTCCCGCCGCCCGCCGGTGTTCAGTTGTTCCCCGGCCCAGCGCCGCGCCCCTTCCAACTGGATGCGCAGCAGGCTGGCCGGGTCGGCCATGGCGATTTCCGCCGTGCGGTCGCGGGCATAGTCGTACAGGGCCGCTGCCCCGTGGATGGCGGGCTCTGGCCGGGACAGGCGGTCGTTGGCGCAGGCGGCATCCAGCCAGTGGCGCAGCACGCGCACCCCGACCCCGCCCTGCGTGCGCAGCACCGCCGCAAGGTCGTCGAGATAGGCGGCAAGACGGGTGGTTTCCTCGCGCCGGGCACGGCGGGCCTCTTCCACCTCCGGCCCCAGCAGGTCGGTCAGCAGGCCGTCCGCTCCATCGGGGCCATTGAGGACACCGGGGCCTTCGGCATCCGCCATGGCGGTGCGGGCCAGCAGGTCGGCCAGGATCATGTCGGGCTGCGGAATGGGGTCGGCCTGCGGCGCAGAGGCGGCCCGCTGCACGGAATCAGGGTGACGCCCGCCGTCCGCCGTACGGGAAGGAATGGGGGAGGAATGGCGGCTCATGCGAGCGCCTCCGTGCCCCGGCCCGCCGGGACAGGCGGGACAGAAGGCCGGGAGGGCGCAGAAGGCGTGACCGATGCGGCGGCACCGACACCCCCAGTTGACGCCCCGCTCCCGCCACTGCCGACGCCCCCGCTCGACGCGCCGTCCCCTCCGTCCACGCCCAGCACCCTTGCCAGTGCACTGGCGGCACCCGCCGCACCGCGCGCCACGGCAGCCCCCTGCGCCGCCTGCACGGCCTCGCGTTCCGCGCGCAGCCGCAGCACCTCGGCATCGGAGCGCACCACCCGCGCGGGCACCCCGCCGATGGCGGCCAACTCGTCCACGGCCTGCTCGAAGTCGATCTTGTCCAGCACGCCGGGCGCGGTGGCCGACAGGGCCGTGACCTCCGCCGCGAACTGGCGGATGGACTGCGCCGCCCCCATCCGCTGGGCCTGGGCCAGCGCCGAGACGTATTCCACGCGCATCTCCAGCCCTTCCAGCTCCGGCGGGTTGGGCGGCAACGCCCCGGCCCGGCGCAGGATGCCGTAGGTGCGCGTCAGCAGCGGATCGAGCAGTTCCGTCTGGTGCCGCTCGATGACCGGGCCGAGCATGAGCAGCTTTTCCTGCCCGCGTTCGGCCACCTCCGCCGCCGTGACGTTGGAGCGGCCATCCGCCGTGAACATCAGGAACAGGTCGTTGAAGAACCCCTCGCGCACGGCCTTGCGCACGTCGTCGATCTTGCGCGTCACCGCCGCGATGTCCGGGTTGATCTGGTAAAGCGGGGCCACCGCCTCGGGCTGGCCCGGCGCCACGTAGTTCTGCGCGCCGGGAATCAGGTTGAGGCGCTGCTTGAAGCCGGTGGGCACGCGCATGGGCGGGTTGACCACCTTGTGGATGGCCAACAGTTGGCTGCGGGCCATTTCCTGCAACATCTTGACGTCGGGCAGCACGTCCATGCCGGGCGAGCGCCCGTACACGTCGCTGCCGGTAACGTCCCAGCGCGCGGCCAGATGCGGGAATTCCTCGAAGCCGCCCTCGTGCAGCAGGTCTCCGGCGGCACCGTCCGCCTCGAACACCAGCGACTCGAAGGGCATGTGCAGGTTGCCGTCATGGCCGGGGGTGCGCACGGCGCGGGGCCGCACCAGATGCACCACCTCCACGTGGCGGTTGGGTTCCTTGCGCAGCATGCGCCGCGTGCCGCTGGACAGCCGCGCCTCGCCGTAGCGTTCCGCCAGTTGGCGGGCGGTCATCAGCATGCGCCGCGCCACGGTGTCCACGCGGCCCGCCGCATCGCAGGCCCAGGCGAATTCGCCGCAGGTCAGCGCGGCGAAGCGGGTCAGCCGTTCCGGGTCCACCTCATGGTACAGGTCGGCGGAACCGAAGGCGGCCAATTCCGTATAGAGCGCATGCGATGCCTGGTAGAAGTTGCTGCGGGCCAGCGCCCAGTACAGCCGCTGTTCCACCGCATCCAGCC
Source organism: Nitratidesulfovibrio sp. (assembly GCF_040373385.1). Classification (NCBI taxonomy): domain Bacteria; kingdom Pseudomonadati; phylum Thermodesulfobacteriota; class Desulfovibrionia; order Desulfovibrionales; family Desulfovibrionaceae; genus Nitratidesulfovibrio; species Nitratidesulfovibrio sp. The sequence continues at coordinate 705,058 of NZ_JBDXXH010000001.1, read as the reverse complement.
AACGGCGGGCCGGGCCGGATTCCGCGTCGGCCCCGTCGGCCAGCCGCAGGCGGAACCAGGGCCGCGCGGGCGAGGTAAGCCCCCCCTGCATGCCCGCCGCCAGAATGCGCACGGCGCGGGTGGCCGTGGCGTCGATGACCCGCCCGCCGCGCGTGTCGGCCGAGCCGGTGGAGCCGCCCGTCACGCCGGACGAGCCAGCCCCGGCGCCGGAAGCGGGAGCGCCCAGCGGGTCGCGCCCGTGCATGCGCCCGCGCCGGGGCAGGACGTAGGCGGCGATGTCGCGCCACGCCTCTTCCCACGGCGCGCGCTGCCGTTCCAGAAAGTCCACCGCCTCGCGGGCGTCGCGCAGTCGTTGGCTGGTCATGCCAGGCTCCTCACAATCCCAGCAGCGTCTTGCGCTGGGTATCGGGCGTGCCGGGCACGCCCAGCGCCCCGGTCAGGATGGTGCCCTGCCTGCCCCGCGCACGCAGCGCGGCGCGGCGGGCATCCTCGCGCGCGTCCTCAACGGCCTTGGCCTCCTGCTCGGCCACCTCGTCGGCGGCGGGGGGAGCGGGGGGAGCCGGGGGTTCCGGGGCCTTGTACGATTTGCCGCCACCACCCATGGCATTGCCTCCTTGCTTCGGTGTGCGGACGTCTCGCGGGGCCGGACCACCCGACCACCACGGCCGCGCCGCGTGAACCGGTGGTACACCCCGCTTTTCGGGCGGATGCGACCGGAAGGGGGTTGGAAGGGGGGCGTAGCGGTGTACGAAGCATGCGCGGGCATGACGCAAAAAAAACGCACGGCCCGCCCAGCGTGAAAAATGCCGGGAATGCCCGGCAGGAAAGGAGGGGAAAGAGGGGCAAGGAAAGGCAACAGCCCGAAACAATGGGGGGAATGCAGGCAGCGATGCGCTTGCGAACGGATACGGCACGTGGCGCCGAAAAGGCGGGACATGTGCGGCGGCATGCACCCGTGGGTTAAGAAGAACCGCTTCCCTACCGATACAGATGGATGGCGCAGCGGCTCCGGTCACGCACGGGTACGTGCGGATCGGGGACGCATTGGCCGGGCTGCGCATTGGCTGCGGTACGCGTTGGCCGGGCACATGCGGACCGTGGCCGCAACGCAGGAAAAACGGCCAGGAAGCACGCATCATGCGGGGTGCCGTACCCAGGTAGGGGGCTTTCCCGCCTTGGCCGCACTGCCGATCCCTGCTAGCTGTATTTGTTTTCCGTAGACATCCGCGTACTTCAGAGGCTGGAATGCCCATCCGCCACGCGGTCCTGGCCGCGCTTTTCGCCGTTTTCGTCCTGCCTGCGTTTCCTGCCCCGGTCACGGGAGCCGGGACACGGTACGAACAGGTGGGCGAACACTACGACGTTTCCATCAGTTACCCCGTGCTGCACCACCCCGCCGTGGATGCAGACATCGGGCGCATCGTCTGGAAACTTACCGACGCCTTCCGCCGCGTGGCCGGGCACGGCCTGCCCCCGCAGTCCGCCGCAGGGCCGCGCCCTCTTCGGCCCGGCCTGCCAGCCGAGGCGAACGGACCAGAAGAGGCGGACGGGGCCACACCATCGCATGGCGGCACGTCCAACGCCGCGCCGCAGGGCGCCCCGCCGGCAATCGCGGACATCTACACCCCGGCCCGACGCGACTGGCTTAGCGCCACCCACCGCATTTCCCGGCCATCGGCCAACGCCGTGTCGGTGATCTTCGAGGTGCAGACCGGCCTGTGGGGCCGGGAAAACGCCACCGTACAGCATGACCTGCTGGCCGTTAGCTACGACCTGGCGGCAGGGCGGCGCATCGAACTCGACGACCTGTTCGGCGACGACGACTGCGCCGACGCCGTGCTGATCGCCCATCTGCGGCGGCGGATCGGCGGTGCCCCTCACGTTGGGGAAGACGGTGGGACCGCCCCGTCCGGGACCCGACCCGGCACGTCTGGCCGGGCGTCTGGCCTGGCATCTGGCCTGGCGTCTGGCCTGGCATCTGGCCTGGCGTCTGGCCTGGCATCTGGCACCGTGGCCGAAGGCAGGCAATTGCTCATGATGTCGACGGGCGCGAGGGGTTTGGGCAACGCGAGCCCGGACAATGCGCAAACCCCGGTCGTCTTCTGGCTCACCCCTCGGGGTCTCATGGTGCTGCCCGGCTCGTGCTGCTGGCAGAACGCCTCCGTCGGCGGTACCTCCAGCGTGCCAGGCAATTTTCCCATGGACGGCCACAGGACTCCGGCAGATCCGCCACTGGAGGTGGAGGTGCCCATCGAGCCGCTGTTGCAGTGCGCGCCGCACCTCTCCTACTGGGGCAGGGCGCGCTGACGCGGCGCGCGTCCGGTCGCACAGGGTCGCACAGGGTCGCGCCCGATCGCGTCCGATCGCATGGGGCCTTGCCGGGTGGGGGCGCATGCGGTATCTCGCTCGTGGACATACCGGAGGTCTCCCATGCCGCGCGGCCACGCGCCCCGTACCCCGATCCCCACCCGTCTCCACGCGTCCGGCCCCGCCCGGAGCGTGCCGCGCACCCTGCTGGCCGCGTCGCTGGCCGCCGCCCTGCTGCTGCCCGTGGGCATGCCCCAAAGCATCCCCCCAACCCTGACGGCAGGCGTATCCGGCTGCTTCCTGCCCATCGCGAAAGACGCCCGCGCGGACGAGTCCGCCTCGTACCAGCCCGGCTTCCGCACCATGGGTATCTGGATTCCCGAAACCGGCGAACGGCTCGACGTGGCCGTGTGGTACCCTTCCGTCCGCGCCCCATCCGAAATCCACCTCGGCGACTGGACGCTGGACGTGGCGCGCGGCGGCAAGGAAGTGCCGGGCCGCTTCCCGCTGCTGGTCATCTCGCACTGCACCGCAGGTTCGCGCCTAGCCCACCACGACACGGCAGAAGCCCTGGCCCGTGCGGGCTTTGTGGTGGCGGCACCCACCCACCCCGGCGACAACAGCAACGACACCTCGTCCCTTTTCCTGCCCGAGCAGCTCACGGCCCGGCCCAGGCACATCAGCACCACCATCAGCAGGCTGTTGCGCGCCCCGGAAACCGCCCCCATGATCGATCCCACCCGCATCGGGGTCATCGGCTTCGGCACTGGCGGGGCCACCGCCCTGTTGCTGGCGGGCGCCCGTCCCGACGGCGGCCGCTATGCGGGCTATTGCGAACGCACCACCCCCGGAGACCCCTACTGCACCAAGTGGGCCTCCGAACGGCTGGCCCGCCTGCCGGAGGCCCTGCGCCCGCTGCAATCCGGCCCCGGGGCCACGGAATCCGCCGTCCCCCCCGCAACGCCATTCCCGCCCAGCCAGACCTCACAACCCTCGCAGGCCCCCCAGGCCCCCCAGGCATTGATGACGGACGTCCGGGTACGTGCCGTGGCGCTGGTGGCCCCCGGCTACGGCATGCTCTTTCCCCGTGCATCGCTGACCAGGGTCACCGTTCCCGTGGCCATCCTGAAGGCCGATGAGGATGAGGTGAACCGCGCCCCCCTGCACGCCGACGCCCTGCGCGCCGCCCTGCCCCGCCCGCCGGAATTCACCGTGCTGGCCGGTGCGGACCACTACGCGCTCATGGCCGCCTGCCCCCCCACCCTGCAACGCGACCTGCCGGAACTGTGCGGCGGGGTGGACGAGGACACCCGTCAAACCATCCACCGCATCCTCAACGCCCGCCTGGTGCGCTTTTTCCTGTCCACCCTGGGCGAGGCTGGCCCCCCCCTGCCCGCGCCGCCCCCGGAGCCGGAACCCCAAGCATTGCAGGTGCAACAGCCCCCCCTCCCGGCAACCAACGCCACCTCGGCCAAAAGCAAGGCCAAGGGCGACAGGGACGAAAAACGGAAAAAGGACGGCAAGCCGCGCAAGCAGGACGCCCCCGCACCACGCTGATCTGTTCCGGGAACACGACCGGACACCCCAAGCCGGTGAATATTCGGCCAGCGCAACGCCGGGCCAGGGCAAAAAACGGCCCGAAACGGCCTTGGCAGGGCCAATTCTCTAGAGTTCCCAACATCAGCTAATCGCCTTGAAAAGCTGCTGTTTTACCAAAATCGCGCAAGGCCCGGCCACAGGTCGCGCCACGGGGGGCCTCGCAGGGGCACCCCACCATCGTGCACACTTTGCAACATACTGAAATGTAAGCGCTAAAAAAATATTTCTGCGTACCATTCCGCACCCTTGACAGGGGCCGCCCGAATCAATAAAGCCTGCACACGTGGCGATACGCCATACAACACCATCCGAAGGACTCACGGTAAACATCACCATGCGCGGCGACAACGTTCGGCGTGTACCTTGCCCCTCCATATATTTCCGCAATGTAACCACATCCCGGCTGCTGGCATCGCTGCTGGCGCTGCTCGTGTTTGCCGTACCCACCGTCACCGAGGCGGAGCGCGGCGACATGCCCGATTCCCTGTCCGGCCATGGCCGGGCCGCAGTGAATGGCGCTGGCGATGCCCGCCGCGTGGCCCTGCACTCTTCCGAGGTGCAGGCCCAGGCGGATGACGACGGCTGGATCGACATGCCCGGCGGCTCGCGCCCGGCCTACATCGGCATCCACGGTGGCACCGTGCCGGTCAGCCTGCTGGCCACGCGCGGCGGCAGCACCATGGTGGCCATGGTGGGCGAAACCGGCAGCGACTTCCTGTACGTGCTGCGCGGTGGACGCAACCAGTCCGCCGCCAACGGCAGCGACCAGGCCGATGCCGCGTCCGAACTGCTGGCCGCAGCCAAGGCTTCCGACGGCGCCACCGCCTCCACCGTGACACTGGATGCCTCGCGTCCGGCCAACATCCCCGGCCCCCACACCGCCGCCATGCCCGAGCCCGGCGCCAACGGCACCGTGCTGTTCGCCTCCACTCCAGAAGGCAGCGTGCCGGTCATCTACGCATCGGGCCGCTCGTTCGAGTCGCTGGACATCGCCCTGGCCGACTGGACCCCTTTCGGCCTGACCGAAGACCACGTGGGCAGTGACGGCAAGGGCAAGATCGTGGCGAACAAGAAGGCCGCCAAGAAAGCCAAGGGCAAGCAGGTGGCCCGCTCGACCAAGCCCGAGCAGGCGGACAAGGCCCGCGTCGGCAAGGCCAAATCCGGCAAGGCCGACGGGACGGAACCGGGCAAGTCCGACAAGGCCCCGCGCCTGCCCCGCAACGAGAAGGGTCCGGTGAGCATTCAGGACGCCTCCGACAGCTTCATCGCCGCGTAAACACCCCATCCCCGCACTTCCGACGCCCCCGCCCAGCGGGGGCGTCTTCGTTTGCGCGCCCACCTCTCCTTGTCCCCCGCCGCTACGCAGCCCCCCGTCCAGCCCTGTCCGCACCGACATGTCCGCGCACCCTCGGGACGGCCATGCGCCCCCTTTGCCACCCCGCTGCGGTCCGCACCGCCCCGCATGGCAGGTGTATGCACATCCTCTCGCGCATGGCGGGTCGGGCATGCCGCCCGACGGCCCAGGCGCGGAAGGAGCATGGCATGGACTGGAATGGCATAGGCACCACGGTGGCCCGGGTGGCCCCGTTACTGGGCGCGGCACTGGGCGGCCCCGTGGGTGCGGTGGCGGGCGCGGCGGGGGCGCTGCTGGGATCGGCGCTGGGCGTGGCTCCGGAACCGGCCAGCGTGGCCGCTGCCCTGGGCGACCCGCAAGCGCTGGCCACCCTGCGAGAACTGGAGGTGCGCGAACGGACACGCCTGCTGGATTGGCAGGCCGAGCAACTGCGGGCCGAACTGGACAACACCCGCGATGCCCGCGCGCGAGAGGTGGCCCTGGCCCGTGCCGGGCACGGCGGCGCGTGGGTAACCGGGCTGGTGGCACTGGTGGTGGTGGCCGGATTCTTCGGCATGCTGCGGGTGGTGCTGGAGCAGCCATCGGTAAGCGAACCGGCCCTGCTGCTGCTCGGCTCGCTGGGCACGGCCTTCGGCGCGGTGGTCAACTACTACATGGGCTCGTCGCTGGGATCCTTCCGCAAGGACGAGTTGCGTTCCCGCGCCGGGGAGGGCGCCCCGAGATGACCACTCCGGATGACACCGCCGAGCAGTGTGCCGAGCGCCGGGGCGAAGGCTGGCGGCTGGACCGCCGGGTGGGCGTGCAGGCGCTGGCGGCTGCGGCCACGGCCTTTGCGGGGGCGGTGATGCTGGCGGGTACGGTGCAGGCCCGGCTGGATGCCATGGAGGCCCGCGCGGCAGTTCTTGACGGCGATATGCGGGCCGCCCGCGAAACCGCCATCTGCGTTGCCCGCATGGACGAACGGCTGGTCGCCGTGCAGCGCGCGCTGGAAGAAATGCGCACCGATCTGCGCCACCTGCGCGCCGAGGCCCGCGTGCCCGCCGCCACGGAAAGGGAGGCCCGATGAAGACCCCGGAATGCGACGGCGCGGACACCGCCCCCCGGACCACCGGAACTGCCGTGGCTTCGCGGCGACCTGCGGATGCGCAGAGGGAAGGCGAAGAGCGCTCTCCCCGGCTGGGGGTGCGCCAACGCCGCTTCGTGGAGGAATACCTGGTGGACATGTCGCCCGTGCGGGCCGCCGAACGGGCGGGATACGCCCCGGTACGCGCCGCGCGCACGGCCGCCCGGCTGCTGGGCGCCCCCGCCGTGCAACAGGCGGTGGAGCAGGCCATGGACCGCCGCGCCGCACGCACCGGGGTAACCCAGGACCGCGTGGTGCGCGAACTGGCCGCCGTTGGGTTCGCGGTGATGACCGACCTGTGCCACTGGTCCGACGAGGGGGTGCGACTGCGCGATTCCGTGGAACTGACCCGCGCGCAGGCCGCCGCCGTGGCCGAGGTGCGCGAGGCGTCCACGGCGCGCACCGCACGGGGCGCACGCGCCACGCGCCCGGCACGCACCACGGAGGAAGAACAGCCCGAAGCGCCGGTGCGCGGCGGGGTGCAGGTGAAGCTGCATTCCAAGCTCAAGGCCCTGGAAATGCTGGCCCGTCATCTTGGCATGTTCGGGACGGCCACGGGCGCTGATGGTGATGCGCCCCCTGGCGGCGGCGCGCGTCCCGAACTTCCGGGGGAATTGCGTGCCCGCATCGACGAACTGTACCCGCTCCGGGCCGCCGGTTCCGTCCAGGGCCACGGCGGAGACTGCGTGGATGGCGGAGAGGGCGCGGGCGGTACGGATGATGGGGACGAGGAAGACACGGAAGACAGGGAGGACGACGGCTTCGACGGTGACGGCTGGGGCTCCGCATAGACAGTGCGGGCGGCAGGGACGCCGGAGGCATTGCGACGGCGGAATGGCGGGACGCCGGGAAAGGCGATGGGACGGTACCGCGCGAAGGCCGCCCGAATGACGCGCTCCGCATGATGCGCGTCATGCCCGGATGGACCGACCTTGCCCGTGGCGGAAACTTTTCCGTCACGGGCAACCCGGCGTCACCATGCGCACCTTTCGGCGCTACCCGGCGGCGCGGGTCCGAGCCCCCGGAAAAATAATGGAGGGTTGACGAGGGCAGCCGTACCAAAAGTATAGTCGGCCATGCGTCACCGGCGTTCCGCTGGGTGAATGCCGGACGCAACCGCAAGGAGCGACCCATGAAGGACCCCATGCCCGACCAGGTAACCTGTACCTTCTGCGGACGCAGCTTCGATGCGTCTCCGGAACAACCCCAACGCGAACTGCGTACCCTGCACGACGAACACTTCTGCCTCGACTGCGCCTGCCATGCCGACCCCGCCATCCTGGCCGTGGTCGGCGAAGACCGCCTGCTGGACATCATCGAAAACTGGTACGGATAGCGGGCCCACCCGCCAGCCGGTTAGCACCGGCCCGCAGCCCGCGCCACTCCGTCGGGGCGCGGGCGGGTCTTGCCGCACGCCTGGGTTGCTGGCGCACCCGAACGCATGCTTGCGCATGGCGCAGCAGGAAAATGACCGGGTGTCCGACGGCGGATACCGCGCGGGCAACAGCGCCGGATTCAGAACGGACTCAGCGCCGGGGTTCCAGTCGCAGCCCCACGGGTTCGCCCACGCTGGCCAGCAGGCAGGTTATCCGCACGGGCCGGGGCACCCCGTCCGGGGTGGTCAACACGCCATCCATGCGCAGGATGGTGGACACGTAATGCCCGTCCACCATGCCGTCGTACCGTTCCATGGTGGCGCGTCCGTCATTGATGAAGGTCAGGCTGGAAGGCGAACCGTACTGGCTGGCCAGTTCGATCTGGGCGTAGGCAAGGCAGACCTCCAGATCCTGGTCCGACACCTCCGCGCGGGCGGCAGGCACGATCATGCCCCACAGCGCGGCGGCCAGGGCCAGAACACGCACCAGCCGGGCCAACGTGCCCCCCGGCGCGCCGAACGCGCGTTGCGCCCCCCAAAAAAGGGGGGACTTGCCGCTCGCGGCGGCGGTTGCCGCCGAGGGTCTTGCCGTGATGTCTCGCATGGCAGCCTCGCGCTGGGGAGATGACACGCGGGACCGGCGTTTCCGACCGGGCCCCGTTCGCCATGGACAGGATGTGATGCCCTGGATGATGCACGGACACCGTCGGTCCATTCCGCGTGCCTGTTACTGTACCATGCCCTGATGATGGGGCGCGACCGCGTCCAGGTCAACCCGCATTTTCGGCATGACGGGCCACGGCTACTTGCAGATGCCTTCCCGCCGGGCGGACTCCATGCCCGTGCAGTCGCCGTTGGAACAGCCCGTGGCAAAGTCCGCGCAGGCGGCGACAATCTCGTCTTCCGCCAGTTCCACGGCCGCCCGATAGTTCCATGCCCGGTGCTGGGCGGAATCCAGTTCAATGGACCGGGCCAGGTCCTTGCGCGCGCCCAACTGGTTGCCCATGCGAAAGGCCACCAGCCCCCGCCAGGCATAGTTCTCTGCCGAGGGGTGCTGGCGCACGGCGCGGGTAAGGTCGTCGAAGGCCTCGTCCCACAGGCCCATTTCGCTGTAGGCAAGCCCGCGCCGGGCAAAGGCCTGCCAGTAGTCGGGCTGGAGTTCGATGGCCTTGTTCAGGTAGGCCACGGCCTTTTCCGGCTCGGTGCAGGTTTCGCCGCCCTTCCACAACACATGGGCCATGGCGAAGTACTTTTCCGCCTCTGGGGTGACCTTTCCGGAAATTCCCATGGGGTTGTAAGGCTTCAGCGGTTCTTGCGAGGCGCAACCCGTCAGGGAGAACGCCAGCAGCAACAGCGCCGCCAGCAGCAGCGAACGGCCCGTGGCATGGGTACGCGCCCTGGAAAATGGTGCGGTGGTGGCGGTGCGGAACAACGTGAACGGCATGTCCGTCTCCTGTATGCGGTGGGCCGTGCGGCCCGACGGTGATGAGGGGATCATGGATGGCTGGAAGGAAGATCGTTGTACAAGGGCACGCCCGCGCGCGATTCGCAATGGCGCCTTGCGACCGGGAATGTACTGATGCCGCTTGCGGGCCAATCGCTTTCGCCCGACTGGCAAAACTGACCGGCAAAACTGACCGGCAAAACTGGCTGGCCGTGTAGGTCGACAACGTCGCGAATACCCGCCCATCCCCCAAAGAGCAAGCGGGGCGGACCACCCGGCCCGCCCCGCACGAAAGAACGATGTCCGCGCCTGCGCGCGAGCCCCTAATACACCACGTTGTACGACATCACCTCTGGCCGGTGGAAGTGAAATTCCACGCGCCGGTTCTTGCTGCGGCTTTCGGGGCTGGTGTTGGGCTCCATGGGCCGCGTGTCGGCATAGGCGATACCGCGCAGCCGGGTGGGCTTGATGCCGCCGTGCTCGATCACGTAGCGCACGGCAGCCGCCGCGCGCGCGCCGGAAAGTTCCCAGTTCGAGGGGTACGGGCTGCCTGCGGCCACTTCGCCGCTGTCGCTGTGGCCGCGCACCATCAGGTACAGGTTGTATTCGCGCAGGATCTTGATGACCTCGTCCAGCACCTTGCTGCCTTCCGGCATCAGTTCCGCCGAACCGGCCTTGAACATCACATCGCTGTTCACCCGCAGCAGCACGCCCACGTCGTCGGCGCTGATGCCGCTGGCATTCTGCGGAATGGCGTCGGCCATCATCATCTGCTTCAGCTTCTGGGCGATGGCGTAGTGCGATTTTTCGGTTTCCGACACCTTGAAATCGCGCGTGTCCAACTTGTCCACCCCCTGCACGAAGGGGTTGTTGGCCACCGGAGAAACGTTGCTCGAATCGAACAGGGCCCGCTCCGTGGAAAAATACCCCGCCAGCGCCTGCTTGGTCTCCGGCGGGGTCATGTTCAGAATCCACATCAGCAGGAAGAAGGCCATCATCGCCGTCACGAAGTCGGCGTAGGCAACTTTCCATGATCCACCGCCAGCCATGGCGTTCCTCCCTGTATGGCGCGCCGTGCGCGGCGAGCGGAATTTCCGCCGCCGGACACGCGGTACGTCAGCTCTTCAGCTTTTCTTCCATCTCGGCAAACGTGGGCCGGAAGGTGTGCGGAATGGCCCGGCGCCCGTACTCCACCGCGATGATCGGCGTGGACCCCCGGATGGCGGCAGCCACCGCCTCCTTGATCACCGCAAAATACATGTGGTGCTCGTGGTTGGTCTGCTCGATCTTGGCGCCCATGGGGCCGAACACGCCGTAACAGAACAGGATACCGATGAAGGTACCCACCAGCGCGGCGCCGATGTGGTGACCGAGCACCTCGGGGGGTTCGCTGATCTTGCCCATGGTCAGCACGACGCCAAGCACCGCCGCCACAATCCCCATGCCGGGCATGGATTCGGCCATGCGGCCGATGGAGTGGGGTGCGATGGATTCCTCCTCGTGCATGGACTTCATGTCCACTTCCATCAGGCTGTCGATCTCGTTGGGATCGCCGGTGGTCAGGTATACCCGCAGCGTGTCGCCGATGAAATGCACGGTGTGCTTGTCTTTGGCTATGGAGGGGTACTTGTTGAAGATGGAGCTGCCTTCCGGCTTTTCGATGTCCTGTTCGATGCTGATCACCCCTTCGCGGTGCATCTTGACGAACAGCGAATTGAGCAGGCCAAGGATTTCCAGATACTTGGCCTTGCTCATGCCGGGGTCGCCCATGATCACCTTCATGCTCTTCATCACCAATCCCAATGAATACTTGGTATTGGAGATGATGAACGCGCCAAAGGCCGCGCCAAGGATGATGATCATTTCCGCAGGCTGGAACAGCACGTGCAGAACGCCGTGCGACATCAGGTAGCCGCCGATGATCGAGCCGAAGACGACAACGAAACCGATTATGACGAACATGGCGTGGTGTCAGTTCCTGTTGGCCTGCATGGCGCCGCACGAATGCGCGGCATCAAGTTCCGCAAGCAGATGCTCAAGGTCAAGGCCGGGCGAGGGCGCGGGCTGTAGGCCCCGGCCCATGCGGGCCACCTCGTCGCACCAGCGGGTCAGTTCCTTTACGCCGTAACGTCCCACATCAAACATGCGGAAGGCCTTTTCGGCCTTTTCCGGCACGCCGCGCGACGTAATGTGCAGCCCCAGCAATACCGCGCCGGGCACATGTTCCCCATGCGTCACGCGCGCACCCAGGAAAAGCGTATAATTTCGGTCCGGCGCGCCAACGATGGGGGACAGCAGCTTGAGATACACGTGCAACCCCACGGTGGGCAGATCAACGCGCATCCGCCCTTCCGACGTCAGGCCCAGACATTGCGCGACATCCATCGAAAGGCGCAGGCGCATCCCCCGCGTGCTCACGTCCGTCAGGGCAATACCACCCGCACCAGCCAGCCCCAGCACGTCGGGCGCACCCAGGTCTTCCAGCGTCAGGCGGCCATCGGCACCATTCCGACCGGACCACAGGGCCACTTCGCGCAGAAAGCCCGGCGGGGCGTCCACCCTGTAGTTGTTCCTGCGCTCGGGCTCGTCCATTCCGCCTGTCCCGGCTGACACGTCTGGGTTGACTGGACCACTGCCGACCAGGCTCCAGCCGGTTGCCGGTCGGACTCCGGCCATGCTTCGGACATGCCGTGCCCGATTCGGAATGCCGTGCCCGGTTCGGACATGCCGTGCCCGGATGCGAACGGCTGGCCAGTTGCCGACGTCGTCCATTCCACGGCTCCGCACCCGGTGCCCGGATGGCACGAACCCGATGCGGGCAGGCAGACGCCGGTCCGCACACTGTGCATTTACGCAATTGTAGCCGAGAACGCACCACATGGAAAGTGGGGGAGGCCCCAATGCCACCATACTCCGGCGGGGCACTGCGCATCGCACCCGCTGACCTTGCCCCGGCGCGACAGACGCCCCCCTGCCGCACATTTGCAGTTGCATGGTTATATATAAAAAGCTATAACGCTTTCCATGAATACCACTCCCGCCCATTCCTTCGTGCGCCTGCGCGATGCAATGCTGGCCCTGGCGGCGTGGCTGGACTCTTCGCCATGCGCGTCCGGGCAGGCAACCTGCGCCGCTGGTACGACTGGCCCCCACGCCCTGCGCGCGCTGTGCGCCACCGGACTGCGCAGCCTTGCCGCCAACGCCGAGCAGTACGACCGGCTCATCGTCCGGCCCAACGCCTTTGCCGCGCACTTCGCCGCCACGGTGGCCATGCTGGCTTCCACGGCAGCCCAGGCGAACCCACCGGCCGGGCCAGCGGACGGTCAACTGGACGATGCCGCCTTCATGCTGGTGGAGGACATGGCCGCCCTGTTCCGTGAACGCAGCCTGCGCGCGCCGGAAGACCCCCCGCACGATGCCGAACAGGCCCTGCTCGACCATTTCGAGCGGAGCGGCGAATGGTTGCCCGCCGATGGCACCACCATCACCGACTGGTACTACGTCCGCCTGCCCGCCCTGGTGCTTGCCCAACTGCTGCGCCGGGCAGAGGCCGCCGCACGTGCCACCTGCCCCCCAGGCAGCTAGAAGCAGCACCCCGCCGTCATCCTCTCCCTCCCCCGCCCCCGCGCACCGGCTGTCGTCCATGGCCGCCCCCCCCTGCCCGACGGGTTGCACGCTGCCCGTGCCCGTCGGGCGGTACTCCATTCGACCACGCAGCACCCCGGCGCATCCACCGGGGCCGTGCGCCGCCATATCCGTTCGGCTCGTTCGCCCGCACCTCCCCCCCTCACGGGTTCGCCCACACCTCCCCCCTCTCGCGGGCTCGCCCTTTGTGGCGTTACCCGTTGCGTTCGCCAGCGCGTTCTGCCAATACTGGATGAAGTTCCACGTTCACCCCATGCAGCACGAGTGCACTCCATGCCCGCTTCGCGCCACGCTCAGCCCGGGCGTTTCCAGACCCACGACTCCGCCACCGGCAGCGAACCGTCGCCGGGCTGCGAGACAGGCCACGACCCGGCCCTGGCAGGCACGGTGCCCGAGACGGCATCGGAAGCGGCATCCGACCGGGGAACGGGCCGCACCGCTCCGCGCGGATTCCGGCCCGGCTCGTTGCGCTGGCTGCTCCCCGCCTTGCTGCTTGGCGGCTGCGCCCTGCTGGGCGCCATCACCTTCGCCGATCCCTATGCCCTGCCCGCCACCCCGCCGGTGCAGGCCCTGCTCATCAACTCCTACGACCAGCGCATGCACTGGGTGCGCGAACTCACCGCCGAGGTGGAGGCCGACCTGGCACCGCCGGGCGGCAACGTGCTTTTGCGGGTGGAGAACATGGATGCCAAGGCGGTGCACGACGATGCCTACTTCGCCGCCTATGCCGCCATGCTACGCGCCAAGTACGCCACGGTGCGCCCCGCGCTGCTGCTGTGTTCCGACGACCATGCCCTGAACTTCCTGCGCCGCTACCGCGACGCGCTCTTTCCCGGCGTACCCGTGGTTTTCGGCGGCGCCAACAACTTCACGCAGGCGCGCGTGCAGGGCATGACCGGGGTGACCGGCGTCACCGAGGAACACTATCCTTACGAGACCGCGCAATTCCTGCTGCGCGCCCACACCGGCGTGGAAGAAATCTTCGTCATCAACGACTACACGGAAAGCGGCCGCTCCACGGCGGCGGAACTGGCCGAAGCGTTGCGCCCGCTGGAAGGGCGCGTTCGGCTGCGCTGGAATTCCGACGTACCCATGGACGACCTGCTGCGGCAGGTGGCCGCCCTGGGACCGGAAACCGTGGTGCTGCTCGGCGTGTACTATTCCGACGCATCCGAACGCATCGTGACCTACGAGGAGGCGGGCCTGCGCATTGCCGCTGCGGCCAGGGTGCCGGTGTACTGCACCATGGGCTTCAACCTTGGCGGCAACATGGTGGGGGGCAAGCTGATCACCGGCCAGTCGCAGGGGCGCATCATGGCTGAACTGGGGCGGCGCATCCTGGCGGGCGAAGACCCGGGGGCCATCCCCGTCCGGCGCGGGCCGGGCGAATTCCGCTTCGACTACACCCAGTTGCGGCGCTGGCGCATCAGCGAAGCCTCGCTCCCCCCCGACAGCGAGGTGGTGGAACGCCCCTTCTCCGCCTATCGTGCCTATTCCCGCGAAATCCATGTGGCCGGGTTCTTCGTGGCGGCCATGCTCGTCACCATCGCGGCGCTGGTGATCGTCATGCGGCACAGGGCACGAACAGAGGCGGAACTGCGCAAGCTGCGCAACCTGCTCGGCAACATTCTTGATTCCATGCCCTCGGTGGTGGTGGGCGTCTCGCCAGAGGGGCGCATCATCCAGTGGAACCGCCAGGCGGTGCTGATGTCCGGCGTGGAACCTGCCGAGGCCCTGGGGCGCAGCCTTGAAGATGTCTTTCCACGCCTAGCCCCGCAACTGCCGCGCGTGCATGAAGCCCTGGACAAGCAGACACCCGTGCGCGGTGAACGGATGACCCGCACCGACAACGGCGTGCCCCGGTACGAGGACGTCACCGTGTTCCCCCTGGCCGCCAACGGCATGGAGGGCGCGGTAATCCGCCTGGACGACGTGACCGAGCGCGAACGGGTGCGCGAAATGATGATCCAGACCGAGCGCATGCTGTCGGTGGGCGGGCTGGCGGCGGGCATGGCCCACGAAATCAACAACCCCCTCGGGGGCATCCTGCAGGCAGTGCAGAACGTGCTGCGCCGCGTAGAACCGGGGCGCGCCGCCAACGACGAGGCGGCCCAGGCCCTGGGCTGCACCGTGGAGCAGGTGCGCGATTACCTGGAACGGCGCGGCGTGCTGCGCATGGCCGCCGGGGTGCGCGAAGCGGGGCTGCGGGCCGCCCGCATCGTGGCCAACATGCTCAATTTCAGCCGCCGCAGCACCTCGTCGCACATGGAATGCGACATCGGCACGCTGGTGACCACCGCCGTGGACCTTGCCGCCAATGACTACAGCTTTCGCAAGAATCACGATTTCCGCAGGCTGAGGGTGGACGTCCGGATCCCGCCCGACCTGCCACGGCCCGCCTGCCTGGCCACCGAGGTGGAGCAGGTGCTGCTGAACCTGCTGCGCAACGCCGCCCAGGCCCTGGCAGGCTTCATCCCGCCGGACGGCGCGCCCCCCACCATCACCATACGGGCCGAACAGCACCCGGAAGGGGTGGCCATTTCCGTCGCCGACAACGGCCCCGGCATGCCACCGGAGGTGCGCACCAGAGTCTTCGACCCGTTCTACACCACCCGCCCGCCCGGAGAAGGCACCGGGCTCGGGCTGTCAGTGGCGTTCTTCATCATCACCCAGAACCACAAGGGCACGTTCAGCGTGGCTTCCGAACCCGGCCAGGGTGCCACCTTCACCTTCACGCTGCCGCTGGGGGGCACGTCATGAGCGCCGCCATCCCTCGCGCCCGAAGGTGGCCCCGGCTGGCACGCGCCCTGTCGTGCGCCTGCCTTTTGGCCTGCATGCTCGCCTGCCTGTGCGCAACCCCGGCGATTCCCGTTGCCCGCGCCGCCGATGCCGGGACGGGGACGGAGCCCCGTCACGCCGATGCCGCGCCACTAACCGCCCCACTGGCCGCCCCACTGGCCGCCCCACTGACCGGGACGCTGACCGGGACGCGGGGCACCGTACAGGACAATGTTCAGGCCAACGCCACGCCGGAAGCCGTGGCCCGTTCGGTGGCCGATTCCGTGGTCCAGACCCTGGCCGATGCCATCACCGCACGCGGCGTACAGGATGGCCGACACCTGGTACTGTTGCTGCATTCCTACGAGCAGGGCATGGGCCGGGTGCGCGAAATCACCGACACGGTGGAACGCATGTTGGCCCCCACGGAGAACCACATCGCCCTGCGCGTGGAAAACCTGGACTCCAAGCGCGTGCACACCCCGGAATACCTTGGGGCCTTTGCCGCCGTGCTGGCCCTGAAATACGCCGGGCGCACCCCCACCCTCATCCTGACCAGCGACGACGATGCCCTCGACTTTCTGGAGGCGCACCACGCCGCGCTGTTTCCCGGCGTGCCCGTGCTGTTCTGCGGAGTGAACCATTTCCACGACAGCCTGGTGGCGGCCATTCCCCGCCTTTCGGGCGTGCTGAGCACCTTTTCCGCGCGCGAGACCGCGCTGGCCCTGCTGGGGATGCACCCCGGCACGCGCAACCTCTTTCTCGTCAACGACCACACGGAGACCGGGCAGGCCGTGGCCCGCGACATGCGGGGGCAACTTGCGGACCTGCCCGGCGGCGTGCAGGTGCACGAATTCCCGCCGCTGCCCTTCGACGACCTGCTCTCGCGACTGGCCACCCTGCCGCCGGACGCGGCCGTGCTGCTGGGCGTCTATTTTACCGACAGCGTGGGGTATGCCACCACCTTCGAGGACATGGGCGAACGCATCGCCGCTGCCGCCCACGTGCCCGTGCACTGCCTTGTCGATTTCAACCTGAACGGCGCCACCGTGGGCGGCAAGGTATCCGGGGCGGCCTTTCAGGCAGAGGCGCTGGGCCGCATGGCCTTGCGGGTCATTTCCGGCTCGCGCGTCGAAGACATTCCCGTGCAGGCGGAAGGGGTGAACCGCTTCGTGTACCGTGCCCCCGCGCTGGCGCGGTGGGGCATATCCGAAAGCAGCCTGCCCGCTGGCAGCACCGTGGTGGACCGCCCCTTCTCGCTCTACCGAACCTACCGCGTCCACATCAACGTATTGATCCTGTTCGTGGTTTCGCTGGCGTCCACCATCCTCGTGCTGGCCCACATGATGCGTCGCCGGGCCGCCTCGGAACGGCAGTTGCGGCGGTTGCGCAACCTGCTGGCCAACACCCTGGATTCCATGCCCTCGGTCATCGTCGGCGTATCACCGGAAGGACTGGTCACCCACTGGAACCGCCACGCTGCGGACGCCACCGGCCAGGCTGCCGGCGAGGCCGTGGGGCGCCCCCTGGGCGAGGTGTTTCCCCGGCTGGAAAAGCTGAAGCCGCTGGTGTTCGAGGCGCTGGAAGACGGCCAGGTGCGCGACGGACAGCGCCTGCTGCACCCAGATGGCGACATGGTGCGCTACGAGGACGTGACGGTCTTTCCCCTGGTGGCCAACGGCACGCAGGGCGCCGTCATCCGCGTTGACGACGTGACCGAGCGCGAACGCATCCGCGAGATGATGATCCAGACGGAAAAGATGCTGACCGTGGGCGGCCTTGCCGCGGGCATGGCGCACGAGATCAACAACCCTCTCGGCGGCATCCTGCAGGCGGTGCAGAACATGCGCCGCCGGGTGGAAACGGGACGGCCCGACAACGAATCCGCCGCCCGCGAGGCCGGGCTGACCCTGGGCCAGGTGCGCGGCTACCTGGAGCGGCGCGAGATATTGCGCATGCTCGACGACATCGCCGCTTCTGGCGCGCGGGCCGCGCACATCGTGGCCAACATGCTCGACTTCAGTCGCCGCACCGACGGCGCATTCATGCCGCAGGACCTGCACCGGCTCATCGAGAACACCCTGGAACTGGCCGCCAACGATTACGACCTGAAAAAGCTCTACGACTTCTGCACCATGCGCATAGTGCGCCAGTACTCCCCCATGCTGCCGCCGGTGCCCTGCCTGCCCACCGAGGTGGAGCAGGTACTGCTGAACCTGTTCAAGAACGCCGCCCAGGCCCTTGCCACCATGCCGCCGCCCGACGGCGCGCCGCCCACCCTGACCATCCGCACCGAACGTCACCACGACCTGGTGGCGGTGACCGTGAGCGACAACGGGCCGGGCATGACGCCCGAGGTGCGCGCCCGCGTCTTCGATCCCTTCTACACCACCAAGCCCCCCGGTGAAGGCACAGGCCTTGGCCTGTCGGTGTCGTACTTCCTGATCACCCACAACCATGGCGGCAGCTTTGCCCTGCACTCCGAACCGGGCAAGGGGGCGCATTTCACGTTCACCCTGCCCCTGCGGCAGCGCTAGGACCGTTGCTAAGGGCGTAGTCGGCATGGGAGGGGTGCGACCTGGATGGCCAGGAACGGCGGACGGCGCGGCAAAGGCCCACGCGCGCGCTATCTCCAGTGCCCCCGTGCCCGCATGCATGCGGAATCCGCGCAGAATCTCCCATCCCCCCACACACCGACAGGGCCTGGACACGCCCCATCATGCCGCGCCGCGCCTGCGGGGCGTCCCCCAACGCATCCTCCGCCCCCCACCTTCCGGCGGCAGGTGCATGGACAGCCCCCGCTTGCATGCACATATTCCGGAAAGCAGAGGTCCATTCGACCGTCGCGTGGCCGCGACACATTGAGTCCGAGGCCCATGCCCCTTCCGGGAACAGGGCGAGCGACCTGCCCCCCTACGCAACGGACACTTCGGGCCTCAGCGACGGACATCACCTGCCGCATGGCAAAGGACATCCCATGATCGCCCAGATCGCCCCGACTGGCCGAACCGGCCGAACCGGCCGAACCGGCTGGACCGACTGGACCGGCGGGACCGGCGGGACCGGCCTGACCGGCCAAAACGCCCGCTTTGCCCTCCGCCCGCCGGACATCCCGCGCCTGCGGATCTGCCTTCTCGTCTGCCTGCTCCTCATGGGCGTGCTGCTGGTCACAGGGTGCGCCCCGCGCATGAAGGCAGACGTGCAGGCCGTGTCGGCCCCCGGCTTTCGCAAGGCCGGACAAAGCTACGTGCTGGTGCCCGGCACCGCGCTTTCCACGCTGAACGCCATCAACGCCGACATGTTTCGCCAGTCCACCCAGCGGCTGCGCGCCGTGCTCACAGGGCACGGCTACCGCGAGGCCGCCAGCCCGGAGGCGGCGGACATGGCCGTGGTGGTGGAATGGAAGGTGGACGGCCCGCACGAGGTGCCGGACCCGTCGTATTCCTCACGACCGACCGTGGGCATCGGCGTCGGTTACGGTTCGTGGCCATGGTACGGCGGGGCCTACGGCAGCCGCTACGGCGGCTGGGGCTACGGCGGCTATCGCGGGTTCGGCACCGGCTACGGCTACCCACCGCCCATGACGGTGGTGCATACCCGCACCCTGTCCATAGAGGCCCGCGACCTGCGCTCCGGCCATGGCGCCGTCCAGGAAACGCCATCTTCGAGCCGGGCCGGGCAGGACATGATCGGACAAGACATGATCGGGCAGGACACGACCGGTTCAGGTGCAACCGTGCGGAAGGCACCGGGGCCTGTGGCCCCTGGCCAGCAGGGCGCACCACCGCCCGCCCCCCTCATGCCGCCGGGCAGCGCGGATCCCGCTGGCGAAGCCGCACGCCCGGCACCCCCCGCAGGCACTGCTTCCGCCCCCCCCACGGACCTGCCCGAGTACGCCCGCCCGCCCTACGGCACCCCCTTGGGCACGATGGAGGGCCTGCCCTCTCCGAGCGAACTTACCGGCCCCGTGCTGTGGAAGGTGGTGGTGACCAGCACCGGCAGTTCGCGTGACATCCAGAGTGCCCTGCCCGCGCTTACCGTGGCGGCCTCGCGCTGGATCGGCATCACGGCCAACGTCAAGGTGGCCGTGGACGACGAATTCAACGTGACCATTCAGGGGCAATAAAGGCTGCCGTCACCGGGGCAAAAGCAATGCAGCGTGGCCGGGCGGCAATCTGCCGCCCGGCCACGCAAGTTCCGGAAGTCCGGGCACTGCCACACCGGCTTCCGGTGCCGCACGGGCCGGGCTTCCGGCTAGTGCCCGCGCCCCGGCCCGTCGCCACGGGCGCTATGGGCAATGCCGTCCCCGACCGTTCCGGAAGAATTTTCTGCTGCGCTGCCGGGATGGTATACTCCGCACGGGGTTGCTTCATGCCCTCCCCAAAACCATCGCCGTACCGCGTCGGGATCGGCCCGGTAGGTACCGTCCGAGCATCTGCGGGCAGGAAATCCATCCTCGCGAATCCAACGCTTCACCGCGCCCTGCCCCGCGCCCACGGCGCGGCCAATGGCGTCCAGCCCCACCAGCACGAACGGCTGCCCGTGCATCCCCCCCCGCCCCTGTCCCGGGACGGAATCGCGCGCCGTCTCCCGGCCCGCAACCGCCCGGTGGATACCTGTCCGGCATCCCCAGGGCAGCGAGGCCTCCGGCCGGCCCCCCAAGACCCCGGATTCCTCGCATCCGCAGATGCCGCGAGGCATCCGGGCCACCTCCGGAACGTGATCGTGCAAAGACAGTTGTCGCTGTTGCTGCGCGCCCTGCATGCGTCCTTCCTCTCTGTTTCGCGGCACCTCGACCGCGTCTGACGTTGCTTCACGGGCGCCCGACACCGGCCGCCTCCACCACGCACCGGCCCGCTTACCTCAATGCATGCGCCATGACGGCATGCCCGGCACGCCACCGGCCATATCCGGAGCACGCCGCCACGGCAGCGACAATGCGCCAGCATCGCCACCGGCATGTTCATCGGTCCCGCGATCAAGGGGTTCCGACCGGGCGCAGTGCGCACCGGGCAGTGGGGCATCGTCCCGCACGCCGGGAAACGCGGCGGAAAATACGGCGGGTTGCAGAGCCGCACGCACGGGCCGATGTGCAGGCGGATGTGCAGGCGGATGTACGGGCGCCCCCGAACGCTGGTCGTTCTCCACGGCCTGGACCAGCCACGCCGCCACCACGGCGCAGGCTTCCCCCCCCTGCGCGCAGGCCAGCAATTCTCCCTCCACGTGCACCAGCATGCCGCGCCGCAACCGCGCAAGGCACCATGCGGCCTGGTCGCCGGTGACGCGCACCCGGTGCCGCTGGCCCGCGTCGTCCTGTCCGGCGCCCTCGGTGCTGACGGAAAACAGCACGCAATCACCCGATGTACCGGCTACGGGCCGGGGCGCGGCCATCACGCGCCCGAGCAGCATCACTCTGTTCACAGCCGCCATGCGGCATCCTCCTCTGCGACGGTCCACGTCGCACCAGCCGCGTCGCGTTGCTCACGCGGGTCGGCATATCCCGTACCGGCGCGGGGCGCGCCGGACGGCGTGCTCGCCGTGTGGCGGCCAACCGGCATGAATCCCCTCGCCGGTAACGACCGTTCGCCCTTCGGCGGGCCTCAGAATCCAAGCACCATGTCCGGCATGCGGAACAGGTCGCGGCCATAGCAATCCGGCGGAATGTCCCCCGAGGCCCACGGGTCCTCGAACAACCCGTGATCCATGCCATGCGCCGCCGCCTCGCAGCCGGGTCCGCAAAACCTGTCCCGCAGCGTGGCGGGGGTGAACCTGCGCCCGCACACCGCGCAGTCGCGTGGCTGCGGCCGGGCCTGCCCGGCGGCGGCCAGCGATACGCACTCCCGCGAGCAGTAGCGGCGATGGGCGCGCCCCGGCGGCATGGCTCCCCCGCACAACTGGCAACGTTCGGGGCGTTCCAGGGTCCGCGCCGCCGCATGGCAGGCCCGGCTGCAATACCGCCCCCGACCGTGCAGCAGCCGAGCCGGATTGACGGAAAACGGAGTACCGCAATGCAGGCAAGTCACTATCGGCATGACGCACCTCCTTCAAAAAAACGGTTGCACGCCTCCAGTGCGCGCAGCCGGGCGCGCGCAGTCTCGGGCGTGGGGTGGCGGGCCTCGTCGTGGCTTGCATGGTACAGACCAAGCAGTCGCCGGTGCTCGTCAACCTCGATGAACATCATGGGCAGCCGCCGGTCATGCAGGCTGCATCCCTCGGCACAAGCCGGGCACAGCACCACGCCAGCCACCACCGCGGCATCTTCCATGCCGGACGAGCTACCGCATACGGCGCACCGGCCACCGCGTGACATCGCGTACATTCCCAACCCTCTCGTTGCCCCAGAACCGGAACCATCCACGTGGAAACCTCCCGGTCGGACGACAGCTGTATCAGTTATCCTATTGAATCGCCGTTTCGCCGCTCCCGCTGGCAACCGGCCCGATCTCCCACCCGCTTCACCACCCAGATCGGCAGGCCACACGGCGCCGCACAAGGACATCAAGGGTCGCGACCTGTCGTGCGCACAGATATTTCATACTTCGCACACAAACGTCAAGAGTATCGGTACACCGATGGCAATTTTTCATGGACATCCGCACAGAATGTGCTAACATCACATGCATGAACGAGTACGATTCCACGGGAACCGACTGGGACGAGCTTCGGGAGTACGTCATCGACGCGCTGCACAGCGTGGGTGGCGTGAAGCGCCTTGCGGAAATCGCGGGGGTCAGCGAGCGCACCGTCTACGCTTGGAAGAACGGCGAGCGGTTTCCCAGCCGCACCAATCTCGCGCGGCTCACCGAGCACCTGGACCGCATTTCCGTCACCGGCGGGCCGTCGCACCGGCGCGGCCTGCACGAACGCATGCTGCGCCCCTACGGGGAGACCCCGCGCCCGTCCGCCGGGCAACCGGAGGCGCCGGAAGAAGCCCGGCGTCTGGCCGAAGAATTCGTCCTGGTGGACAGGGCGGAGGCACGCCCCAGCGCGGGCGGCGGCTCGTTGCAGACCGGCGGGCGCCCACAGGAGCAGCATGCCTTCCGGCTGGACTGGGTGCTGGGTCGGGCACGGTCCACCACCGGCCTGTGTCTCATGGAGGTCATGGGCCGTTCCATGGAACGCACCCTGCACGACGGCGACCTGGTGCTGGTCAACCAGCACGACCATGCACTGGCGGAAGACCGTATTTACGTGCTGCGCGTGCAGGACGAGATCTACATCAAACGGTTTTCCCGCACGCCGGGGCGCTATCACTTCCGGGGGGACAACCCGGAATTCGCCTATCAGGACATCGAGATCGACCCGCGCGACGACACCCTGCAATGGGAAGTCATCGGTCGGGTCATCTGGGCGGGCAAGGAACTGTAGCCCAGCGTCCAATCTTGCCGCCCGTCCGGTACCGGCATGCCCACAGCGGTTGGTCGTGCCCGTCGCGCCCCCTGCCACCCGTCACGCCCCGGCCACAGCCCCCGGATACCACTCCCGGTGGCCTCGTTCCCCATCCCTTGCGGCGCACTCTGCTGGACCACTCGCACATTTTGTGCGAATACGTTTTCCACATCGGAACACGGAGGTCCCATGCACGCCACCCCCATTCTGCCCGCGCCGCATTCGCCTGCGCCCCAGGCGCTTCCCTGCCCGGCACAATCCGCCGTCTCCACGGATTCCTGCGCGCACGCCAGCACCTGGCGGACCGAGCCGCCGCAGTCCCACCGCCACCGCCCCAATGTCGGCGACCGCCCCGTGTGGTCCGAAGGGCGCGGCCCCAACCCCGCGCCGTCGTTCCTGATCCGCTGGCACCCCGTGGACGGTGCCACGCGCCACGACCCCGCCGCCACAAACGCCGAGGCCCTGGCCCTGGCCCGTGACGCGCGCGATGCGACAGCGGCGGAAGCCGCCGTGTATCGCCTGTGGAGCGTCCTGCCCGAATGATCTGGCGCCCCGGCCAGCCGGACTGTCCCCCGGGTTCATCTGGCCGACGCGGCGTTGTCTGCCCCCCATCGCCCCCCCCGGCTTCCACCGGACACCCACCGGGTATTCACCGCCCACGGGGCCACCACCACTGCCAGCCATCCCTGGCACGTCATCGGCCAGCGTATCCCTGCGCAGGGCCAGCCCCGCCCCTGCATGGCTCCCCAGGCCCGGATTTCCGCGCCGCCATCCCCCGTCGCCATCGCCCCCCCTTACCGTGCCCCCCACCTCGTTATTTCCCTCCTTCTGGACAATATTCCCCGCACTCGCCTATACTGCCCCACGTATCCCCGCCCGGCCTCGCGGGCATCCCTACGGCCGGAAGGAGCCCCGCCATGCCCACCCCCTCGGGCCCCATGCTGTTCCGCCATCTTTCCGTCTTCCAGCGGCTGCTCATCGGCACGTTGCTCATCGTCGCCTTCAGCATCGTGCTCGGCTACAGCACCCTGAGCCTTATGCGCGACATGGCCGAAGACGCCAACACCGTCTATCGGCACACCTTCATCGCCACCAGCAGCCTGCAACAGGCCAAGGAAAGCGTGGAGCGCATGCGTGCGGCCATGCGCGAGCAGATCATCGAGGTGGATGAGTCCATCAAGGCCGAACAGATGACCACCCTGCGGCGCGAGGAACGCCTGTTCCACGACTGCATGGAGGCCGTGCGCGTCAACTTCCGGGGCAACCCGGCCCTCATCGACGCCATGGCAAGCCGTTACGACGACTTCCTGTCCATGCGCGACAGAGCCATGGCCCTGGCCGAAAACCGCGAGATACAGGAAGCGTGGCGGCTTACCGAATCCTCGCCCGAGAACCCGGCCGATCGGCTGGTGCACGCCATCGACGACCTGATGCACGCGGCCCGATCCACGGCGGAACATTTCTTCCAGTCCTCGGTGGCGGAAAACCATACCATGCAGCTCAAGGCCACTGCGGCGTACGGGCTGTTCTGCGCCATGGTCATCGCCATCACCTATCTTGTCAGTTGGAGCATCCGGCGACGCCTGCTGGCCCTGACCAGCTGCGTCAAGGCACTGGCCGACGGCGACCTGGACGTGCAGGTACCCTACGGCGAGGAACGCAACGAAATGGGGGCCATGGCCCGCTCGCTGGAAGTCTTGCGGGGCGTTTCACGCCAGATGGAACAGCAGCGCTGGATCAAGGCCCAGATGTCCGAAACGGCCACCGCCCTGCAACAGGCGGGTGACCTGGATTCCTTCGGCCAGCGCCTGTCCGCCGTGGTCGCGCAAGTTTCCGGCGCCCCCTACGCGGCGCTGTACGTGCCCAACGACGATGGCGTGCACCTGGACCTTGTGGCCTCGCTGGGGGGCATCGTCGGCGGTCCGCCCGCCAGCATTGCCAAGGACGATGGGCTGGTTGGCCGTTGCGCGGCCATGCGCGTGCCGGTGGAACTCACGCCGCCGGAAGGGGAAACCCTGCGTTTCGCCACCGGGCTCGGCGACGTGCACCCCGCCTCGTTGCGGGCCTATCCGCTGCTGCTGGGCGAACGGTTGCTGGGCGTGCTGGAACTGGCCACCCTGGGACCGCTGCCCCCGCGCGCCGCCACCCTGTTCGAGGACATGCTGCCCATGGCCGCCCTGTCGCAGGAAGTGCTGGAGCGCAACCTGCACACCCGCAGCCTGCTGGAGCAGACCCGCACCCAGGCAACGGAACTGGAGGAAAGCCGAGAACTCCTGCGCCGCAGCGAGGCCTTCTTTCGCGCCGTGTTCGAAACGGCGGGCATCGGCATCGTCAGCGAACGCAAGGGACTTGGCATCGACAGGGCCAACCCTGCCTTCATCGATTTCATCGGCATCAGCGAACCGGAACTGCGCGGGCGTGACCTTGAGGACTTCTTTCACCCCGACGACCGGGAAGCGCTGGAAGCCCTGCTGGGCCGCCTGGACCCCGACAAGCCGGAATATGCCCACCTGCAATACGGCAGCCCGGAGCATGCCGGGCAGGATGCCGAAGGTCCGGACCCGACGCGTTCCACCCTTACCGTACGGGCAGAGCACCGCTACCTGCGCCCCGACGGCGAGGTGCGCTGGGCCGACGTGCGTTGCGCGCTCATCGGCGACAAGGACATCACCCCCCGCCGGGTCACCCTGATCAACGACATTACCGAGCTCAAGGAGCAGCAGGCGGAACTGAAGGATACCGAGGCCTGGTACCGGGGCATCGTGCATTCCGCCCCGGACGCCATGGTGGTGGTGGACGGAGAGGGGCGCATCGTGCTGTGCAACCCGCAGCTTGAACGGCTGCTGGGCTACGAGACGGGCGAACTTGCCGGGCAGTTGGTAGAACAATTCCTGCCTGAAGAAGTACGCGAACGCCACGTGAAGCTGCGCAACGACTTTCTGGCCTCGCCGCTCCAGGTCATCGGCCACGAGCGCGAGGTGGTGGGCGTGCGCAAGGACGGCACCCGCCTGCCGCTGGAAATCAGCCTCAGCAAGCTGCCCCCGTCCGACAGGCACCCCATGAGCGCCTGCGGCGCCCTGCGCGACATATCCCAGCGCAAGCGCGCAGAGGCCGAACTGCGCCGGGCCAAGGAAGTGGCCGAAGAAGCCACGCAGCTCAAAAGCGATTTCCTGGCCAACATGAGCCACGAAATCCGCACCCCCATGAACGCCATCATCGGCATGGCCCACCTGGCCCTGAAGACGGAACTGGATCCGCGCCAGGCGGACTACGTGCGCAAGATACGCGCCTCCGGGCAGCACCTGCTGGGCATCCTCAACGACATCCTCGACTTCTCCAAGATCGAGGCGGGCAAGCTGACGGTGGAGCACACCGAGTTCGAACTGGAAACCGTGCTCGACACCGTGGCCAACCTCGTCTCGGAAAAAACCGCCGCCAAGGGGCTGGAATTCGTGCTCGACGTGGCGACCGACGTGCCCCCCATGCTGCGGGGCGACCCGCTGCGCCTGGGTCAGATTCTCATCAACTACGCCAACAACGCGGTGAAATTCACCGAGCACGGCGAAATCGTGGTCCGGGTGGAAACGCTGGAAACAGGCGATACCGATGTGCTGCTGCGCTTTGCCGTGCGCGACACGGGCATCGGCCTCACCGACGAGCAGAAGGCCCGGCTGTTCGTCTCGTTCCAGCAGGCGGACACCTCGACCACCCGCAAGTACGGCGGCACCGGCCTTGGCCTTGCCATCGCCAAGAAACTGGCCGACCTGATGGGCGGCGACGTGGGCGTGGACAGCACCCCCGGCGGGGGCAGCACCTTCTGGTTCACGGCCCGGCTGGGGCTGGGCACCGGGCGGAGGGCGCTGGTACCGCGCATCGACCTGCGCGGCCTGCGGGTGCTGGTGGTGGACGACAACCCCCAGGCCCGCATGGTGCTGGCCCACTTACTGGAAGGCATGACCTTCCGCGCGGTGGAGGCGGACGGCGGCGAGGCCGCGTTGCGCCTGCTGCAAGAGGCCCAGACGTCGGGCACTCCCTTCGGCATGGTCTTCCTGGACTGGCAGATGCCCGGCATGGACGGGCTGGAGACGGCCCGCAACATCCGCGCCCTGACGCCGGACCTGCCCGTGGCCATCGTTACCGCGCACGGGCGCGAAGAAATTTTCGCCGCGTCCGAGGGGGTGGGGGTGGCCGCCGTGCTGGTGAAGCCGGTACAGCCATCCCTGCTGTTCGACACGGTCATGCGCCTGCTGGGCGCGGTGCTTCCCGTGCCACGGGCCGCCGTGCCGCCGCCGGACACCCGGCCCGCCATGCTCGACGGCGTACGGGGCGCGCGCGTGCTGCTGGTGGAGGACAACGAACTGAACCGCGAGGTGGCCATGGGCCTGCTGGCCGAGGCGGGCCTGGTCCCCGATGCGGCGGAAGACGGGGCGCAGGCGGTGCGCATGGTCACTGAGGGCGGCTACGACCTGGTGCTGATGGACGTGCAGATGCCCGTCATGGACGGATACGAGGCCACCCGGACCATCCGCCGCACCCAGGGGGCCAGCAGCCTGCCCATCGTGGCCATGACCGCCAACGCCATGCAGGGCGACCGCGAGGCATGCCTGGCGGCGGGCATGAACGACCACGTGGCCAAGCCCATCGACCCGGACGAACTGTTCGCGGCGCTGATCCGCTGGCTGCCCCGGCGGGCCAGTGCGGAGGCACGGGACGAGACGCAACTGGGCGAAACGGCGGACACACCCGCCACCGGCATGCCCCCCGGCGCGCCATCAGACACAGCGCCCGGCGCATCCCACGGGATGCCGCCCGTGCCCCGCCCAGATTTGCAGGACCGGCAGGACTTGCAGGACCGGCAGGACTTGCAGGACCGGCAAGACAGGCAGGACGAGGCCCGGCTCGTTCTTGATCCCGAGGCGGGACTGCGCCGGGTACTGGGCAAGCAGGCCACCTACCACACGCTGCTGCGGCGCTTTGTTTCCCAGCACGCCGACGCTGCCACGCGCATCGCCGGGTTCATCCAGTCCGGCGACGGGGCAGCGGCCACGCGCGAGGCGCACACCCTGAAGGGCGTGGCTGGTACCCTGGGCGCACGTACGGTGCAGGCCCATGCCGCCGACCTGGAAGGGGTGTTGCGCCACGAGGCCCCCACCGCGCGCGCGGCAGAGGTGCTGGCGCTGCTGCGCACCTCGCTGGATGAGGCGGTGCGGGCCATGCACCGCCTGCTGGATGACGCGCCCCCCGGCCCGGAGGGCACCACCAGCCCCCATGCTCCCGGGGACGCGGACGGCAATGCGCCAAACGCCGCGCCGGATACGCCCGCCGGACCGGACAGGAACCTGACGGGCAGTGACCTGCCAGAAGGGCCCCCGCACGCCGTGCCCGACACGTTGCCAGACACGTTGCCAGACACGCTGCTTGACCGGCTGGAAACGCTCATCGAGGAAGACGACAGCGAAGCCGTCGACCTTTTCAACACCCACGCAGAGGCCCTGCGCGCCGCCCTGGGGCAGGCCCTGGTGGTCGGCATGGGCGAGGCGTTGCGCGCCTTCGAGTTCGAAACCGCCCTGGAAATGCTGCGCTCGGCCCGGCCCGCGCGCGAAGGCTGAGCGGGCGACAAACAGCCGCACCGGGAGTCAGGCCGCTGCTCGCCCCCCCTCCAGCCCCCCTGCCTTCCGGTCCCACGGTCCCACTGTCCCACTGTCCCACTGGCCCTTTCCGTAACGAGTCCCCATGCCCGGCACGAATGTCACCCCAGCCACGCGAGGCAGCCATGACCGACACTCCCCTTCCCCCCCTTCCTGCTGACGACACCCGGCGCACCGTGCTGGTGGTGGACGACACCGCCGACAACCTGACCCTGCTCAGCGACCTGCTGAAGGACGCCTACCGGGTCAAGGTGGCCAACAGTGGAGAAAAGGCCCTGCGCATCCTGTCCTCCGGCAGCCCGCCGGACCTCGTGCTGCTGGATATCATGATGCCCGGCATGGACGGCTACGCGGTGCTGCGCAAACTGAAGGAGTTGCCCGGCACGGCGGACGTGCCGGTGATCTTTCTCACCGCCCTGTCGGAAGAGGACGACGAGCGCATCGGCCTTGAACTGGGGGCCGTGGACTACATCACCAAGCCGGTCAGCCCGTCCATCATGCTGGCCCGGGTGCGCACCCACTTGCAGGTAAAGGCCGCCCGCGACTTTCTGAAGGACAAGAACGAATTCCTCGAGGACGAGGTGGCCCGCCGCATGCGCGAACTGGCCGCCGTGCAGGACGTGACCATCATGGCCATGGCCTCGCTGGCCGAAACGCGCGACAACGAAACCGGCAACCACATCCGCCGCACCCAGCACTATGTGAAGGTGCTGGCCCAGCATCTGTCGGACCATCCGCGCTTTTCCGCCGCGCTCACGCCGGAAGACATCCCCCTGCTGTTCAAATCCGCCCCCCTGCACGACATCGGCAAGGTGGGCATCGCCGATCGCATCCTGCTGAAGCCCGGCAAGCTCACGCCAGAGGAATTCGAGGACATGAAGCGCCACCCCGCGCTGGGGCGCGACGCCATCATCGCGGCGGAGAAACAACTGGATACGCCTGTCTCGTTCCTGCGCCACGCACGCGAGATCGCCTATTGCCACCACGAGAAGTGGGACGGCAGCGGCTACCCCCTGGGGCTTTCCGGCGACGGGATTCCCGTTTCGGCCCGGCTCATGGCCCTGGCCGACGTATTCGATGCGCTGATCAGCCGCCGGGTGTACAAGCCCCCGTTCGATATGGAGAAATCTGTCGAGATCATTCGCCAGGGGCGCGGATCGCACTTCGACCCGGACGTGGTGGACGCCTTTCTGGCCAACCTGCAAACCTTCCGCGACATCGCCGACCGCTACGCCGACTCGGAAGAAACGCTGGAAGAAACCCGCGCGCGCACCGAGAAGGACTACCCGCCCTCCGGCGCGCAGGGCTGAAGCAGCGCCCCGCGAACCTGGGCACTTGCGGGGCCGGATTGAGCGAACGGGGGGCGAACGGGCGCAGGGAGCAGGACGGAAGGATGGAGCCGGAGGCACCGCGCCTTCGCGGGCGAACCCGCCCACTCCAGGCCGGCCTTGCACCGGTCGTGGCCGTTTGCTAGACCAAGCGGGCGTTCGGGCCTTGCGCCCCATCCCGCGCCCCGGCGCACACCCCGACCCACCCAACCATGCCAGACACGCCCACCGCCCCCACGCCCGACGACACCCAGCCCGGAGCCGTCCTTCCGGATGCCACCCGGCACGAGGCTCCTCACCCCGCGCCCCCCCATCCCGAATCCATCCCGCCAGAGGTCGCCCTGCCAGAGGTCGCTCTGCCAGAGGTCGCACTATTCATCCGCACCTACTCGCGCTACGGCGGCGTGGAGCATTTCTGCTACCGCTTCCATGAATACCTGCGCGCCCACGGCGTGCCCGTCCGTGTGCTGTGCGGCGAAATGGCCCCCGACGTGCCCGGTGCCAAGGCCCCAACCCTGCGCCGGGACGGCGACGGCCCGAAGGCCGATCCCGACGCCGCGCCGCTGGCTGTGGACATCCGGGTGCTGGGGCTGTGGCGGCCCGGCCGGTTCATGAAAAACCTTGGCCTGCACCTGGCCGCCACCCGCGCCCTGCGCGAACTGCCGCCGACCACCATCAGCGTCAGCTTCGGCAACATGGCGGGGTGCCACATCCACAGGTCGGGCGGGCCGCACCGCGACTTCATGCACAACAGCCTGGCGGCGCAGCGCTCGCCCCTGCGGCGGTTCACCAAGGCGCTCTCGCGCCTGCTGAACCCCAACAACCTGCTGATGACCGTGCTGGACCGGAAAATCTACAACCACCCGGCCACCCGGCGCGTCATTGCCATCTCGCAGAACGTGCGGGCCGCCGTGGCGCGCCAGTTTCCCCATTCCCCGGCCACGGTGGTGGTCATCCCCAACGGGGTGGACACCCGGCGCTTCAACATCCGGCGCTTCACCGACCTGCGCGGCGAGGCCCGGCGCATCGTGGGCCTGCGCGAAAAGCACCGGGCCATCGGGTTCTGTTCCAGCAACTTCGAGCTCAAGGGACTGGACCGGCTCATCGCCGCGCTGGCCCACCTGCCCGAGGAATACGTGCTGGTGGCGGCCGGGGGGCGACGCAGCCGCAAGTACGCCGACTACGCCGCATCGCTGGGGGTGGAGAAGCGGGTGGTGTTCCTCGGCAAGGTCAAGGCCGCCGACATGCCGCGTTTCTACGCCGGGCTGGACGTGCTCTGCCACCCCTCGTTCTACGACACCTTCGGCAACGTGGTGGCCGAGGCGCAGGCCATGGGCGTGCCCACGGTGACCACCCGCGCCACGGGCGCCTGCGACCTCATCGACGATGGCCGCACGGGCCGGGTGCTGGACCAGCCGGATCCGTGGGCGCTGGCCAACGCCATCTTCGACCTGCGCGACGTGGAGGCCGGCACCGACTTCGGCAGCGTGGAGGACGACGAGCAGGTCTTTGCCCGGTACCTTGAGGTGATCGAAGCGGTGCGCGCGGAACTGGCCGACGACACAAGGAATTGATACCGAACGCCGATCCACGCCTCGCACGGCGCATGGCGCACGCACAATGGCCGCCGCTCCCTCAGAGCGGCGGCCATTGTGCATCGATACCCGGCGTCACCAGCAGGCAGGAAACATCGCCCGCGCCTATTCCACGAAGCCCTCATGCTTGCCGCGCGGCGGCCTGCGCATGAACCACACGCAGAAGAACAGCAGCACAAAAATGGCCCCCTGCGAAAAGAAGGCGTCGTTGAAGGCCAGGGCGGATGCCTCGCGCTGGAGCAACTGGTAGATCACCACGCGGGTGCGCTCGGCCAGATCGGCCACCTCGCCAAGCTGCATGGCCAGCCCGTTGCGAATCTGCTCGAAGCTCAGCTCGTAGGCGGGCGAGAGGGGCGTCATGTCCTCGGCCAGCACGCTGTGGTGGTACTGGGTGCGCCGGGCCAGCAGCGTGGTGACAAAGGCCACCCCGAACGAGCCGCCCAGGTTGCGCAGCAGGTTGTACAGGGGCGATGCGGTGTTCATGGCCTCGCGCGGGACGTAGGCGAAGGTGACCACCGACAGCGACACGAAGAAGAACGGCATGGCGATGCCTTGCAGCACACGGGCGAAGGCCGCCGTACCGAAGTCGATGTACAGGTTGAACCCGGCCATGATGTGCAGCGAATACGCGCACACCAGCATGCCGAAGGCCAGCATCCAGCGGGCGTCGATGCGTTCGGTCAGCTTGCCCGCCACGGGCATGAACACCAGGGCCAGCATACCCCCCGGCCCCAGCACCAACCCCGCGAGGTAGGCGGTGTAGCCCATCAGCCCTTGCAGGAACAGCGGCAGCAGCACGATGGACCCGAAGAAGGCGAAAAAGCCGAAGAACATCACCGCGTTGCCGATGGCGAAACTGCGGTTCTTCAGGATGCGGAAGTCCAGCACCGGCCTTGGGTGGCGCAGTTCCCAGAACACCAGCCCCACAAGCGACACCGCCGAAACCACGGCCAGCGCGGTGATGAAGGGCGAGCTGAACCAGTCGTCCTGCTGGCCCTTGTCCAGCACGATCTGCAACGCGCCGATGCCCGTGGTCAGCAGGGCCAGGCCCAGGTAGTCCACCACTTCGCCGCGCTGGCGGCGTTCCATGTATGGCGGATCGAACAGGAAGGCCCCGGCAAGGTACAACGCCAGCAGCCCCACCGGCAGGTTGATGTAGAATATCCACCGCCAGGTGAAATTATCCGTCAGGTAGCCGCCCATCAGCGGCCCCAGGATGGGTCCCAGCACCACCCCCACGCCGAAGATGCCCATGGCCATGCCGCGCTGCTGGGGCGGAAAGGTTTCCATCAGGATGGCCTGCGACATGGGTTGCAGCCCGCCGCCGCCAAGCCCCTGAAAGATGCGGAACAGGATGATCTGGGCCAGGCTGGTGGCCGCGCCGCACAGCAGCGAACTGGCGGTGAACACGGCGATGGACAGCATCAGGAAGCGCTTGCGCCCCATCAGCCGCGCCAGCCACCCGCTCATGGGAATGACGATGGCGTTGGCCACCAGGTACGAGGTGAGCACCCAGGTCACCTCTTCCTCGCCCGCAGCCAGGCTGCCCTGGATGTGCTTGAGCGAGACGTTGGCCACGCTGGTGTCCAGGATTTCGATGAGCGTGGGCACCATCACCGCCAGGGTGATGAGCCAGCGGTTGACCGATTCGGGTTCTTTCGACATGCCGCCCTGCCGTCCCGGCTACTGCTTGCGGACCGGCTGGGCTGGCTGGGCAGGCTGGACTGGCTGGTTCGGGGCAGTGGCGTTGGCCTTGCCCGTCGTCATGCCCGGCGTCATGCCGGACACGGAAGCCGTGCCGTTGGCGGCGGGCTTCGCCGCATCGCCCGCGTCGCCCCCCCTGGTGTCGCCCGTTCCCTCGATGCGCCCGGTGGGGCCGTCCGCCCCGGCGGCACGCGGGGGCACCTCGGAAACGCCCCTGTTGGTGAATATCACCGGCACCACGCTCATGCCCACGCGCAGGGGGGGCATGGTGGCGGGGTCGTAATCGGTCAGGCGCAGCCGCACCGGAATGCGCTGCACCACCTTGACGAAATTGCCCGAGGCGTTCTGGGGCGGAAACAGCGAAAAGGCCGCGCCCGTGCCCGCCATGATCGATTCCACCTGACCTTGCAGCACCAGGTTGGGGTAGGTGTCCACGCGGATTTCGCAGGGCTGGCCGGGCTTCACGTCGGTAAGTTCGGTTTCCTTGAAGTTGGCCGTCACCCACAGGTGGTCGGGCGACATGGGCACCACGGCCATGACCGGCTGCCCACGCGTGACCATGCGGCCCGGCTCCACGTTCTTCTTGGTCACGTAGCCGTCCACGGGGGCACGCACGATGGTCCAGTCCAGATTCAGTTCCGCCTGGCGCACCTTGGCCTGCTGGGCCTCTACCTGGCGGGCGCGGATTTCCGCCACCACCTGCCCGGTACCGGCCAGGTCCACCTCGGCGCGCACGCGGCGCATTTCGGCCTCTGCCGCCGCACGGGCCTTGCTGGATGCCTCCAGCTTGGCACGGGACGATTCCAGCCGGGCCTTGGCGGCATCATCGGCGGTACGGGCGCGGTCCACCGCCTCTCTCGAAACGGCCCCCTGCCCCACCAGGGCCTCCAGGCGGCGCCGGTCCAGGGCGGCCTGGGCCTGCTCGGTGGACAGGCGCTCCATTTCGTAGCGGGCGGCGTCCTCTTCGTCGCGGGCCTGGGCGGCCCGGCGCTTGGTGGCTTCTTCCACGGCCTGGGCACCGGTCACCCGGTGCACGGTCTGCGAAAGTTCCAGCGGCACGCCGCGCTGCAACGCGGCAAGCTGGGCGCGCGCCTCGGCCACGGCCACCTGGTACTCGGTGGGGTCAAGCCGGGCCAGCACCTCGCCTTCCCTGACGAACTGGTTGTCCTCCACGGGCACGTCCACCACGTAGCCCGCCACGCGCGGCGATACCATAAAGATGCGCCCATCCACCTGCGCGTCGTCGGTTTCCACCTTGCCAAGGCCATGCCAGTACCAGATGCCCGACGCCAGAACCATGACGCCAAGCAGTATGCCGAGGATGCGTTTCTTGCTGTTCATGCCGTATCGCCGTGTGGACACGCGCGGACGCGTGGTGAGCGTGTGGGAAAACCGGCCATGGCGCACGCGCGGAACAGCCGGGATTCTGTCGTGGAGCCCAAACGGGACATGCCGGACCGTCGGAACCCGTTCCGTCCATGGAAGGGTTCCGGGAGGTGGCGTCGGAATTGCCGCTTTCGGGACCGGCAATGCATAGCGCATGCCGTGCCGGGGACGCAACCGGGCAATGCCGGTCACGGCGGCAGGCACCCGCACTGGCAAGGGTAATCGCCCAGGCATGGCCTGCCAGACATCAGGCGGACATCCGGCGGCATCCGGCGGACATCAGGCGGACATCCGGCGGCAACGGCCTGTCCCGGGGCGGCGGAAGTGAACAGGCGGAAGTGAACAGGCGGAAGTAAACAGGGCGGGCGTTCAGTCGAGCATGGTCGTCACGCGTGGCAGCCGAACGTTTCAGCCGGGCGTGGCGGCAGGACGCGCATCGGCCGGCCCTTCACCGCGCGGCGCGCCCCGCGTTCCGTCACGGTCCTTGCCGTCCCGCGCATCGGGGTAGGTGGAGTGCAACCCGTACCGGGCAAGGCACCGTTGCAGTTCGCCTTCGCCGTGCAGCGCGCGCAGCGCGGCTTCGAAGGCCTCCACCACTTCCGGGGCCGTGCGGCGCGAAAAGGCCACCGTATAATCCACCCGGTTGTGCCAGCCCGCGTAGCGCAGGTTGGCGATGCGCAGCAGGGCGATGGTGGCAAGGCCGTTCTCGCGGTTGGAGAACACCGCGTCGATGCGCCCCTGCGCCAGCTTGAGGAACCCGGCGTCATTCTCCGACGCTATATCCACCGTCATGGGCACCTGCCGCGCCAACTGGTCCAGGATGTCCGCCGTCAGCGAAGGACCGTACACGCCCACGCGGTACCCCGCCACGTCCCGGGGGGTGACGTAGCGCAGGGGATTTTCCATGCGCACGAAAAATCCGTATTCGACGCGCACCAGCGGTGGGCAAAAATGCAGCCATGCCTCGCGCCCCGGCACATGCCCGATGGTGAAAATGCCGTTCGCCGTGCCGGTGCGCACCTCTTGCTGCGCGCGCGCCCACGGCAGCAGGCGAAAGGTGCAGTCCACGCCCATGCGCGCACAGGCCATGGTGATGATCTCGGCCACGGGGCCGGCCACCCGTTCGCTGCCGTCACCGCGTTCCAGGTAGTTGAAGGGCGGATACTGCTGGGTGACGAAGACCAGCCCGGAGGCAGCGGGCCGTGCCGCCTGTCCCGCCCGTGCAGGGGCTGGCTGGACGGGGGCTGCCTGGGCCGGGCCCGCCTGGGCGGCCAACGACATCACCGGCAGCGTCAGGAGCAGGCAGGCGACAAGACATGCCGCCATGCACGCGAAACCGCACCCGGCATGACGGATGACACGCCGGGCCACAGACCCCGCGCAACCGCGCGTCCCGCCAGGGGGTAAGGCTCCGGTGTCCACCATCCGGCGAACCGGCGCAAGCCGCGTCCCCGCCATGCGATACCCATCACTCTGCACGCCCCTGCTCCTTTCCCCAACCCCGCTTCCACCCCGTGCCTGTCCTGCCCCCTGTCCTGCCCCCTGTCACACGTCACCTGTCGGGCCAACTGCCCCGGTCTTCACCGGGGTAGCCGCCATGACGCGCCGTCGTGTGGCGCGTTGTCCCCCCTCATGACGTCCCCACGGGCAGATGCACGATGAACTCCGCCCCCTTTCCGGGTTCGCTGTTCACCTCGATACGCCCGCCGTGCTTGCTCACCACCAGGTTGCGGGTGATGGCCAGTCCCTGGCCGGTGCCCCGCCCCACTTCCTTGGTGGTGAAGAAAGGATCGAAAATGCGCGGCAGCACCTCTGGCGCAATGCCCGTGCCGTCGTCGCGCACGCGCACCAGTACCTCGCCATCCACGAACCGGGTGGAAATGGTGATGTGCCCCAACGCCCGTTCGGCCCCATCCGTGGGCAACGCCGCGCCCGTACCCGGCGCCGCATCGCGGCTGCCGGGCAGCGGGTCGGCAAGTGCAGCGCCTCCGGTCCGCAACCGATCCCCCACGGCGTGGGCGGCGTTGACCAGAAGGTTCATGAACACCTGGTTCAGGTCGCCCGCGTGCCCCATCACGTGGGGCAGGTCGGGCGCAAGGTCCAGATGCACCTCGGCCACGTACTTCCACTCGTTGCGACACACGGTGACCGTGTTGGCCAACCCGGCATTGACGTCCACATGCACCTTGCCCCCGGCATCGGGGTGCGAGAATTCGCGCAGGGCCCGCACGATGCCGGAGACGCGCTCCACCCCGTCCTGCATCTGGCGGACGGCCACGGGCAGTTCGGCCAGCACGAAGTCCACGTCGGTCTCCTCGCGCAGCCGGGCCGCCTTGGCCAACAGATCCTCCCCGCCAGAGGCAACGTCTGCGGGCGTTCCGCACGCGGCCACGGCCTGGCGCAGCAGCGCGTCGTACCCGGCCATGGCCGCATCCAGCGCGCTGGCTGACGTACCCAGAAAGCGCACGTTGTCGCCCACGAACTGGATGGGGGTGTTGATCTCGTGCGCGATGCCCGAGGCCAGCTGCCCGATGGATTCCAGTTTCTGGGCCTGCAACAGCTGGGCCTGCAACAGCAGCCGCTCGCTGACGTCCTCGATGGTGCACACGAAATGGGTCACCACGCTTGCGCCGTCGCGCAGGGGCGCCAGACGGCATTCCGCCTCGAACGACGTTCCGTCGCCGCGCCGCAGCCGGGTGCGCCCGCTCCACGCCTTGCCCTGGGCGCGGGCAGCCAGCAGCGCGGTGAACCCGGCATCGCCGTTGCCGCCTGCGCCGCCGCCAACCGTTGCGGCATCCTCTCCGGCGGCGCCCCCAGTAGCGCCCCCAGTAGCGCCCCCAGTAGCGCCAATATCCGCCAGGCGGCGGTCCACCGCATCGGCGCGCGGCCAGCCGGTGATGGCCGCGAACGCCGGATTGGCGTAGCGGATGGAACCTTCTCCATCCAGAATCAGCAGGGCGCCGGAAAAATTCTCCACGGCCTGCTCCAGCAGGCGCCGCGCATCCTCGGCCCGGCGCCGCGCCGTCAGGTCGGTGAACACGCCGATTATGCCACCTTCGCCCGCCGCGCCGCCGCCGAACACGGTCTTGACCACGCTGAAGTGGCGCACCGCCCCGTCGGCGCAGCGCAGGGCCTGCTCGCCAAAGCGCGTGCCCCCCACGTGGCGCAGCTCATCGTCGTCGCGCAGCGCGGCGGCGGCCACGTCCGGCGGGTACACGTCGGGAAAGTCGCCCGGCGGTCGGCCCCGCACGTCCTCTCGCGCGCTGCCCAGCACCACCCGCGCGAAGCTGTCGTTGCAGTCCACGAAGCGCCCGGTGAAATCGCGGTAGAAGATGGGGTTGGGAATGGAGTTCATCAGCGCGCGCAGGAAGGCCAGGCGGCTGCGCGCTTCTTCTTCGGTGGCGGCACGGCGTTCCAGCTCGCCCAGGTAGTCGGCGTTGAGGCGGGTCAGTTCCGCCGTGCGCGCCTCCACCAGTTGCCCCATGCGCAGGCTGTGCCCTTCCAGGTTGCCCATCAGCCTGTTGAAATAGTTGGCAAGGTCGCCGATTTCGTCATGGGTTTCCGGCACCACGCGTACCGAAAGGTCGCCCCCCGCGCCCACCCGAACCCGCTCGGCCAGCCGGCGCAACGGCCCGGTGATGCCCGCGCTGGCGTACAGGCTGGCCAGCGCCACCACCCCGATGGCCGCCAGCAGCCACAGCAGGGCCAGGCGGCGCATGCGGTCCAGGGGGGCGTAAATCTCGTCGGTATAGCCGGATGCAGCCACGATCCAGTCGTAGTCCGCAAGATAGGCGTAGACCACGATCTTCTCGCGGTAGCTGTCCTCGCCGGGGTTGCGCCAGGAATAGACGATGCGCCCCGAACGCTTTTGCAGCATCTCGCGCACGAAGCGGCGGCCCGTGTCGTCGCGCGCGTCGGCAATGTCGCCCGGCTCCATCACCGGGTGCACCAGCAACTCGCCCGCGCCGGTCATGATGTAGGCGTAACCGGTTTCGCCCACCCGGTGCGAGAGTACCGCGTCGCGCAGCATGGTGACGTCCAGCAGGTTGCGGAATTCCTCGCGGTAGGCAGAGGCGGAAATGATCCAGTCCCACGGCTGGAACCAGGTCATGTGCAGCGCCTTGGGGCGGGCGTGCGTTTCTCCGGGGTTGCGCCATTCGTACTGCATGAAGCCCTCATGCAGGCGCGACTGGTCGCGCACGAACTCGAACTCCGAAAGATCGCGCCCCAGCAGGGACGGCACCGGGTGCACGGCCAGGGTGGCGTCGGAGGTGAGGCAGTAGATGTAGCCCGACCGGCCTATGCTCATGCGCAGCAGGATGGCGGCGGCATTGGCCTTGGCCTGCGCCTCGGTGATGGCGCCGGAGCGGTACCGCTCGTATTCCAGCACCACCACGTCGCGGGCCTTTTCCGAGGCGGCGCGCAGGTAGTTGCGCACGGCAAGGTCCGCCCCCACGCGCACGGTGCCCAGAATGGACTGGGTGGCCGCGTGCAGCCGTTCTTCCACGGCCTGCTCCACGGCATGCCGGGCATACACGTACGCACCGGCA
This sequence comes from Nitratidesulfovibrio sp., assembly GCF_040373385.1. Lineage (NCBI taxonomy): Bacteria > Pseudomonadati > Thermodesulfobacteriota > Desulfovibrionia > Desulfovibrionales > Desulfovibrionaceae > Nitratidesulfovibrio > Nitratidesulfovibrio sp. The sequence goes on along the minus strand of NZ_JBDXXH010000001.1, from coordinate 665,833 downwards.
CCGCCGCAGAACAGCAGCGCAAGGAACACCAGCATGTAGCTGGCCAGCAGTTTGCCCCGAATGCCCAGACCCGTCATGCAGCCTCCACGGAGTGCCCGATGCCCCATCTTGCCAGATGAAACGCGCGCGGAAAAGCCCGCCCCGCCAACCTTGCGAAAAAACCGGCAGCATTGTCCGGAACATGGCGGCGGGGTGGCGCCGGGGTAACGCCAGGGTGGCGCCGGAGTGACGCCGGGGTGCTGATGACGGGGGATACCGCGGGACGGATGTCCGGGACTGGAAACGTTGGGGCGGCTGAAAGGAAAGGCCCCCGCAAAAGCGACACGCCAGGGACCGAAGCCGCCAGCGACGCGGCCCGCCGCACCCGTGGGGATGCGGCGGGCCGTCGCTGGCGCCAACTGCGCGGGGGGCACCGGGACGCTACTTGTTCCGCGCGTCCCGCACCTGCTTCAAGGTATCCTCGAAACTTTGGCGGTGGGCATCGTCGGCAAGGCGCACGGCCTCTTCGGCCAGCCGCTCTGCTTCATCCAGCCGTTCGCCGCGTGTCAGCAGCAGCCAGGCCAGGTTGTTGCGCGCCGGGGCGGATTCCGCCTCGGGCAGGGCACGGATGGCCTTGCGGTAATGGCCTTCCGCCTCTTCCATCTCGCCCTTCTGGAACAGCAGGTTGGCCAGGTACAGGTGGGCCTGGGGCACGTCGTCGCGCACGGCCTCGGCATATTCGCGCCGGGCCAGGTCCAGTTCACCCTTCTGTTCGTAGGCGCGGCCCAGTTCCAGGTGCTCCGGGCCGGACAACGGGTCTTCGTAGATGCCGATGCGCGGCAGGGCGCACCCGGTCAGCAGCAGGGCCAGCAGCAGGCACGGCAGGATGGCGCACCGCGCCGTGGGTGACATGGCGGATGCCCGGGCGGGCCGGAAAGTGGCGGCGGAAGCGGGAACGGCGACAGGGACGAAAGCGAGGAGCGTGGTGTCCGGCATGGAACCTCCCGTGACGGTTCGGGCTACGGGGCGGGCGCGGGGGCTGGTTCCTGCCGCCGGACCTCCAGCGTCCAGCGGTCGGTGCGGTCCCAGGTGCGCAGAAACGATGCCCACGGCAGCCGTTGCAGGGGGGTGCGGTCGGAATTCACGATGACCGCGTCGGGCGCGTAGCCCACCACCACCATGAAATGATAGGTGCTCACCAGCCCGTAGCCGTGATCGACCATGACGATGCGCGGCTGGCCGGAATCCACGGCGGCCATCAGGTCGGCCACGGAACCGTCGTACCAGCGGCTGGCAAGCCCCAGGGTGCGCGGGTACAGGGCGAGATCCAGCGAAAGCGTGCCGTGCATGCCGGGGCGAAAGATGGCGTCGGCCACGCCGTCCGGCGTGGCCTGGGCGCCGGTCAGCCCCAAATGGCGCAGCACCCCTGCCAGCGAGGCGGGGCCGCACTGGTACGCTTCCTGCGCGAAGAACGGCACGTCGGGGATGATCCGCTCCGCAACGGGGCGGGTGGGGTCCGGCGCGAGGCTGCCGGGGCCGCGCAGGCACCCCGTGCAGACCAGCGCCGCGCAAAGCAGCAGCAGGCACGGCAGTGCCCGCTGTAGCAGGGACCGGAACCCGGACGGCAGCAAAGACCAAAGCGCCTGCCGGAACGACGGCCGGAGGGCACCAGGACACGCTAGGGCCGGGCGTACGACCCGGCATGCTGACGAAAGATTCATGGGCATGGCAAGGCACCCCCGCCGCCCGGACAAGCCGGGGCCAGTCCGGGCGGCGGGAGCAGAACGGTGCGCGCGGCTACTGGACGACCACGCGGCGGTCGGCGAAATGCAGGATCAGCACCACCAGCAGGATGACGACAAGGATGGCGATGACGAAGCCAAAGCCGTCGCCGCCGTGGGTCAGGTTGTCGATCTTCTTGGCCAGGTCGTGCAGTTCGGCGTCGGACAGCATGGACAGGCGCTGTTCAACTTCTGCCGAGGAATAGCCAAGGGCTTGCAGGCGCTCGGAAACCATCTTGTTTTCCAGGGCCTTCTGCACACTGCCGATGTCGCTGGCGCGCTGTTCCCCGGCCACGACGCCGGCGTTGGGAACAAAGGCGGCTTCCACGCGGGGCACAAAGCTGAGCAGGCCCATGACGGCCACCATGACCATGGCGATGTGGCGCAGGGAGCGCCAGTTCAGAAGCATGTACATGTGTTCCTCCTTCTTTGGGGTCGCCGTCGCCGTCACCCGGAACCGTACCGTTCCGGGTCCGGCTTGCGCGGCGCGCACACGGCATTCGTGAAAATTTCTAGACTTGCCTAGCAGACTTGCATGGCGATTACAAGACACTCCGCCGCGCCGATGTGGCGGCAACCGTTCCCGAAAGCGGCACGGCGCGGCAGCGCCGTGCCGGAGGCCTGGCGCGGGTCTGACGGTGCGTGCGCGCACGGTGTCCGGTGCCCCTCGGCGACAGCTGCCTGGGTTGCATGGTGATATGCCTATGCCACCCCTCAGCCCGTTTGAAAACCTGCCTCCCACCACCTTGCCACCACACCGCCGCCATGGCGGCGCCCCCTCCGGATGCCCGCGCCACCCCGCTGCGCCCCCCCTGCGACCGGCGTTACCCGTTTTCCTCCGTGTAGGGTGTGCGCCAGCGAACCATATCCTTTCCCGCCACCCCTTTCCCGGAGGATTTCCCCCCATGACGGCCACCACCCGGCGCGATGCCGCCGCGCTGTACGCCGACCTTGCCGCAGACGCCGCCCGGCGCGGCCCCGCCGCCCTTGCCGCCATGCAGGCGGAACTGGGCCGACGCGACCTGTTCTACCTGCTCACCCGGCTCATGGGCCGGGCGGACATGGACCGCGACTGGCTGTTCGAGCGCTGCCGCGAGGTGCAGGCCGCGCCCGACGGCCATCTGGATCTGTGGGCGCGCGAGCACTACAAATCCACCATCATCACCTTCGGCCAGACCGTGCGCGACATTCTGAACGACCCGGAAATCACGGTGGGCATCTTTTCCCACTCGCGTCCGGTGGCCAAGGACTTCCTGGGGCAGATCAAGCACGAGTTCGAGCACAATGACCTGCTCAAGCGCCTGTACCCCGACGTGCTGTGGGCCGCGCCGCGGCGGCAGGCCCCGGTCTGGTCGCTGGACAAGGGCATCGTGGTGCGCCGCCGGGGCAACCCCAAGGAGGCCACCGTGGAGGCGTGGGGACTGGTGGACGGCCAGCCCACGGGCAAGCACTTTCGCCTGCTTGTCTACGACGACGTGGTCACCCGCGAATCGGTGACCACCCCGGAAATGATCGCCAAGGTCACGGAATGCTGGGCGCTGTCGCTCAATCTGGGTGCCAGTGGAGGAAAATGCGGGAGCATTGGCGGTGAACCCGGCGACACTGCCCGCGAGGATGGCACGAGGCAGGTCAACGACACGCCCGCCCCCACGGGCGCAAGCAATGCGCCGTCCGCACGCGGCGCGGGCCGCCGCCGCTACATCGGCACCCGCTACCACTTCAACGACACGTGGCGCACCATCCTCGAACGGGGGGCGGCAACGCCGCGCATTCACCCTGCCACGGCCACCGGCGCGCCCGACGGCCCCCCGGCACTGCTTTCCCCGGCGACACTGGCCGAAAAACGCCGCCAGATGGGGCCGTACGTGTTCGGCTGCCAGATGCTGCTGAACCCCGCCGCCGACACGGCGCAAGGCTTTCGCGCCGAATGGCTGCGCCGCTATGCGGCGGATATGGACAGCGCTTCCCGCAACGCGGGGCCGGGCAGCCCGGCATGGCACGCATCCCCCCTGGCACGCTGGGGCCACTGCAACCGCTACCTGCTGGTGGACCCGGCGGGCGAGCGCAAGAAGGGCAGCGACTACACGGTGATGCTGGTGGTGGGGCTGGCCCCGGACGGCAACCGCTACCTGCTGGACGGGGTGCGCGACCGGCTGAACCTTACGGGCCGGGCCGCCGCACTGTTCCGCCTGCACCGGACCTGGCGGCCACTGGCCACGGGCTACGAAAAGTACGGCATGCAGGCCGACATCGAACATGTGCGCACCGAACAGGAACGCCGCAACTACCGCTTCGACATCACTCCCCTGGGCGGCCCCATGCCCAAGAAGGACCGCATCCGCAGGCTGGTGCCCGAATTCGAGCAGGGCCGCATGCTGCTGCCCCACCGCCTGCCCTTCATGGACGCAGAGGGCAAGCGGCGCGACCTGGCGCGGGAATTCGTGGACGAAGAGTACCTGGCCTTTCCCGTATCCCGGCACGACGACATGCTGGACTGCCTGGCCCGCATCCTGGACCCGGAGCTGGGCGCGGAATTCCCGGACCCGGATTCCGGAGGATTCGGCCTGACGGGCCACGGCGCGGGCTTCGGCGGGCATGGCGGTGCGGGTGACGCCGGCGACATCGGGAATATGGAGTACCCATTGTATGGCTAGGGCAGCCCGGTCTCATCCGGCGTCGCCGCCGCTGCCTCCGCTGGTGCTGCGTTCGCGCCACCCGTCCCACCCGGCCCCGGTTACCGACGCGGAGCTGGACAAGCTATGGAGCGCCCTGTGCGATGACGGGCTGGCCCCGGTGGTGTTCCATGACGGCGGCGTGCGTTGCGCCGCCGACCTGCGCGCGCTGCTGGCCCCGCACCGGGCGTGGTGCTATCTGGTGCAGGCGGCAGGCACCCCGCTGGCCCTGTGCTGGGTGGACGGCTTTTGCGGCCGCGCGGCGCGCATCCACTTCTGCGTGCTGCGGGCCGGGCTGCCCCGCGCGGAAGAAATCGGTCGCATGGTGGTGTGTTTCCTGCTGCGTGCGCAGGCCCCCGTGCAGCCCCCCGCGCCGCCACCCGCGCCGAACGGGCGCCCGTCACCGCATCTGCTGGACACGCTGGTGGGCCTAACCCCCGCGCCCTACCGCCATGCCCTTGGCTTCGTCACCCGGCTGGGCTTCCGCCGCGCGGCGGTGATTCCCGGCGGGGCGGTGCTGGCGCGGCCCACGGGCACCCGTGTGGTCGACGCAGTGCTCACCCTGTGCACCCGCTCCGACCTGCCCGACTGCCGCTGATCTGTCCGACTGTCGCCGACCTGCCCGACTGTCGCTGACCTGACCTGCTGCGTGGACCGTGACGGCTGCGCGGACCGGACCGACTGCCACCGGCATGGCGGCTACCGCAACCCGGCTGTCCCCGGAATGCTTCCAGCCAACGCAACCGTGAACCACACGTGAAAAGGGCCGGAACGCGCACAGCGTTCCGGCCCTTCGGCATCGTTCCTTCTTCCCGGCTAGCGGGAAACGCCCCACAACTCCAGCCGTGGCCCGGCGTCGATCAACACCCCCAGCGGCACGTCCACCAACTGCGGCCCCGCAGACCAGGGCGCCACCTGATACGGCGGAAAATGCACCCGCACCCCTTCCGGCGTCAGCGCGAGGCTGGCGTAGTTGTCCGCGTCGGGGCTGGTGCCGCTGCGCAGCATGTCCTCGGCCCGGTCGTCGCCCAGCGCTTCGGCCAGGGCCTCGTAGCAGTACGAGGCCAGCAGGGCCAGCGCGCCCTCGGTATCCGCAAAGATGTCCTCCGGCGCCAGGCGCGCACCGGAAGCCATGTCGTAGCTCAGGGTGATGATGTCCAGATTGCCGTGGGCACCGCCGGTGTAAGTCCAGATGCTGAAGGTGACCGTGACCGCCCGGGCCGAGGCGCGGGTTACCTCGTAGGTCACCTTCAGTTCGTTGACGAAATGGTGGGCATTGGGGTCTGGCGTGCCATTGGCGGGTTCGGCCCCGGTTCCGGGCTCGGCCAGCCCCTGCCGGAACGCGCCCACGATGTGCGCGGCCCAGCGGGCCAGGTCGTCGTCCACGGCGGCCTGCCCCAGACGCGGATAGCGCACGTCGATGTCGAAATCGTCCTCGCGCAGGGTGATGGAGGCTTCGTCGTCACGCGGCGCGCCGGGCTCGGCTGCCCGCACGAAACCCGGCAACCACATAGGCATAAGGCTTCCCGCGCACAAAGAAACGAATCCCATTGAAGCGGCAACCAACACCCGGCGACGTTGGCCACGCAAACCCAATTCCGCAAAAAAACGTTTGCCGTCACTCATGGCCCGTCTCTAGCACGAGCGGCCCGCCGCGCCAAGGGTGCGACGGGCCGCGAAGGATCACGACATGCGAATAGTCACGCCGCCAGCGGCGCGCATGCTACACGCGAAAGCCGTAGCGCAGGTCCAGCAGGGTGCGCGGGCGCAGCAGCAGCATGCCGCCCGCCAGCACCACGTACACCAGGCTGAACCAGATGTGCAGCCGGTCGGGAATGTGCGGCAGGCCCATGGCCGCCTCTATGGGCGCCTGGATGAACGGCGAAATGAACTGGGCCAGGAACAGGCCGAACAGCACCAGCGCCCCGCGCATGCCGATGCGCATGCGCAGCAGCAGGCAGATGGCGAACAGCGACTGCGCCGCCGTCAGCAGTATTTCGTTCATCTGGTGCGAATCCATGGGAATGGGCGGGTGCACAGAGCCGGACGAGGCTGCGTACACGCCGGGTATCATGCCCACCAGCAGGGTCCACTGGTTCAGCTTGGACGAAATCAGGCTGCCCAGCGCGATGCTGGCATGGCCGCGCAAGGCGAACATCAGCGACACGATGAACTCGGGCGCCTCGGAGGCGATGGGTGCAAGCCACTGCACCAGCAGGAATTCGTTGATGCCCAGCACCTTGCCGGAGGCCACCAGGCTTTCGCTGAACAGTTCCGCGTCAGCCAGGATGACCACGGCGGCGAACAGGAACAGCGACAGGGTGGCGATGCGGCGGTGCCCCGTGGGCAGCTTGGCCAGCACTTCCGCCGGGCCTTCCGCCTCGAACTCGGTGCAGGGCCTGCGCGAAACCAGCCAGATGTACCAAACGTACAGCGAAACCAGCGCCACACCGTCGTACCACGCCAGCGAACCCTTGATGGGAATGACGAACGCGTACGCCGTGGCCATGGCCAGGAACACCAGATCGGTGCGGCGTTCGCTTTCCACCACCACCGCGCTGCGAAAACGCATCCAGCACACCAGCACGATGGCGCTCCACCCCACGCCGATGAGCAGGCGGTTGGCCCCGGTCATGTTGGCAATGGCGTAATGGGCGTAGTCGCTTTCCGGGTGCTGCCCGGCCATCCAGGTAAAGTACATATCCACGGCGTACTCGGGCAGCACGGCGATAAGTGCCACCACCGCCAGGGCCAGCGTCTGGGGAATGTCCAGCTGCGCCACCTCGCAGGCCCACATCAGCATGAACGACGCAGCCAGGATGGCCCCGCCGGTCAGCCCGGCCATGACCAGGGGGCTGATCTCGGGGTGCAGGGCGCGCATGGCAAGGCCCGGCAACGTGGCCAGCACGGCCAGCAGGAAGGGATACCAGTCGCGGAACGCGTGTTTCACAGTCAACCTCTCGATACCATTTGAGAATTCACAAATCGCCAGAGGCCAAAAAGAAAAGGCGAGACCTCCGGCATTCCTGCCGTGAAGGTCTCGCCAATTGGTCCGGTTTGCGGGTCCGTCCCAACGGCAACGCCAGGCGCGTGCGCCATGCTGTTGACGTTGCCCTTGCTGGCTACTCCCCTTGCTGTGTGAGTAAATAGTCCGCCCCGCCCGACGCGTCAAGCGGGGTGCGCCCCCTTTACAGCGCGGCATGGCGGGCCTATGTCTGGCGCCGAACCCAAACGGCACCCCACGCCACACCAGCAATCCGGCGCGCCGGGCCACCGCCGCGCCACGGAGTTTCGACATGCATGTTCATGTTCCCACCGGCGTTTGCAGCAAGCAGATCCAGTTCGACGTGCGCGACGGCATGCTGCGCGACGTGCGCTTTGCCGGGGGCTGTCCCGGCAACCTCGAAGCCCTCGGACGCCTGCTTGACGGCATGCCGGTACAGGACGCCATCGATAAACTGGTCGGCATCACCTGCGGCAGCAAGCCCACCTCCTGTCCCGACCAGTTGGCCAAGGCCCTGGCCGGCCTGCTCGAAGGCCGCCCCCTGACCGCCCCGGCACAGGCGGTGGGTTTCGGCCTGAAGCCGCTGAACCCCTTCGGCTAGACGGGCGCGACGCCCCGAACGGTGGCCCCACCCCGCCGCTGCCCGACCACACTCACGCCACTACCACGGCATCCCATTCACGGCGCGGTCCCACCGCGCCGTGGCCGTTTCCGCCATCCGGCCAGGAATGCAACGACTTGCATCCCGGCCAAGCGCCGCTTATGATAGATTCTATCTATCAACCATGCGGCGGAGCATTTGAAATGCAAATACTGATCATCCTTTCCAGCGCAGACCCGGAAATCCGCTGGAACACCTTCCGCTTCGGCAACTTCCTGCTCGAAAAGGGCGAGGAAGTAACCATCTTCCTCAATGGTCCGGCTGCGGACTATGCAGCGGGCGACGGCCCCTCGTTCCCCATCCGCGACCAGGCCCGGCTGTTCTCCCTCAGCGAGGGCGTGCTGGCCGCCTGAGGCAAGTGCCAGGACATCCACGGCGTGGATGCTGACGACACGGTGGCGCGAGGCAGCCAGCAGTTTCTGTACGACGAGATGCTGAAGGCGGACAGGGTGCTGAACTTCTGAGACAGACGGCGGACCGGGGCAACCCGGCCTGGGAGCCTTCTTGCACCGCCCCGCCTGCCGCCCGCCATGGGGGACGCGGGGCGGCATCATTTTGCACGGACGATACGCCGCGCGGCTGCACGGCCCCCGGCCCGCAAGCCGCCCCGGCCCGGTCCCGCAAAAGCCCGTTGACAGTCGCACGGGGCGGTCATAAGACGCGGGTGCGACCGCGCCACGCGGTCATATCCGGAGGATTCCATGCCCGTCCGCACCTCGGCCCGGCCCGCCAACCATACCGACAGGCGCGCAGCCGCCGCCACATCGCGCGGCTTCCGCGCCCTGTCCCCATTGCCGGGCGTATCGGGCCTGTCCCGCTTGCTGGCCACCCTCTTGCTTGCCATGTCGTTGGTCATGTCACTGGTCGCCTGCGCGCCGCGCATCACCGACGACGGCGCCCAGCCCTACGCAAGCCCCCAGCCGGAACGCATCTACCCCGGCCCCGTGCCGGTGCAGGTGCTGGACCGCTTTCTGCTGACGTCCTTTGCCCAGCGCCACCCCGACGCCGCCCAGCGCGCGGGGCTGGTGGTGCTGCCCGATGGCCGGGCCGAACCTTCCGGCGACATCGTACCGCAGGACTACCAGCCGGAATCGTACGGACTGGAACTGGCCCTGCGCCTGAACCTGCGCTCGTTCCCCTCGCTGCTGCTGGGCTTTACCGACGATACGCGGCGCACCTTCGCCTCGCCCAGGCAGTGGACCGTCAGCGCGCTGGACCGCACCACGCTCAACGTCCATTCGCCCGACCTCATGAACACGCTGGTGGTCTTCGCCACGCTGGACTGGAACGCCAACGGCGTGCGCGACTGGCTGGTGCTGTTTACCCAGAAGACCCCGCACGACGAAGGCTTCTACCTGGGCTACTGGCTGGTGGTGGAAGATCCCGCGCCCAAGGGGCTGTTGCAGGCCCGGCTGCTGTCGCTGGACGAATACCGGGGCATCGGCCAGCCGGTGGTCCGCACCGGCGAAGAAGCGCGCGTCTTTCTGGACAAGCTGCTGCGCGAGCAGATCCTGCCCGCCTCGCAGGAAGCGGCGCGCCAGGCCGCCGACGAGGCCACCATCAAGGCCATCCTGAAGAAGCCGTAGCCGTCCCTACCCCCCGTGGCGCGCCGCACCGCGCCGGACACCCCCAAACGCCCACCGGGCACCACCTGCCATGCACCGCACCCGCACCCGTACCGCCCAGCGTTCCGCCGCCCTGCGCGGCCTTGCCGCTCTTGTCCCGCTGCTGTTGCTGGCCCTGGCCTCCGGCTGTGCCCTGCAACAGGTGGAGGTGGTGCGGCCCGACATGTTCCGCAACTACGCCATCTACCTGCGCGACGAGTTGGTGCGCCGCAACATCCTGGACGCCGAGGGCAACTACATGGAGGCGGCCATCCGCGACAACCGCGACTACCGCCCCGCCTCGTACGGCGAGGAACTGTACCGCCGCCTGTCCACGCGCTTTCGCTCGGCAGAGGCGCGCAACGGCCTTGCGGGCGAAACCTTTGCGGATTCCGCAGCCCCCGATGACAACGTGCGCATCGGCAAGGTGGGCTTTGCCCTGGGGCAGGGCATGGACGTGATTTCCGTGTCGCATACGGCCATCACTGACTGGAACGGCGACGGCGTGAACGACTGGCTGGTGACCTGCACGGTCACCCCGCTGTTCGGCACCGGCCCGCGCGAATATTATCTGGTGGTGGAAAACGTGGCCCCCACGGGCGTGCTGAAGCCCACCCTGCTGGCCATCCGCGACTGCGCCAACAACGAATGCACCGTGCTGGTGGGCAAGGCCCGCAGCAAGGTGCTGGGCTTCGACCCGGACCGCAGCACCGACAAGGCGCCCGCCAACTTCGTGGAATCGCAGCCGGGCCAGCAGATCGTGGTGCCGCCGAACACCCCGGCCCCGGCGGGCGCGCCCGGTGCGGGCGGCCCCCGCGTGCAGGAGCATTCGCTGTCGAACTAGGCGGGCTGCCGGATGTTGTACACCCCCCGCCCCTCGGCCACATGCCGGTCCGGCCTGTCGGCGGACCAGATGACCACCTGCGCGTTGCCCACCCGGTTTCCCAGCAGCTTCACCGTGGCCTCGGCATACAGGTCGCTGGCGGACGCGGGCCGCAGATAGTCGATGACAAGGTCGATGGTGGCGATGCGGTCGTCGATGCGGCACTTCGTCCACACCGCGAACCCGGCACACACGTCGGCCAGTGACGATATCACCCCGCCGTGCAGGGCGGGCCGCCGCGTATCGCCCACCAGTTCCTCGCGGTACGGAATGTACAGCTTCACCCGGCCCGCTTCCATCTCCGCCACCCGGATGCCCAACAGTTTCTGGAACGGCAGCCCGTTTTCCACCAGATCGGCCAATGCCTTGAAATCCATGCAACCTCTCCTGTATCTTCGCCCGGTGCGGTGACCGGATCATGCGGGGCGTACGGAACGTGCGAAACGTGCAGGCCCTACGAACCATACGGCGCAGGCTCCGGCGAGATCTGTCGCTGCCGCCCCCGCAAGCACGTCACACACCTACCCCATGCCCGGCGCAAGCGCCACTGGCCCGCACGCCCCACGTGCAGGCCATCCAACCGCCCCCCACGGAGACTGCCATGAGCAAGGACGAAGCCCCCCGCATGCACACCGCCGAGCACGTCCTGAATGGCGTGATGGTGGCCCGCCACGGCTGCGGGCGCTGCTTCAGCGCCCACATCAACCCCAAGAAATCCAAATGCGACTACCACTTCGACCATCCGCTGGACGACGCGGAGGCCCGCGCCATTGAGGCCGAAGTGAACCGCGTGCTGTCCGGCAACCTTCCGGTCACCGCCGTGAACATGGACCGCGCGCAAGCCGCCAGCCGCTTCGACCTGGGGCGCCTGCCGGACGATGCGGGCGACACCCTGCGCATCGTGTGCGTGGGCGACTTCGACGCCTGCCCGTGCAGCGGCACCCACGTGGCCAACACGGCGGAAGTGGGCACCTTCCGGATCATCTCGCACGACTTCGAGAACGGCGTGCTGCGCGTGCGCTTCAAGCTGGACGCCCCGGCGGCGTAGTCCGTCTTCAGCGGGAGGGACCGAGAAAAGACGGGTGGCGGGCCGCCCCCGCGCATTCCCGCCTTTCTCTCCCCCGCCTTTCCGATGCGCGCCTCACGGGCCGTCCACTCGACAGCGGGCGGCCCGTACGCATGTCCCGCCCGGCATCGTCCTTTCGTCCCTTTCCTTCCCTTCCCTTCCCGACCGCAGCCGTCTTGACAGGCGCCGCTTTGGCACTATCTGCACTGGGGAATTTTCCGGCCGCAACGGCACGGAACGATTGTACAACATTCGGGCATGCCCGGACTCGTCACGAATGCCGGGCGCACCCTTTCCGTTCACCAGATCACGCCTTCACAGGAGGAAACGATGACCGCCGCCGCGCACGAGACCCATGAATTTCGCACCGAAGTGCAGAAACTGCTGCACATCATTACCCACTCGCTGTACACCAACCGCGAGATTTTCCTGCGCGAACTGGTCTCCAACGCATCCGACGCCCTGGACAAGCTGCGCTTCTTCCAGAGCCGGGGCGATGCCGTGACCGCGCCCGACCTGCCGCTGGACATCACCATCACCGTGGACAAGGACGCGCGCATCCTGCGCATTGCCGACACGGGCGTGGGCATGACCCGCCAGGAACTCATCGACAACCTGGGCACCATCGCCCGGTCCGGCTCGGAACGCTTCATGTCGGAACACGGGATGGGGCACGGACTGAACGGCGGGGCCAAGGCCGACGCCGCCGCAGGCGAGGCCGACGGCGAGGCCGCGTCCCCGACCTCCGCAGCCCCTGCCGACGCCGCGTCCATCATCGGTCGCTTCGGCGTGGGCTTCTACTCGGTGTTCATGGTGGCGGACACGGTGCGGGTCACCTCGCGCTCGTGCCAGCCCGGCGCGCCCGCCCATGTCTGGGAATCGGACGGTTCCGGCTCGTTCAGCGTGGCCGAGGTGGATGGCGCGGACGATGCCGCAGCCCCGGCGCGCGGCACGGTCATCGAGGCGCACATCAAGGAAGACGCGGCGGAATTCCTGGAACGCCATCGCCTGGAATCCATCGTGCGCACCCACTCCAACTTCCTGCCCTTCCCCATCATGGTCGAGGGCGAACGGGTGAACACCACCCCGGCCCTGTGGCGCGAACCGAAGTTCTCGGTCACTCCGCAGCAGTACGAGGACTTCTACAAGTACCTCACCTTCGATGCCGCCGCCCCGCTGGAGACCATCCACGTTTCGGTGGACGCCCCGGTGCAGTTCACCGCGCTGATGTTCGTGCCGCCGCACGGGCAGGAACTGTTCGGCATGGGCCGCGACCGCTGGGGCCTCGACCTGTACGTGCGCCGGGTGCTCATCCAGCGCGAGAACAAGGACCTGCTGCCGGAATACCTCAGCTTCGTGAAGGGCGTGGTGGACACGGAAGACCTGCCCCTGAACATCTCGCGCGAGACGCTGCAGGAGAACGTGGTCATCCGCAAGATCGGCCAGACGGTGACCAGGCAGGTGCTCGGCCATCTGGAAAAGCTGGCCGCGTCCGACGCGGACAGGTACGCGGAATTCTGGCGCGGGCACGGCAAGGTGTTCAAGCTGGGCCACACCGACTGGGCCAACCGCGAAAAGTTCGCGGCCCTGCTGCGCTGCAATACCTCGCACCACGACGACGCCAAGGGGCTGTCCTCGCTGGACGACTACATCGGCCGCGCGCGCGAAGGCCAGAAGGACATCTGGTACCTCTCCGCCCCCAACCGCGAGGCCGCGCGGCTGAACCCACACCTGGAAATCTTCCGCAAGAAGGGGCTTGAGGTGCTGTTCCTGTACGAGCCCATCGACGAGTTCGTCATGGACGCACTGGGCAACTACAAGGACTTCGCCCTGAAGGCCGTGGAACACGCCGACGCCGCCACCCTGGACGCCTTCCCCACCGTGGAGGAACGCAAGGAAGCCGAGCCCCTGGCGGAATCCGACGCCCCCGCCTTCGACGCGCTGCTGGCCCGCATGAAGGAACTGCTGGGCGACAAGGTGACCGAGGTGCGCGTGTCGCACCGCCTGTCCGACAGCCCGGCCTGCCTGGTCAGCCCCGACGGCTCGGTGACCTCGTCCATGGAAAAGCTGCTGAAAGTCATGCAGCGCGACGAGTCCATCCCCAAAAAGGTGCTGGAAGTGAACCGCGACCACCCCATCCTGCGCAACCTGCTGCGCATCCACAAGGCCGACCCGGCCGACCCCATGGTGGAAAGCGCCACCCTGCAACTGTTCGAGGCCAGCCTGCTGCTGGAAGGCTACCTGGCCGACCCGCACGCGCTGGTGGGCCGTCTGTACGGCCTGCTGGAACAGGCGGGCGGCTGGTACGCCGAGGTCAAGAAGCTGTAGGCCGCAACGCCGCGCCGCGTTGCGCTGCCAGACTCCTGCATGCACATGTCCGGGCGGGTGGGCGAAAGCCTGCCCGCCCGTTGCGTAGCGCTCCCCCCCACACACAGTCCGCCCCTAAGCGCTCCGCATGCGGCCCCCCGCGTAACGCGCAGTGGCACGCCGTGCCGTTCCGCCTTCCTCCATTTCGCATCCAACAGCCCGTCACAGCCGACGGTTTTACAACTTTCCGCCATTCCGCCCCCTTCCGTTTGACAATATTCGCATAGCGCCGCCCCTTTCCCGCTTTGACATCACCCCCAAAAATGTGAACGGTGCTCCCGTGGGCGGCACCCCGGACTTCAGGACGAACACACCGCGCCGCCCGCTCCGTGCGCCCGGCACCGTCGGGCGCGCGTGGCGCAAGGGACCGCAACCCGGCGATCCCGCGCCCCCGCCGCGCCGGATCAATGGGGAACCGCGCGCGGTTGCCGGACAAGGGTCACCATGCCCGCGTCCGGAACCTGTTTCACTGTGCGGCGTCAGGTAAGGCGTCAAGGGATCAAGGTGCGGTCATGACCCTCAAACGGCAGTTGCTTCTGGGGTTTCTTTCGGTATTGGCGGCAAGCGGTGTCGGCATCGCGGCCACCCTGTGGTGGGTGGGCGCGGGCGGCATGCACGAGGTGGGGCGCACCAGCGCCGCCGCCCTGCAGGAACGGGCACAAGGCCAACTGGCCACCCTGCGCGGCGTCAAGTCGGCCCAGGTGGCCGACCTGATGGAACTGGTGGCCGACCAGCTTGCCGTGTACGCCGGTGACCGCACGGCCATCGACGCCAGCCTGGCCTTTGCCTACGACGTGGACCTGGTGCGCCACGAATCGGAAACCCCGCCGGACGCCCTGGCCGCCTTGCGTCCGGCCCTGGCCGAGGCCGTGTCCGGTCCCGCCTTTCTGGGCTGGAATGCCTTTGCCCGCCATGCCGCCGCCGCGCCCGGCTACGCCCCCCGCCCGGCGGCGGCCTACGTACCCGCCGACCCCAACGCCCAACTGCTGTGGGAACACTACATCCGGCGCAATCCGGCAGCCCCGGGCGAGCGCCAGAAGCTGGACGAACCGGCGGACCTTGTCTGCGGCTACGTGGACAACCACCTGAAATTCCACCCCGCCTTCCGCGACTTTGCCGAGCGGTTCGGCTATGCCGACGTGCTGCTGCTGGCCCCTGATACCGGACGGGTGCTCTATTCGGTGCGCAAGAATCCGGACTTTGCCCAGCGCGTCACCGACGGCCCCTTCGCCAAGACCGGCCTTGCCACCGTGTTCCGCGCGGCGGATGCATCCGGCAAGGCGGGGCGCGCGGGCGAGGTGGCCCACAGCGACTTTGCCCCGTACGAGCCCGCAGGCAACGCCCCGCGTGCCTTCGTGGCCACGCCGGTGTTCGATGGCGGCAAGGGCGGCAAGTACGTGGCCGTGCTGGCCTTCAGCCTGCCCGTGGCCAAGCTGAACAGCCTGATGCTGTCCGGCGGGCGGTTCGAGGCCTTCGGCCTTGGCAAGACCGGCGAAACCTATCTGGTGGGCCCGGACGGCCTGCTGCGCACCTCGCTGCGCACTTCGCCCGATGAACTGGACGTGCTGCGCGACAAGGTCAGCACCGATGCGGTACGCGCCGCGCTGGAAGGCAACACCGGCCAGGCCCTGACCACCGACCCGCGCGGCCATGCCGTGCTGGCCGCGTGGCAGCCGGTACAGGTGCTGGGCACCCGCTGGGCGCTGGTGGCCCAGATGGAATCCGCCGAGGCCCTGGCCGCCAGCGCCGAGGTGGAGCGCATGACCTCTGCCACCGGCGCCCGCATGGCCGGGGTCGCCGTCATCGCGCTGGGGCTGTTTCTGGCCGCCGCCTGCGCCGTGGCCTTCCGCATCGTGGCGCGCATCATGACCCCCATCGACCGCCTTGGGGCCTATGCCGAGGCCGTGGCCAAGGGCGACTTCAACGCGACCATCGACGGCAGCTTTCCGGCAGAACTGGACGCCCTGCGCGGCTCCATCCGCAACATGGTGGCCCGGCTGAAGGACCGCCTGGGCTTCGCGCAGGGCATTCTGGACGCCATTTCGGGCACCTTTCCCTGCATGACCCTGGACAACGCGGGCCGCATCACCTTCGTGGGGCAGATCCTGCTGGACCTTGCGGGCAAGCCCGGCAAACCCGCCGACTACCACGGCCAGCGGGTGGGCGAATTCTTCTTCGGCGATGCCAGCCGCCGCACCCGCTCGGACGAGGCGCTGGAAACCCGCGCCCGCGTGGAAGGCGAAATGACCGTGGCCGGCAACGGCGGCGAACACATCCTGCAAGTGAACGCCAACCCGGTGTTCGACCTGGACAACGACCAGACAGGGGCCTTCACCCTGTACTTCGACCTGACCACCATCCGGCGGCAGGAGGCGGACATCCGCGCCAAGAACGAGAAGATCGCCGCCGTGGCCGCGCAGGCCGTGGGCATAGCCCGCGAGGTGGCGGCATCCGCCGGGGTGCTGGCCACCCAGGTGGAGGAAGCGGCAAACGGGGCGCGCATGCAGTCGGCCCGCGCCACCGAAACCGCCACCGCCATGGACGAGATGAATGCCGCCTCCACGGAAGTCGCCCGCAACGCGGCGGAAGCCGCCGACAGCGCGGCAGAGGCGCGCACCCGCGCCGCCGAGGGGGCCGGGTCGGTGACGCGGCTGGTGGACGCCATCAGCGCCATCCGGACCCGCACCGAGGAACTGGAATCGTTCATGGGCGACCTTGGCCAGCGCACCGACGCGGTGGGCAACGTGCTGGGGGTCATCAGCGACATCGCCGACCAGACCAACCTGCTGGCGCTGAACGCGGCCATCGAGGCGGCGCGCGCCGGTGACGCCGGGCGGGGGTTCGCCGTGGTGGCGGACGAGGTGCGCAAGCTGGCCGAAAAGACCATGCAGGCCACCCACGAGGTGGGCAACGCCATCCGGGCCATTCAGGACGGGGCGGCGCGGTCCATCGACGGCGCCCGGCAGGCGGGCGAGGCGGTGCGCGAATCGGTGGGGCTGGCCCGCGAATCGGGCGACACCCTTGACCGCATCGTCACCATCGTCACCGGCACCGCCGACAGGGTGGGGTCCATCGCCACCGCCGCCGAGCAGCAGTCCGCCGCCAGCGAGCAGGTGGGCAGCGCCGTGGGCGAGGTGAACCAGGTGGCCGCGCGCACCGCCGAGGGCATGGAGCGGGCCGAGTCGGCCATTTCCGGCCTGGCCGCGCAGGCCGAGGAGTTGCAGCGGCTTATCTCTGCCCTGCGCGCGGGCTAGCCGCCAACGGGCAAAATGACACTTTGGCGGACCCTCCTGCGCCTTGGCCTTTCAACAACATTCTGCAAACAAATGCCCCCGCGAAGAGCTTCTTCGCGGGGGCGGTCTTTTCTGCAAAACCGGGATCAGGCTGTTTCGCCGGGCGTCGCCCCTTCCGGAGCGGCAGAACCGCCCGGCGTCCCGCCCGCGTCTTCCGCCGGAGCGGAACCATCGGCCAGCGTGGCTTCCAGGGAAGGTCCCGTCTCCTCTTCGCCCGTCTCCCAGGCCCGCCGCCGCGCCGCGAACAGCCCTGCCTTGGCCGCGATGTCCGCGTGCGGGCCGAACACGTAGGCCACGTCGCCCGCCATCAGGCGCAGGGTGCCGTCCGGATTGGGCAGCACGTCCTCGCCCCGCTTCACCGCCACCAGGGTCAGGCCGTGCAGGCGGCGCAGGTCGGCCTGTTGCAGGGTCATGCCGTCCAGCATGCAGCCCGCCTCCACGGTCATGGCGCTCAGGTCGAAATCGGTGAAGTAGGTCGAAAGGGCGGCCAGCGATTCGGTGCGGATGTCCACCTGACGCAGCATGTCGTAGCTTTCGGTGCGCACTTCCTCCACAAAGCGTTCTATCTCGGCGCGCGGCACAAGGTAGCGGCTCATGACCCGGGTAAAGATTTCCACGGAGGTCTCGAACTCCTCCGGGATCACGACATTGGCGCCCAGGTCGCGCAGGGCCGCTATCTCGCTGATGAACCGGGTGCGCACCACGATGTGCAGCGAAGGATTCAGCTTGCGCGCCGTGTCGGTGATGCTGCGCACGGCGACCGGATCGGAAATGACGATGGCCAGCACCCGTGCCGCGCACGCGCCCGCGTGCTCCAGCACCGCGATGTGCGAGGCGTCGCCGTAGGCAATGGGCTCGCCCTTGGCGGCAAAGGTGCGCACCGTGTCGGGGTTCATCTCCAGGATGGTGTAGTCGATGCCCGCCGCCTTGGCAGCCCGGGCCAGGTGCCGCCCGCCGATGCCGAAACCCACGATGATCAGGTGGTTGGTCAGGTCCATGCCGCAGTGCGCGCCGCCCGCCTCTTCCGCCGCCGCCTCCTCCCCGCGCCGGGCCAGCCGCGCCCCGGCGGGCAGCAGGCGCACGGCGGCGTCGGCCATGCGCGGGGCACCGGCGATGAGGAACGGCGTCAGCGCCATGGTCATGATGCTGGCGGCCAGGAACAACTGGTACTCGTTGCGGTCGAACAGCCCGTACGAAACCCCCGCCTTGGCCAGCACGAACGAAAATTCCCCCACCTGGCACAGGGCCAGGCCCACCATCAGTGCCGGGCGCAGGGGATAGCCCAGCATCAGGGTGGCGCCGCCGCCCAGCAGGCACTTGACCGCCAGCACGGACGCTGTCACGCCGATGACCAGCGGCAGGTGGTCGATGACGAAGCCAAGGTCCAGTAACATGCCGACGGAAATGAAGAACAGGCTGGTGAACACGTCGCGGAAGGGCATGATGCCTTCCAGCGCGCTGTGGCTGTACTCCGATTCGGCCATGATCAGCCCGGCCAAAAACGCGCCCAGCGACAGCGAAAGGCCCATGGACGAGGTAAGCAGGGCGATGGCCAGGCAGAAGGCCAGCGTGGAGACCAGGAACACCTCGCGGTTGCGGGTACGCACGATGCGGTGCAGCATGGCAGGCACCAGCTTGCGCGACAGCAGGAACACCAGCAGGATGATGCCTGCCCCCTTGGCCATGGTGAACAGCAGGGAAGGCCCGGCCTCGCCGCCCTTGCCCGCCAGAAACGGCACCAGCAGCATCATGGGCACAATGACCAGGTCCTGAAAGATCAGGATGGACAACGAGATGCGCCCGTGCGGACTGTCCATCTGGGCGCGCTCCTGCAACAGCTTGAGCACGATGGCTGTGGACGACAGCGCGGCCAGAAAGCCGATGAACGCCGCCGTGCCGTGCGGCAGGCCCAGCAGTTCCGCCCCGCCCGCAAAGGCCAGGATGGTCAGCGCCACCTGCGCCAGCCCCCCCAGAAACACTGGCTTGCGCAGCCGCATCAGTTCGCCGAGCGAAAGTTCCAGCCCGATGGTGAACAGCAGCAGCACCACGCCCACCTCGGCCATGATCTCGACCTCGTGCGCGGCCTTGACCAGCCCCAGGCCGTGCGGCCCGGCCACCACGCCCGTCAGCAGGAAACCGACGATGGCTGGCACCTTCACGTAATGACAAAGATAGATGACGGCCACCGAAAGGCCGAAGATGACCACGAATTCCTTGAGCAGAGGCAGTTCCATCGTACCTTCCGTGCAATGCGGCATGTTTGGCCCGGCGGGCCTGATGTGTGTCGCGCCGGGCGGCCTGCGCGCGACCGGGACGCATTCTGTCGGAGCCGATACTGGCACGCGTGGGGAACGTCTTGCAAGCCCGACGCCTGCACACTGCGGCATCCGACACGCCATTGCCGCTCCTTCGTGAACGCGGCAGTGAATGCCGCAAAACCGCAGGCGCCCCTCCTGACGGCAGGGGCGCAACGATGTTGCGTCGGCTTGCCCACACGAAAAAAAGGGGGAGCTTGCAGCCCCCCCTCGTATGGTCGTTCTGCGCCCCGAACGGCGCTGCGGTGCACGCGCTAGGCGGCGCGGGCCACGCGGCGAAGCTGGTCGAGATCCAGCACCACCGGGTCGATGAGGGTGAAGCCGCCGGGATTGCCCCACGTGAAGTTGTCGGCACACAGGGTGTCGTAGCGCACTTCGTCGATGGCGCGCATGGTGCTGCCCAGCACCGGACCGAAGTCGGTGATGCAGGTCATGAAGCGGGCGGCATCGAAGCTTTCCACGTTGTTCCAGCTCCAGGTGTAGCTGCACACTTCTTCGGCAAAGCCCATTACCGCCAGGTACTTGGCCTTGCTGTCAAGGTACAGGTTGCTCATGCTGGTAGACACGTTGCCAAGCAGCGCGCCCATGTCGAAGGTCTGTTCTGCCCCGTCGATGCTGAGCTGCACCTGGGTGTCGGCCTCGATGCGCATGCCGAAATTGCGGGTGTTGCCGCGCCGCCAGAAGTCCATGTACTTCTCGGCGTAGATCTTGCGCCCCTTGGCACGAATGGCCAGCGCCGTACGCGGCGAAACGGGGTGCAGAGCCAGATCGCAGCTTCTGCCGGAGATGGTAAGGGTAACGTTCATGATCGGACTCCATTTCGTTGCCGATGCGCCCTCTCGGTTTCCGGCTGCATCCGGTGCGGCAACCCGGATGCCGTGCGATCCCTCCGTGAGATCGCATGTGGGGTGGGCCCGTCCGCCGTCCCATAGGACTGCGCGCCGCCTGTGCCCCGCGCCGCTCTCGCGCATCGTGCCGCCAGCCGTGTCGAACACCTTCCGCCACCCCTGCCCCCTCCGGGCCACCCCGCGTCAGGCGGAGCGGTCCGGCCTCCTTCCGGCACGGCACGGGGCCGCAAGCCTGAAGGTGTCACCTCCATCGTGATGAACGGGCAGGTTCCGATGAAGGGACGGGGACCGGGATCGCTTGTACTGGTTGTTCACACAGCGACGACGAGCCCACACTGCCTCCTGACTCGCTGTTTGTCAACTCAACCTATTGCAATATCCCGTGCTCACTCTCTCCGGCCGAGCAGGCACTTCATTCGCGCGCAGCGTACTTGTTACTGAAATTACATACTATTTTTGTAAACACGCCAGAGCCCGCCACGCAACAGCCCACCACCATTCCAAACTGATTGCACAACCCGCCTGCGCAGAAACCCACGGCTTTTCGGTGTTTTTCGACATGTATTGTGATTTTTTTCCTTTGCTAAAAAAAATGGTGAGCGATCACTGTATTCCGTATGGCGACTGGCAGCCAACGCAACGCCTGCCCATTGGCGGCAGGCCGGAAAAAAGAAAAGACGGGGCCCGCCGCTTACGGGCGGCGGGCCCTGAGGGAGGGGGAGAGCGGAGGGTGTGGGGACCTCCGCTCTCGGGCAGGGAGGGGTAGGGCTACTACGGGTGCGGGTCTGACGAACGGTCGGGCGGGAACCCCAACCGGGAGTGCCTGTATGCGGCGATGTTACGCCGCCTTCTTGTTGTCGTCGGCCTTTTCGGCCTCCACCTCGCGGCGCACGTCCGCAAGGTCGATGATCATCGGGTCGATAAGGGTGAACCCGCTGGGGTTGCACCACGAATCGTCATCCGCCAGGTGGCCGTCGTAGAACACATTGTCCACCACGTTGTACCCTTGCGTCTTCATCACGCGGTCCCAGTTCAGCACCTGGAAGCTGAACCCGGCGGGGTCGAAATGCTTCACGTCGTGCCATATCCACTTGAAGGCGCACCACTCGTCGTCATAGCCGAGCACGGCAAGGTACTTGGCCTTGCTGTTCAGATACATGCGGCGGCGAATGGTGGTCACGTCACGGTACAGCAGGCTTTCGTCCAGTTCAGTCTGGCGGCCATCCACGAAAAGGCGCACCAGGCTGTCGGGACCAAGACGCATGCCGAAGGTGCGGGTGTTCCCCTTGCGCCACCAGTTCATGTACTTTTCGGCGTATATTTCGCGCCCCTTGGTGCGGATGGCCTCGGCCGTCTGCGGCGAAACGGGGTGCAGGGCAAGGTCGCAGCTCTGTCCGATGATTTCGAAGGTGATGTTCATGACGGTCCTCTCCGTTGGAGGTTTGCGCTCCGCGTTCACGCTTTCCGTTAAGACATCCATCCGGACCGGCTCGGCGGTCTGACTCGACGTCCTTGCCCAGCCACAAAGCACAGCCCGTGCCATTGCGTGACAACGACACGAGAAGAAGCCTTGAGATATTATCACAACCCACTCAAATTAAAGATAAATATTTTTATCACAAGCTCACCTCCACATCTCGACGCTTCGCGCAACCTTGCGCGGACTGACTGCTCAATCTTGCATGATTGCGCGATTAGTTGATCAACTAGCGCGATCTCGCCCGCAAGCGACCACTTGCTTGCGCAATCAAAAGCAATCACGATCGCTTTGCGCACCATCCCGATATATCGATATATTTCATGCTGTTCGCAACTCCCAGAAAGAAAAAGACCGGCACCCGACCACCGGCAGGCCACCATTGGCCTGCGCCCCCCCCGCCGCCAACTGCCTCACGCACCCGCCCCACTCCCCCTGCCACACGCCATGCAACGGGCAGCCGCGCCTCTTGCCACGCGCATGCGCGCTCCTCATCCGGAACCGGGGTTCCGACAAACCGCAACAGAATCGCCTGACACACGTTGCCTGTTTGCGGGGGGCGCCACTGCACCACGTCAAGGTGTGAATGCAATGCGGTGCACAACGACTGTGGCACGGCTTGCAATAACGGGCGTGCAGGTGCCTGCCCCCGGAACCACCTCGCCAATCGAAAGGCAAGCAACTGCGCGGGTTGACGGCTAGCTCCCGACACTCGGCAAACTCTAGAAAATATTCAACATGCCGGAATTCCGGCTACCCACGCGCCCGAAAAAAGCGCACGCAACGGTGGCGTCCCGGCGTGCAACGACCTGCAACGAAGGGGGCGCACGCTGTTCCGCCTCCCGCACCAAGCACTCCCGGTCGCTTCATCGGCCTGTCCCCCCCTTCCCCGACGGGGCAGACGCGTGCAATTTTCTGCGCATCCATCAGAGAATGCTTGTCATGGCCATCCCTCTACAGTAATGCTAATTGCGGACATCGGCGCACGACCATTCCGGACGGAATGCGGCGCCCAGCCACGCGCGCCACGGGCGACGCACATGACAAGCAGCGGGACGTACCGCCCCTTGGAAGCGGGCAGCGTCCGAACCGCGTGATGCGGCACACCCCCAACCACTGCCGGATCGGCACCCCGCACCGGGCAGACGAACCCGACGCGGCGGGCCTGCCGAAACGGAACAGGCGGGGATGCCGGAGGTTCTGCCGGGCCAGGCCACGGCATTCCGGCGACGCATCGCGAGGGCGCGCGCATGGCGCGCTGCCTGAAACACCGGTTTCCCGGCCCGGAGCGGCCGGCTCGGAAAGGCGAGACAGCGCATGCGCATGCACAGCACCGTTCCCGGCCACATGGCCTCACGCCAGCATCATGCATCCCCCACCCCGGCGGCCCCTGCCGCCCGGTCCATCGCACGGCCCGCCCAAACCTGCCGGACAGGTCTTGTGCTTCTGGCCCTGATGGTTGCCGCGCTGCTCGCCGCTCCCGTGGCGGCGCACGCCACCAGCCATGAAACGCTCGACGTGCGCTCCGCCCTGTTGCTGGACATGAGCACCGGGCGCATCATTTACGAACAGAACGCCGACGAGCCCATTCCCCCCGCATCGCTCACCAAGGTGTTGTCCATGTACGTGGCCCTGGACCAGGTGCGCGCGGGCAAGGCATCGCTGAAGGATACCGTCAAGGTCAGCCGCCGCGCCTTCTCCACCGGCGGTTCGCGCATGTTCCTGAAGCAGGGGGAAACCCTGACCCTGGACGATCTGCTGGAAGGCATGGCCGTATCCTCGGGTAACGACGCCAGCGTTGCCACTGCCGAACACATCGGCGGCAACGTGGACAACTTCGTGCAGATGATGAACGCCAAGGCCAGGGCGCTGGGCATGAAGAACAGCGTGTTCCGCAACCCGCACGGCCTGCCCGCCGCCGGGCAGCACACCACCGCCCGTGACATGCTTTCCCTTTCCCGCGCCTACCTTGCCCAGTATCCGGAAGCCCTGCGCTACCATTCCACCCGGTACATCAAGCACAACAAGGTCATCACCACCAACAAGAACCCCCTGCTCGGCAACTGCGAAGGGGCAGACGGCCTCAAGACGGGCTGGGTATTCGCTTCCGGCTACAACATCATCTCCACGGTGAAGCGCGGCAAGACCCGCCTGCTGGCCGTGGTGCTGGGCGCGGAAACCACCCAGGCCCGCGCCCAGGAAGTGAACCGGCTGGTGGAAGCGGGCTTTCGCTCCGTGGCCGGGGGCGGCAAGCCCGTTTCCATGCTGCTGGCGGACATGAAGCCCTCTGACTACGGATTGACCCTGCACAAGACCAACAGCGAGGCCTACGCCGAACTGCGCAAGTCGTCCAAATCCGCCAAGTCGCGCAAGACGTCGGTGGCTGCCGCCAAGACTGCGGAAGGTGCCAAGGCCGCACCTGTGCAGAAGAAATCCCAAAAGAAAAAGGCTGCCGTCACGGCGGAAAAGGCCGACCCCGCCAAGACGGGGCAAAAGGCCGCGCCGAAGGCGTCCAAGTCCACTGCGTCCGCCACGGCCAAGGCTTCCGACGCATCCAGGACCACCAGGACCAAAGCCAGCGCGCAGGCCCAGGCGAAGCAGCCCGAACGCAAGGCAGTGGCCAAGACGGAAGACCAGGAACCCGCCCCCAAGGCCGCCAGGAAAAAGTCCTCCGCCACCAAGTCCACGGCGGACAAGACCCCCGCTCCCGGCAAAAAGGCCACCCCGCGCGAGGTGGCAGACAAGCAGGGCTGATGCCCGCCTGGTTGCCGGGTTTCGTACGACGCCGCACGCACAAAGGGGCACCCCACGGGGTGCCCCTTTGTGCGTCCATCCTTTCCGCGTTGGCGGGAGCCTCTGGCCCCGGCGGGCTACACGGCCCCGCCTTCCCCTTCGTACACCGCCCCGGAAGTGGGGCTTTCGCGCACCACCAGGCGGCACAGCTGCGGCAGGCCGGGCTTCAGTTCGCGCCACAGCCAGCGGGCGATGCATTCGCTGGTGGGATTCTCCAGACCGGGGATGTCGTTGAGATAGGCATGGTCCAGCCGGTCAAGGACCGGTTTCGCCAGCCGCTTCAGATCGCCGAAATCCATCACCCAGCCGGTATCGCCGCCCACGGGGCCGCGCGCGTGCACTTCCACGGTAAAGGTGTGCCCATGCAGGTTGCCGCACTTGTGCCCCTGCGGCACGCACGGCAGCCGGTGCGCCGCGTCGAAGGTAAGCGTCACGAAAATGTCCATCCGTCCTGCCTGTGTGTCAGCCGTGTGGGCACGGCGTGGTGTCAAGGTGATGCAGCCCGGCGCGGACGTCCGGGCATGTCCCGGATCATGTCCAGACCGCACGGGGTGTCGGGGGCGTTCACGCCATGGGGTAAGGCATCTAGCGGATGCCCAGAAACTTGTGCACCTGCAATCCCAACCGCCAGCGCGGATGTTCCAGACAATAGCGCACGCAGGCGGCAACGTGATCCGCGCCCCCGGCAGTGCCGTCCGCCCCGTGCCCCGCGTCGTCGCGCGGTTGCAGGATGAAGTGGCGAAAGGCCAGTCCCGCGAAGTCGGCGGGGTCCACGCCGTGCTGTGGCCAGACCAGCTTCAGTTCGTCCCCCTGCGTCACGGCAAGGCGCGTGCCCGCCTTGGGGCTGACGGTCACCCAGTCCAGCCCTGCGGGCAGGGGCAGGGTGCCGTTGGTCTCTACCCCGCACTGGCAGCCACGCGCGTGCAGGGCATCCAGCAGGTCCGTGGTCAGTTGCAGGGCGGGTTCGCCGCCGGTGAACACCACATAGGGCCGCCAGCCGTTCCCGTCCAGAGGGGTCGGGGTATCCAGGGAATCCGGAGGGGCCAGGGGATACGGAAAAACGGCAAGGATGGCAGCGGCCAGCGCCTGCGCATCCTCGAACACGCCCCCGCCGGAGCCGTCGGTGCCCGTGAAGTCGGTATCGCAGAACCGGCACGCGGCATCCGTCCGGTCCTGCTCGCGCCCGGTCCACAGGTTGCAACCGGAAAAACGGCAGAACACGGCGGCGCGCCCGGCGTGCACGCCCTCGCCTTGCAGCGAGTGAAAGATTTCCTTGACCCGGTAGCCCATCAGCACCCGCCGCCGGAACAGCTGCGCAGGTAGTCGGCCCAGCCCTGGCGGCGCAGGTCGCAGGCCGGACAGTCGCCGCAGCCGTAGCCCCACGGGTGGCGGGTGGTGCGCACGCCCTTGTAGCAGGTGTGGGTATGTTCCAGCACCACCTCGACAAAGGCGTCGCCGCCCACCTGCCGGGCCAGTTCCCACGTGGCCCCCTTGGTCAGCCACATCAGCGGGGTATGCAGCACGAAGCGCGACTCCATGCCCAGGTTCAGGGCCACCTGCATGGCCTTGATGGTGTCGTCGCGGCAATCTGGGTAGCCGGAATAGTCGGTCTCGCACACACCGATGATGATGTGCCGGATGCCCTGCCGGTAGGCATGGGCCGCCGCCGCCGTCAGGAACACCAGGTTGCGCCCCGGCACGAAGGTGGTGGGCAGCCCGTTGCGGCCCATCTCTATGGCCACGTCGTGGGTCAGCGCGGTGCGGCCCAGTTCGCGGAACAGGGCCAGTTCCACGGTAGTGTCGTCGGTCAGGCGCTCGTTCCAGCCCGCGGACAGGCGGCGCACCTCGTCCATCAGGCGCAGGCGGCAGTCCATTTCCACGGTGTGGCGCTGTCCGTAATGAAAGCCGATGGTGGACACCTGGCCAAAGCGTTCCAGCGCCCAGCCCAGGCACGTTGCGGAATCCTGCCCGCCGGACAGGACCACGAGGGCGGTTTCTTTGCTATGCATGGCGGCTCCTTGCGATAGACGGGCAACCGGTTGCGCGGATGCGGACGATGGGCGGCAGGCGGACGCACACAGGCCAGGCAGGCCTTCGGTTCGCCCGGCGTGCCGACACCCTGACGGCGGCGCCCCCCGGCACCACCGCACCGATACCGGACCGTCGCGTGGGAAGCACTCTGGCTACCCCGCCCGCCCCCGCTTGTAAAGCGCCGGAGCACCACGCCGGGCGGGCCGCGTCACGCCGCATCGGGGCCTGCCCGCGTCACGCCGCGTCGGGGCTGTCCGCGTCACGCCGCGTCGGGGCTGTCCGCGTCGCCCCCCGCAACCGCGCCCCCTGCCGACAACGTCATGGCGCACTCCTCCCCCATGCCCATGGTGCCGGGGCATGCGTGCCCCGCGACAAGGCCTGGCCGGCCCCGCCAGACCCGCCGCACGCCTCGGCATCCCCCGGCTTCCGCCTGTGCCCCGATTTATTCCGCCAAGCATGCCCGCGCACTGTACCATCGCCCCGCATTCGTGCTAGGGGGAAGCATGGTCCGGCGTCCAAGGCCCGGCATCAGGAGCGCGGGCGGGGGGCATGCCTGCACCGCACGCATGCCGGTTCGCCGGACGCCCCCTTCGGTATCCGCCCGATTTCGGCACGACCGGAAGATTTCGGCGCCATCGGGGGCGGCAGCATACCCACAGCGGAGCACGCATGGTACACATCGCCATCATCGGGGGGGGCGGCACGGCCGCAGCCCTTGCACACGACCTGATTCTGCGCGGCTTTTCCGTGGCCATCTACGAACGGGGCGAATTCTTCAGCGGGGCCACGGGCCGCCATCACGGGCTGCTGCACAGCGGCGCCCGCTACGCGGTGCACGACCCCGAGGCCGCGCGCGAATGCATCGAGGAAAACATGATCCTGCGCCGTCTGGTGCCGCAGGCCATGGAACAGAATGACGGCCTGTTCGTGGCCCTGGACGACGAGGACATGGCCTACCGCCAGCGGCTGAAGGACGCCTGCGCGGCATCGGGAATTCCCACGCGCGACTACACGCCCGAACAGGCCCGCAGGATGGAACCCGGCCTGACCGACACGGTGCTGGCGGCCATGCAGGTGCCGGACGCCACCTTCGACGCGTGGCGGCTGGCCCTGCCCTTTCTGGCCACGGCGCGCGCGGGCGGGGCCACGGTCCACAATTTCACAGAGGTCGTGGACATCGACGTGCAGGGCGGCGCGGTGCGCGGCCTGCGCCTGCGCACCCTGACGGAAGACGCCCACGGCGCGCGGGGCCGCGAATGGTCCGCCCCCGCCGACATGGTGGTCAACGCCGCCGGGGCCTGGGCGGGCAAGGTGGCGGCACTGGCGGGGGTGCACGTGCCCATCCAGCCGGGACCGGGGGTGCTGGTGGCCGTGGAGGGCCGGGTGACCAACATGGTCATCAACCGCATGCGCAAGGCCAGCGAAGGCGACATCATCGTGCCGCAGCGCCGCCTTTCGGTGCTGGGCACCTCCATGTGGCTCACCGAAGACCCCGACCACCTGGACATTCCGCCCGAACACGTGGCGCGCATGGTGCGCCTGTGCTCGGAAATGGTGCCCGCCTGCGCCGGTGCGCCCATCCGCTCGGCATGGTCCGCCGCGCGCCCGCTCATCGGCAACGCCGATGCCGCGCGCCCGCAGGAGATCAGCCGGACCTTCGACTGCTACGACCACGGCACGCGCGACAACGTATCCGGGCTGCTGTCCATCATCGGCGGCAAGGGCATGACCCTGCGCGCCATGGCCGAAAAGACCGCCGACATCATCTGCCGCCTTACCGGGCATGACGCGCCCTGCCGCACGCGCGAAACGCCCCTGCTGCCCGCGCGGGCCTACTACAGGAGCTGACCCATGAGCGACGCCGAAAAGACCGCGCCCGAATCGCCGGATGCCGCCACCTCCGCGTCTTCGGCTTCCCCCTCCTCTCCCCCCTCCCCCGCCCCCAAGCCGCAGCAGGCGCGCACGCTCACGGTGCGGGTGCAGCGCAGCGGCCCCGACGGGGCCAACGCCCGCTTCGACGATTTCCGGCTGACGGTGCGGCCCGAGGATTCCGTGCTCGACGTGCTGGACCGCCTCCGCGTGGAGTCAGACCCAACGCTGGTCTACCGCCATTCGTGCCACCATTCCAGTTGCGGCACCTGCGCCATGCGCATCAACGGGCGCGAACGGCTGGCCTGCATCACCCGCATGCTGGCCCTGGGCACCGACGTGGTGACCCTGGAGCCCTTGCGCTCGCTGCCCGTGCTGGGCGACCTGATGGTGGACATGCGCCCCATGTTCGCCCACATCGAACCGGACTGGGGCTACGTGCGCCCGGTGGAAAAGGCGTCCACCGGGGTGCCGCACGGGGTGGCGCGCTACACCCGGCTGGAGAACTGTATCGAATGCGGGGCGTGCATGTCGGCCTGCCCGGTCACCAACGGCACCGACGACATGCCGCCTGCCACGTCCCAGGCCGTGCACCACGCCGCACACCTGCCCGCGCCCCACGCCGCGCCCCTGTCCACGCCCCTGTCCATGGATGACCCAGACGCTCCCCCCAGGCATGAATCCCCCGCAGAACCCGCGTTCATGGGGCCAGCCCCGCTGGCCGCGCTGAACCGCGAACTGGCCCGCCACCCCGAACGGCGCGAGGAACTGCTGCACATCGGCAAGGGGCCGCACGGCGAACGCCACTGCCGACGCCACCTGGCGTGCAGCCGGGCCTGCCCCAGCGGGGTTTACCCGGCCAAGGACATCATGGACATCCGCATGATGCACGGGGGCGGCAAGGACTGAGGATACATGCAGGGGCGGTCCGCAGGGCCGCCCCTATCGTCTGGTTCCCCTATCGTCTGGTTCCCCAGTCGTTGGCGCCCCGGCCTGCCGTCGCGCCACCTGGCCTGCCGCCGCAACCGGCAATGAACAGGGCAAGCCCGGAGTTACCGGACTTGCCCTGCCCGTCTCCATGGGCTATCCCCCCACCGAGAAACATCTTTCGCTGGACAGGTCCAGGAGGCACCATGGACGACACATCCCTTTCCCCCAGCGCGCGCCGCGTGCAGGACTGGCTGGACCAGGCCGTGCGCGAGGCAAGCGACGGATACAGCGCGCCGCGCTTCGTGGTGCGCGAACTGCCCGACTCCACCCGCACCGCCCAGGAAGCTGCCGACGCCGTGGGCTGCACCGTGGCCCAGATAGCCAAGTCGCTGATATTCAAGGGCAAGCAGAGCGGGCGCGGCTGGCTGATCATCGCCAGCGGGGCCAACCGGGTGGACGAAAAACGCGCCGCCGCGCTGGCGGGTGAACCGCTGGGCCGCGCCGACGCCGACTTCGTGCGCCAGGCCACCGGCTACGCCATCGGCGGCGTGCCCCCGGTGGCCCACGCCACCCCGGTGGGCTGCCTGATCGACGCGGACCTGCTGGCCCTGCCCGACATCTGGGCGGCGGCGGGCACCCCGCACGCGGTATTCCCCCTGACGCCGGACGACCTGGTGCGGCTGACCGGCGGCACCGTGGGCCATGTGCGCAAGGAATAGCCACGTACCTCGGCCCTGACGGGCCGGGCACGAAAACGCGTGCGCCGCGCCCGGCTCGGCACCCGGCTCAGCCCAACCCCAATCGTTCGCCACGCGGTCGTGGCCGCAGCGCAAAACCGCGCGCCTCTGCCCAGGCCCTGGCATCGGCCTGCGAATGCAGCGAAAGCTTGCGGAACAGGTTGGCGCGGTGTTTTTCCACGGTCCTGTCGCTGACCACCAGCAGCCCGGCTATCTCACGGTTGCGGTATCCTTCGGCCACCAGGTGCAGCACCTCGCGCTCGCGCGGGGTCAGCAGGGCCAGGGTGTCACGCTTCTGCTCCGCCGGTTGCGCCCCGGCGGTGCTGCGCCTGTCGCGCAGCACCTCGCGCGCGGCCCACGGCGAAAGCCACCCCCCACCCGCCAGCACCGCGCGCACCGCAAGCCGCACCTCGTCGGCGCTGGCTTCCGGCAGCAGATAGCCGTCGGCCCCCGCCTCCAGCGCGGGGCGCAGCATGGCCGGGTCATCGCCGCCGATGGCCAGTACCTTCCGGGCCGGATGGCGCCGCTTGAGCATCCGCATCACGCACACCCCGTCCAGCAGGGGCAGCCCGCACTCGATGACGGCCAGTTCCGCCCCCAGCCGCTCGCACCCTTCCAGCGCGGCGCGCCCGTCCGACGCCTCGCCGCACACGCGCACCCCGTCCAGCCCGCGCAGCAGCACCTTCAACCCTTCGCGCATCAACGGCTGATGCGCGGCAATGAACACGTTGCGCCCACTCTCCATGCTTCACCCTTATTCCCCGCCGCAACTCGCCGCCGCGCCGGGGCCTGACCCGATGTTCGCGGGGCATCGCCCGCGCCGTGTCCCCCATGCCTGCCCCTTCCGCCCCCTTGCGCCCAGCCGACCCGTGCCAGGCCGTGACTGCCTGCGCCGCGTTGCCGCCGCCTGCCGGGCGATACGCCCGTGCCCTTGCGCCGGAAGGCACCAGGCGATTCCGGTGCGCGGCACAACGCGGCCCACATCCGCACCATGCAGCACCCAGCGACCAAACAAGCGCAAAACCCCTACCCGATGCAGTGCCACCCTACATCGATTCAGGGGGACACTACCATGAAAATACTGCCACGCTCAACGCCCAAAATACCGTATCATCAGCTTTACACCCACCCGGCTTCATGGTTTCTGCGATACCATGGTCCAGTGCCCTCCGCGCGCCGCCAACGAACAGGTGGGCGCGCCGGTTTCCAGCCACCGCAGGCAGGAGGTAGCGCCATGCGCAGAAGCGTGACCAGCATCACCCAGAACGCCGTGCTCGCCGCGCGGCGGTCCAAATGGGTTGCCCAACAGATCGGCAAACCCTACCCCACCATGATGCGAGAACTGAACCCACACGATCACAGCGCCAAGCTGGGCGCGGATACCCTGCTGGAAATCATGCGGGTAACCCGCGACGTGGCCGCGCTGGAGTACATGGCCCAGGAAATGGGATATCAGCTCGCGCCGCGCCAGACGGATGCCACAGGCAGCGAGCAGTCCTGATGATGCGGGCGGCCGCGCATGCCCGGCCGCCCGCATCGGTTCATGCCTGCCCCGGCTCTTCCCGGCATTTGCGCGGGTACGCCCGTGCGCTGGCGCGCGCTCAGGCCACGGCACTCTGTAATTGCCCGGCCATCCGTACTGCCTGATGCACGTCTGGCCCTGCCGTTCGGGTCCAGCCGTTCGGGCCCTTCGCGGGTGCTTGCAAATCCGTGCGAAATGACGCACCCTGCCACTGCCGTTCCTCCCCCGGGGGATCGACAAGCCAGCACGCCCGCACGGAGCACCATGACGCATCCGCTCATCCTCATCGTCGAGGACAGCCGCGCCAGCGCAGACGAACTGCGCACGCGCATCGCCGAACTTCTCGGTTTTTCCGTGCTCACGGCGGGCACGTGCGCCGAGGCCGTCCGCATCATGGACGAACAGGGGCCCAACCTGTTCCTCGCCATCCTCGACCTTACCCTGCCCGACGCCCCCGACGGCGAGGTGGTGGACCAGGCGCGCGCCCGCAAGGTGCCTTCGCTGGTGTTCACCTCGCGCCTTGATGACACCACGCGCCGCTACATCCTTTCCAAGGACGTCATCGACTACATCATCAAGGACGAGCACGCCGTGGACAACGTGGTGCGCGCCGTTGACCGGCTGCACCGCAACCGCGTGGCCAAGATCCTGGTGGTGGACGATTCGCCCTCCATGCGCACCTTCATGAAGGAAGAGCTGCGCCGCTACATGTTCCAGGTGTACGAGGCATCGGGCGGCCCCACGGCCCTGCGTGTGCTGGAACGCAACCCGGACGTGATGCTGGTGATCACCGACTTCATGATGCCCGACATGGACGGGGTGGAGCTGACCCGCCGCATCCGCGAACGTTACCCGCGCGAAACGCTGGCCATCATGGGGGTTTCGGTCCACGCGGAACGCCCGCTTACCGTGGAATTCATCAAGAACGGCGCCGACGATTTCATCACCAAACCCTTCCTGCGCGAGGAACTGTACTGCCGCGTGCTCCAGAACGTGGAAACGGTGGAGCGCGCCCGCACCCTGGTGGAACTGAACGACGTCAAGAACCGCTTCCTCGGCATGGCCGCGCACGATCTGCGCAACCCCATCAACGGCATCCGGGGCTTCAGCCGCCTGCTGCTGGATGGGGTGCTGGGACCGCTGACCGATGACCAGCGCAGCGTGCTGGGCACCATGCACCAGGCCAGCAACGAGATGCTCCAACTGGTCAACGACCTGCTGGACGTCACCGTCATCGAAAGTGGCCGACTGGACC
This sequence comes from Nitratidesulfovibrio sp., assembly GCF_040373385.1. Lineage (NCBI taxonomy): Bacteria > Pseudomonadati > Thermodesulfobacteriota > Desulfovibrionia > Desulfovibrionales > Desulfovibrionaceae > Nitratidesulfovibrio > Nitratidesulfovibrio sp. Next base: position 632,746 of record NZ_JBDXXH010000001.1, on the reverse strand, counting down.
TTGTGCTGCACCCCGGCGACCTGGCGGTGCTGGCTGCGGAGCGGCTGTCCTTTGCCTCGCTGGCGGCGGGCGCCAAGAACATCCGCATCGACAAGCAGTTCGAGCACGCCCAGTGCATGTTCGACCCGCGCCGCATGGCCCAGGTGTTCGACAACCTGCTGAGCAACGCGGTAAAGTTCACCCCGCCGCAAACGCGCATACGCGTGGCGGTGCGCGTGGACGGCACGGAAGCGGTGTTCGAGGTGGCGGACGAAGGCCCCGGCATCCTGCCCGAAGAGCGCGAGCGCATGTTCCGGTCGTTCGAAAAGCTCAGCGCCCGCCCCACGGCGGGCGAGGCCAGCACCGGCCTTGGGCTGACCATCGTCAAGCGTATCGTCACCGCGCATGGTGGCCGGGTGTGGGTGGAAAGCGAACCCGGCAGCGGGGCCACCTTCCGGGTGGCCGTGCCGCTGCGCGTGGGCGCCCTGTCCACGGCGGAACGGGCGCTGGCGGCCCCCTCCGGTGAACGCTGAGGCAAACACCGGGGCGGCATGCATCGCGCCGGAAGACGACGGCACACGGCTTGATGCCGCCCTGGCCCGCCTGCTGCCCCTCCTGCTGTCCCAGACACTGCCCCAGCCGCACCAGTCCCCGGACTCTCCCCCCCGTAGCCCCGGCCTGCTTCCGCCCGACGCGGGTGTGCGCGCGCGCCGTCGCCTGTGGCTGACCCACGCCGTGCTGCTGGACGGACGCCCCGCCAAGCCGGGCACGCAGGTTCGGGCCGGGCAACGGGTGGAGGTGCGCCCGCTGCATGCACTGCGCGGCACGATGCCCGGCCCCCTTCCGAATGCCGGGCCGAATGGCGGGCCGGATAGCCAACAGGACATCGCGCCAAACTTCTCGCCGGGCAGCACGCCCGACGGCGATGCCGCCGGAAATGCCGACGTTGCGCCGCGCGTGCTGACCGAGGCCCACGGGCTGGTGGCCCTGTACAAGCCCGGCGGGCTGCATTCCGCCGCCATAGCGGGCAGCGCCGCCCCCTGCGTTGAAGCGTTGTTGCCCGCCCTGCTCCGCCTGCCCGATCTGCCCGGCATGGAAGGCGCCACGGGTTTCCCGCGCCTGCTCAACCGGCTGGACGGCCCCACTTCGGGCATACTGCTGGCCGCGCGCACCCCGCAGGCCGCCGACCTCTTCCACGCTGCCGAAAATTCCGGACAGGCGACCAAGACCTATCTTGCGCTGGTGCACGGCATACTGGCCCAGGCAGTGACGGTGCGCCGCGCCCTGGACACGGCCAACCGGGCCACCACCCGCGTCCTGCCGCAGGATACGCCCGATTCGCTACGCCATACCGTGGTCACTCCGCTGGGCGTCCTGAATATCGCGGCACCCGCGGAGGGTTCGCCGAATGCGGACGATACTGCCCGGCACGACACCGCCATGCCCGTCGCTCCCGGCACCCCGTGCACACTGGTACGCTGCGTCATCCGCAAGGGCGCGCGGCACCAGATTCGCGCCCACCTCGCCGCGCTGGGGCACCCCATCGTGGGCGATACGCGCTACGGTGCCCCTGAAGGCACCATCACCGCCGCTCCCCTGCCGCAGGACGCGCCGCAGGCCGCACGCCCCCTGCCCGCAACCACACTGTTCCTGCACCATGCCCGCATCGAACTGCCGGACTTTCAGGCAGCCTGCCCGCCGCCGTGGCTGCATCTGCTGCCCCCGGAACTGCAAGAGGCGGCACGCACCGCGTACCGCCCCGCTTCCTGAGTCCGCCCGCCCGATATTCGTCAGGCAACGCCCGCCTGTGGTCCGCCAACGGTCCGCCAACCGCCCGCCAGCCGATCACCAGCGCCCGCCTTTCGCCTGACCGCACGCCACCGGGCGGCGGCCTGACCACACCCCATGCCATCGCCATTGGCGTGCAGCCGCCGTGCTACCCGTGCCCGCCACGCCCGCCGCGCCCACCGCTACGATCACTCGCCCCCTTGCCGCCATGGGCGGCATCATCCGGTTCGCAGTCGTCCCCGTCTTCGGACGGCGCGCAGCCTGCCTGCACGGGCGGAGCATTGCTGGCCCCGGAGCGCCAGCGCACCCGGCGCTGCTGGTACGCAGCCACCATGCGATAGGCCGCCACGTAGGCCAGCACCCCGGCCAACGCACCGAACACCACCCCACCCGCGCACAGCACCAGATACACGTCCCAGCCCATGGCCAGCAGCGAAGTGAGGTTGGCCACGTCTTCCGGCAAGGCCACATGCATGTTCGGCAGCAGGAACGAGCCGATGGCGAAAAAAATGGCGTACAGCGGGCCGAAGGTGACCGGATTGGAATACAGCGTGGCGATGACCGCCGCCGTGGGGCTGGCCCGCAGCAGCCAGGCCACCACGCCCGCCAGCAGCATCTGCGAAGGAATCAGCGGAATGGACCCGATGAGCATGCCAAGGCCCACGCCCAGCGCGATGCGATGCGGCGTGGAAGGCAGCCGTACCAGCCGCAGCCGGTGCAACCGCACGGCCCGCCACAGGCGTTCCGGCGCGGAACGCCCGTTGCGGCACGGACCAGGCGCGCCGTTTCCGGGGCTGTCTGCGTCCGATGATGGCGGGCCGCCATCCTGCGGGTGCGTGCTGTCGTCCATGGGTGGCTCCGGCGAACTGCGGCGGCGCGTCATCAGAAGCTCCGCATGGTTACGATAGCCGCGCGCGCGGCCAAGAGCAACGGCTGCGGGCAAACACTGCGGGCCGCGTCTGTTGACCGGCCCCATGGCCGGACCGAACCGGAATCGGTGTCCGTCTCTTACTCCCGCTTCCAGTCCTTGATGCGCAAATCCACCGACGCCGCGCCGTTGTAGCGGTCGATGCGCGGGGTGTAGGCCAGACGCACCCGCGTACCGCGCAGGCTGTCCGGAAACTGGCCGGATTGGCGCCACGCCTTGGCCCGCAGGGTGATGCCGCAACTTTCGTCGGTCAGTTGCAGTTCCACGTGGTCGCGCGTGGGGCCAAAGCGGCGCAGGTCGCGCACCAGCACCGGGGGCGAGACAAACACCGGCTCTGCGTTGCCCGTGCCGAACGGCTGGAGCATTTCCAGTTCCTTCAGCAGGGTGAAATCGCCCGCCAGGGCAAAGCCCAGTTCGCCATCCAGCTTCAGGCGCGGGGTAAGCGGGGTGTCGCCCAGATCCGCCCGCACCACGGCGTCGAACCGCTCGCGCAGGGTCTCCACGTGGCTGGCGGCCATGCTCATGCCCGCCGCCTGATGGTGCCCCCCGAACGAGGTGAACAGGTCGGCGCAACGGGTCAGCCCGGCGTGCAGGTCGAATTCCGCCACCGAACGGCCCGACCCCTTCATGGATTCGCCGTCGCGGCTCAAGATCAGCGTGGGCCGGTAGAATTCATCCACGATGCGCGAGGCCACGATGCCGATGACGCCGGGGTGCCAGTCCTCGCCGTGCAGCACAAGGCCCATGCGGTCCAGTTGCCCTTCGGCCTGTTTTTTCGCGGCGTCGAGGATGCGGTCTTCCTCCGCCCGGCGCCGGGCGTTTTCCGCGTCCAGTTCCTGGGCCAGCCGGGCCGCCTCGGCGTGGTCGTCGGTCAGCAGCAGTTGCAGGGCCAGTTCCGCCTTGCCCATGCGCCCTGCCGCGTTGATGCGCGGCGCAAGGCCGAACACCACCTGCCCCGCGCCGATGGCCGCCGACGGGTTGTACCCGCTCACGGTCTTCAGCGCGGCCATGCCGGGGCGGCGGGCCTCTGCTATCTTCAGCAGGCCGTTCTTGACCAGGATGCGGTTCTGCCCGTGCAGGTTCACCACGTCGGCCAGCGTGCCCAGCGCCACCAGATCGAGAAAGTCGCGCATGTCGGCCTTCTTGCCGGTGCGCTCGGACAGGGCCGCGTTCACCGCCGCCATGACCAGAAAGCTTACCCCCACCCCGGCCAGGGCCGGGCACGGGCATTCCGCCAGGCGCGGGTTGCAGATGGCGTGGGCATCGGGCAGGTCATCGGGCGGCATGTGGTGGTCGGACACCACCACCGTCATGCCCAGTTCGCGCGCCCGGCGCACCGGCTCCACGTCCGAGATGCCGCAGTCCACGGTCAGCAGCAGGCGCACGCCCTGCGCCGCCAGCCGCTCCACCCACGCCACGTTCAGGCCGTAGCCTTCCTCGCGCCGGTCCGGAATGTGGTGCGCCGCCTCGATGCCGTGGCGGGCAAGCACCCCCTTGACCAGTGCCGAAGATGTCACCCCGTCCACGTCATAGTCGCCCCACACGGCAAAGGGCAGCCCGGCCAGCAGGCCCTCGGCCAGGGTGTTGGCCGCCTGCTCCAGCCCCGGCCACTGGGCCAGCGGGGCCAGATGCCGCAGGTTGGGCGAAAGGTACAGGGCCATGTCGTCCACGGACCCCACCCCGCGCCGCCACAGCAGCCGCACGATGAGTTCCGATACTTCCAGCCGCTCTGCCCAAGCCGCGAACGGCGGCGTTGCCGCCTCCGGCTCCGGGCGGAATATCCAGTTGCGTGTCACGCATGCTCCGGGAAAAAAAGACTGTGCAGAAAAGATCAGGTCGGGAAAGGGCACTGTTGTAATGGGCATTGGCTGACCCGGCGCATTCCGCGCGGTGCCGGGGGCTTTCTCCAAGGCAGGATTTTCGTCCGCTGGCAAGGAGAACGAACCCGCCACGCTCGCACCCCTCTGGCCGGAAGCGCGCGAGCGAAAAGACGGTCTGAAGAACGCCCTCACGCCAGTTGCGACACGAACTGCCCTATCCGCTCGCCTTCGAGCAGGGTTTCGATTTCCGCCATGAAGGCGGCCACGTCAACCCCCAGCGAGCGGGCCGCGTCGTCCAGCCCCTGCGGAATCAGCACATCGTCAGGCAATCCGCCGGGCAGGCTGCCGGGCAGGCCATCCGCATCCTTTTCCGCCAGCCGTTCGCGCAGGCGTAGCGCGGCATCGGACACGTACACCACCAGCGCGGCGCGCTGATACTCGCCCGCCAGATGCGGGGCATGGTGCCAGTTGATGGGTTCCGTCAGGGCCATGGGCAAATCCCAGAACGACAGCAGGCGCGCCCCCACCACCCCGTGGTCCAGCCCCAGCAACAGTTCCTCCGCGTCGGAATCCATGAGTTTCTCATCTCTGGCCAACTGGCGGATGGCCGCCCAGTCGTCCGGACGGTAGGCGGCGATGAGCAACTTGCCAAGGTCGTGCAGCAATCCGGCGGTATAGCAGGTTTCCGCGTCGCAGCCCGGCACCCGGCGGGCCAGCAGGCGACACCCGGCGGCCACGGAAAGCTGATGTCCCCAGTATTCGCGCAGGTCGAACGCGGCGGGCAGGCGCGAACGGTCGATCATGCGCGAAACGCCCAACGCCAGCACCAGCGCGCGGATTTCGGCCATGCCCAGAACGGCAACGGCCCGCTGGACGGAGGTCACCTCCGACTGCAGGCCGTAATAGGCGGAATTGGCAAGGGACAACACGCGAGTGGCAAGCCCCTGCGCCTTGTTGAGCACCCCGGCCACGGCGGACAGGGGGGCCATGGAATCGTCGCGGGTGGAGTCGAACAGTTCGCGCAGCAGGCCGGGGTCGTAGGGCAGTTCCGGGGGGTGGCGCAGCAGTTCGTCCAGCAGCGCATGGGCCGCGCCCAGGCCACCGGTTCCGGCAGGTCCGGTTCGGGCAGGGTCGGGGGGGGCGCCGCCCGAACCGCCACCGGCGGGGCTCACGACCCGCCTCCGCCCGTGTCGGCCGACGCCGGGGCCTTGCCGCCCCCGGCGATGCGGGCCAGCATCTCGCGCACGGCGTCCTGCTGTTCGGCGGGCACCAGCTTCTTGGCCTGCAACCATTGCAGGAACTTGATGCCCGCGTCGATGGCGGGGTTGATTTCCAGCGCCTTCAGCACGTGTTCCACCGTGCCGGTGAAGTTCTTCTTCTCCAGCATGGCGCGGGCCATGTTCAGGTGCAGGTTCTCGTCCTTGCGGGTCAGTTCCAGGGCGCGCGAGTAGTAGGAGACGGCCTGGTCGAACATCTGGTTCTTGCGCAGGTTGATGCCGAATTCGTTGAAGAGGTGCTTGTGCTCCTCGTCAAAGGCGGCCTCCAGCTTCACCAGGCGCTCGAAAATGTCGTCGGCCTTGCCCGTTTCGCCGCGCGAAAGATAGGTCAGCCCCAGCCCGAAGTTGGCGCGCACGTTTTCGTCGTCCACCTGCAGGGCATTGCCGTACTCGTATTCGGCGCTGAAGGTCTCGCCCTTCTGGCGGTGACGGTCGGCGCGGGCCACGGTCTTGTTCAGCTCGCGCATGCGCGGAAAGACGGTCTGGACGTAGAATTCCGGCTCCGGCGCGAACTTTTCCAGCAGTTCGTCCATGGTTATGCGCCGCTTGGGCCCCGAGGGAACATAGTTGTTGTTCAGGGGCTGGACCTCGACATCGCCCGCCTCGGTCTCTTCGGCGTACCAGAAGCCTTTCTGGATGGTCTTGCGGGTGGTGGTGCCGGTGCCCACCTTCTGCACGTCCTGCGTCGAGAACACACCCTTGATGCGTTCCCTGCCGCGCTGGCTGCCCTGTGGAGCATGCGCCGTCGGGGCGGTGGAAATCGGGTCGTCGCGGGTCACGTCGGTCATCTGAAGCCTCCAGCAAGGGGGGGCATGTCTGGCATCGCCCGGTTATCCGGAACGGGTTCATGCCGGGCGCGGCAGGCCGACCGCGCCGCGCGCGACCGTACCAACCATCATTATCCCCTTTTTCTCACATATCGGCAACAACCGCCATGCCTTGAGGTCGCGTGCCCCCATGCGCCGCCAAACCCCCGCCCGCGCCGTGCTTCGTTCGCTGGCCAGCCCGAATGTGTGCAAGCCGGATGTGTGCAGGCCGAATGTGTGCTGGCCAGACGCGTGCAGGCCAGACGCGTTCCGCCCCAACAGCATCAGGCCCCAAGCATCTCCGCCAGGATGCCCCGCACCGCATCGGCCGGGCCATTGGGGCCTGCCGCGCCGGTCACCGGGCGGCCCACCACCAGATAGTCGGAACCGGCCCGCACGGCTTCTGCAGGGGTCATCACCCGGCGCTGGTCATCGCCGCCGGAACCGCCCCCATGCTGATGAGAAGGGGGCGCGGCAGGCCGGATGCCCGGCGTCAGGCAAACGAAATCGCGCCCGCAGCGCTGCTTGATGCCGTGCGCTTCATGCCCCGAACAGACCACGCCGCCCAGGCCCCAGTCCCGGCCGCATACGGCCAGGCGAGCCGCCTCGGCAGAAGGGTCCGCGCCGCCGGGCAACTCGCCCGGCGCCACGCTGGTCAGCACGGTGACGCCCAGCAGGATCGGGGCCACCCCGTGCCCGCGCACCGCCGCACCCTCCGCCAGCCCCTCCACCGCCGCGCGGCACATGCGTTCGCCGCCGGAAAGGTGGATGTTGCACATGTCCACCCCGGTGGCCACGGCGGATCGCACCGCCCCCCGCACCGTGTTGGGAATGTCGTGGAACTTCAGGTCCAGGAACACGGGAAAGCCCATGTCCTTCAACCGCGCCACCACCTCCGGTCCGCTGGCGGTGAACAGTTCAAGCCCCACCTTCATCCACAGGCGGCCCCCGGCGTCTTCCGCCACGCCGCGCAGCGTGCGGGCCGTGGCCAGGGCCGCGTCCATGGCCGGGTAATCCAGGGCAATGACCAACTCGGCCATGCGGCTCACCTTCCTTCCCGCCACCCCTCCATGAGCCCCCCCACAAGGTCGGGGCTGCACGAGGGCGACAGCGTGGCGGCGATGTACGCGGCCCGCAGTTCGTCGTAGGCGACGTCCAGGTCTTCGTTGACGATCCAGGCGTTGAACCAGTGGGCCTGGTCCAGTTCCTTGGCGGCGTTGGCCAGGCGGCGCTGGATGGTGGGCTCGTCGTCGGTGCCGCGCGCGCGCAGGCGGCGTTCCAGCTCCGCCCGCGAGGGCGGCATGATGAACACGTAGCACCCCTGGCGCAGGCTGCCGCGCAACTGGCTTGCGCCCTGCACGTCGATGTCGAAGATCACGTCGCGCCCTTCGCGCAGCATGTCCAGGGTGGCTTGCAGCGGCGTGCCGTAGAAGTTGCCGTGCACCTCGGCCCATTCGGCGAAAAAGCCTTCGTCGCGCAGGCGGGTGAATTCGGCCACCGCGACGAAATGGTAGTCGCGGCCATGCACTTCGCCCGTGCGGGGCTGGCGGGTGGTGTAGGAAATGGAGTAGGCGAAGCGGGAAAATTCCGCGAGCAGGCGTTTGGTCAGGGTCGTCTTGCCGGTGCCCGAGGGGGCACACAGCACCAGCACGATGCCGGAGCGTTGGCGGGCCATCAGTCGGCGTCCTCCTGCGTGTAGCGTTGCCCCACGGTTTCAGCCTGGATGGCCGAAAGGATGACGTGGTTCGAATCGGTGATGATGATGGAGCGGGTCTTGCGGCCTTGCGTGGCATCCACCAGCCGCCCCTCCTGCCGCGCGTCCTCGCGCAGGCGGCGCATGGGCGACGACGATGGGTTGACGATGGCCACCACGCGCGTGGCCACGACGAAGTTGCCGAAGCCTACGTTGATGAGCTTTTGCGATGACGGTTTCTGCTGCATGGCGTTCCGGCGTGCCCCGTTGCCTCATGCCCGCGCGGCGTCCCGGCGATGCGGCCTGCCCGATGCGCCCCGATGAGGGCGGGCGCGGCCCGATCAGGTCGGACACGCCCGATCAGGTCGGACACATGTGGCCGGACGCGGGCGGGCACGGGCTGGCTATTCGATGTTCTGCACCTGCTCGCGGCACTTTTCCAGTTCGTTCTTGAAATCCACCACCAGGCGCGAAATCTGCGCGTCCTGAATCTTGTTGCCGCAGGTGTTGATCTCGCGGAAGCATTCCTGAAGCGTGAAGTCCAGGCGCTTGCCCGCGTCGCCGCCCTGGTCCATGAGTTCGCGCAGCCGGTCCAGATGGGCGCGCAGGCGGGTCAGTTCCTCGCTCACGTCCAGTTTGTCGGCCAGCAGGGTGATCTCCTGCAGGAAGCGCCCTTCGTCCAGTTCGCTCCCGGCGCGCTCCAGCAGTTCGGACAAGCGGTCGCGCACGTTCTGGAAGCGCTCTTCCTTGATGTCCGGGGCGCGTTCCTCGATGCGGGCCACCCATTCGTCCATGCGGATGATGCGCGAGGTCATGTCCATGGCCAAGGCCTTGGCCTCGCGGGCGCGCGACTCGTTCCAGTCGGCCAGCGCGGCGGCAAGGCCCGATTCCAGCCCGGCCAGCAGTTCCTCGTCCTGTTCCGCGCCCGCGTCTTCCCACAAAAAGGACAGTCCGAGCATGCGGTTGTAGTCGGGGCTGTAGGCATCGCCGCGCGCGGCGGCGAAAGACGCCAGGGTGTCCAGCATGGCCGCGGCCTGGGTTTCGTTGAAGCCCACCACGCCCAGGTCGCCCCGGCGCAGTTGCAGCCCCAGGGTGATGTCCACCCGGCCCCGGGTGGCGAACTTGCGCACCACCTTTTCGAAGCGCGGTTCAAGGTTGCGCACGAAAACGGGAAGCCGCCACTTCATGTCGAGGTGGCGGCCATTCACGCTGCGCACTTCCCACGTCTGCGTCCAGTCGGCGTCTTCAAGGAAGCTGCGTCCGAAACCGGTCATGCTTCTGAGCATAGAAATCTCCTGCGGTTGCGCCCCGCGCGGCGGGCCGTGGCGCCGAAAGGCGGCGGGGGGACGGCGGCTGGGGCGGGGCGGACGGGAAGGTCGGGAAAGTCGGAAAAGTCGGGGCGCGGCGTGCGCCCGGCGTGGCCCCCGAAGTACGCGAAAGCGCGGCTTGGCGCAACCGCGTGCGGCGCACGCCGGGAACAAGACGGAAGAAACGGAAGGACGTGCCGGGGAAGAGCGCGCGGCCAACTCGGCCCGAAAGGGGGTGCCGGAACGCTGGCTGGAAACACCCCTAGTTGGCCAGCCGCTGCAACACCCGGCGCAACACGTCGCGCTCCAGGGGCTTGGCGATATAGTCGTCCATGCCCGACGCCAGGAACCGCTCGCGGTCGCCGCGCAGGGCATGGGCGGTCAGGGCCACGATGGGCGGACGTGCCCGGCCCGTGCTGCGAGCCCCATCGTTGATGCGCCGGGCGGCCTCCGTGCCGTCCATGCCGGGCATCTGGATGTCCATGAGGATGACGTCGTAGTCCCCCTCGCCCGCCGCGCGCACCGCATCGGCCCCGTTCTCCACGCATATCGCGCTGTGGCCTTCGCGCTCCAGCATGCGCTGCACGGTAAGCCGGTTGATCAGGTCGTCTTCCGCCACCAGCACCCGCAACGCCCGCAACGCAAAGGACGCCGCAGCCGTGGCCGCGCGGGATTCCGAAGACGGGGGGGACACGGAACCATCGTTGACAGTGCCGTCATGCAGCCCGTCGGGTTCCCCGTCAGCCGCCCCGCCGTCCGTTCCGTTGGCGGCCTCCACCTTGGGCAGCGGCAGGCAGACATGCACCGAGGTGCCCACGCCCTCTTCGCTCTCCATGGTCATGGTGCCCCCCATGCGCGCGACCAGGCGGCGCACGATGCCAAGCCCCAGCCCGGCCCCCTGGTAACGCCGGGTGGATGAACCATCCACCTGCGCGAAGGGCTCGCAGACCACGGCCAGTTTTTCTTCCGGAATGCCGATGCCCGTGTCGCGCACGGTGAACAGCAGCCTGTCGCCGCCCACGGGGCAGGCCAGAATGTCCACCCCGCCCTGATGGGTGAACTTCACCCCGTTGGCCACCAGGTTGTACAGCACCTGACGCAGCCGCGCCGCGTCGCCGCGCACCCGCCGGGGCAGCGCATCGGCGATGAGCCCCAGCGCCAGCCCGCGCCGCCGCGCCGCCGGGTCCACCATGTCGGCCACCTGGCGCAGCACTGCCGCCGGGTCGAAAGGTTCGTCCCGCAGCCCCGATTCGCCCGCGCCCAGCGCGGAAAGGTCCAGCAGGTCGTCGATGATGCGCAGGAGGGCATGGCCCGATTCCACCGCCGTGCGCAGGTAGCCGCGCCGCTCGTCGCTCAGGTCCGGACCGTCCAGCAATTGCAGCATGCCCAGCACCCCGTTGAGGGGGGTGCGCAGCTCGTGGCTCATGTTGGCCAGAAATTCGTCCTTGGAACGGCTGGCCGCCTCGGCCGCATCCTTGGCCCGCCGCAGCGAAACCATGGCCCGCCGCCGCGCGATGTGTTCCCACATGCCATGCATGAACAGATCCAACTGGCGGCGGTCGGCCCGTTCGTAGGGCAGATCCTTGTTGGCCACGCCCGCCACGGCCACCAGCCGCCCCTCTTCCTGCACGGGCACGGCCAAGTGCCGCCACAGTGAAATGCCGCCCACGCGGTGGGCCGGTTCCTCGCCAGGCACACCAGGCTCACCAGTGCCACCAGCCGGGACTCCGTTGCGGACTTCCGGCTGACCGGTGCGCGCCACCTCGGACCACGGCCCCGCCACTACGGCCCTGCCGTCCGCCCTGCCGTCGGCCCCGCCGTCCGCCCGACCTTCCGGGAACGCTCCGGGGGGGGCGGTGACCACCCCCGGCTGCGTCACCAGATGCGACCACAGCACGCCATCCGCCGTCACCCGACCGCCATCCACCAGGGCAAGGTAGCCCAGCTCGCTGCCGGTCAGGCGCACGGCCTGCTCCAGCGCAAAGCGCATGATCGACCGTTCGGGCGCGGCATCCATGCGCGACAGGCGGTGCAGGGCCGACAACCGCGCCGCGCTCAGCCTGCGCTCGCGCCGGGCGTTGCGGCGTTCGGTGACGTCTGCGGCAATGATGGCGAACTGGCGTTCACGCACCCGGTAGACGGTCATCTCCAGCCACTTGCCCAGATTGCGGGAATAACGTTCCGTGTGCAGCGGCTCGCCGGTCAGGGCCACCCGGCCCAGCACCGCGATCCACGCCGGGTCCTGCGGGCCGAACACCTCGCTGCCCGTGCGCCCCAGCACGTCTTCGGCCTGGCGGCCAGCCATGGCCTCGAAGGCCGGGTTCACCGTCAGAAACCGGAAATCCACAGGCCGCCCGTCGTCGTCCAGCAGTATCTCGTGCACGGCAAAGCTGGTGATCAGCTTGCGGAACAACGTGCGAAAATCATGCTCGGTAGCGCGCTGGCGGGTCACGTCGCGCAGCAGGCTGAGCACCGAGGCAACCCCCCCGTCTGCCCCCAACTCGGGCACCAGCCGCCAGTCGAACAGCACCCGCCCGGCGGGACCGTGAAACACGTAGTCGGCCTGAACAGGGCGGCCCGATTCCAGAACCCCGCGCAACTGCCGCGCCCAGAAGTCCGCAACCTGCGGGGCAAGGCCCAGTTCCGCAACCCCACGCCCCATGAGCGTTTCCGGCGGCCCCAGATAGGGCGTGACGGCGGCGTTCACGTAGGTCAGGCGCAGGTCGCCGCCAAAGCGCAAGACGATGTCCGGGGTGTTTTCCACCAGGGCGCGGTACTTTTCCTCCCCGGCGGCAAGGTTGGCCAGGGCCATGTAGCGTTCGGTGACGTCCTCGTAGATCAGCAGCAGGTCGCCCGAATCGGCGCGGCTGATGAAGTAGTGACGCCAGCAGCCGCGTATCTCGTCGCTGTAGAGGAAGGAGGGAAGATGCTCGGCAATGCCGCTGCGCCAGGCACGGGCCAGGGCCTCGCGCAGGGTGGCGGCCACCGGGGCGGGCAGCAGGCCGGACAGCAGGCTGTCGACACATTCCGCGCGGGTCAAACCGCTCAGCCGTTCGCCTGCGGGGTTGATGTCCAGCAGGATGAAATCGGCGCAGTCGTCTCCATGGGCATGCACGGGGCGCAACACCATCACGCCCGCATTCATGTTGCGGAATACGCCGCGAAACAGTTCGGCGTCGCGCCGCAACTGATCCACGAGACCAGCAGTCAGCCCGTCTGGCCCGGCCTGCCCACTCTGCCGTGTCTTATGGTCGTGCAGTTCCGACGGCTCCGCGTCTTCCGGACATTCGCGGCTGTCCGCGTCATTTCCACCCTGCATTGCAACGGCCCCTTGCATCCTGCCGCGCGCGATCCCCCCCGGAACCGGCGCAGCCATATCCGACGCTGTCACACTACTCCAACGCTGTATGGCGTCAACGGAAAACCCGCACCAGGACGATGCGGGACCGTATCGTCGTCGCGGGTATGCCGCGCAACAGGCCAGAACCACGACGAGCGCCGCACCCTGCCCATGCAGGCAGGATGCGGCGTAAAAAAGTAAGCACTCGCTTACCTATAAAGTGCCCGATACCGTCACCGCTCGCGGCGCAACATGGACCGGACGTACTCCACCACGATGGGCAGCACGGACACAACGATGATGCCGTAGATGACCAGGCTGAAATTGCGCTGCACCAACGGCATGTTGCCCAGAAAGTAGCCCGCCGTCACCAGCAGGCCCACCCACAACAGGGCTCCGCCCGCGTTGAACAACAGAAAGCGCCGGGCGTCCATGGCCGCCACCCCCGCCACGAAGGGTGCAAAGGTGCGCACCACCGGCACGAAGCGGGCCAGCACGATGGCCTTGCCGCCGTGACGCTCGTAGAATTCGTGCGCCCGGTACAGGTGCTGGCGGTTGAGCAGGCGGTAGTTCTTCTCGAACACCGGCGGACCGATGTACCGCCCGATGCGATAGTTTACCGCGTCTCCCGTGACGGCGGCGGCCAGCAGCGTGAACGCCAGGGGGAAATACTCCAGGTGCCCGGCCCCGGCGATGGTACCCGCCGCGAAGAGCAGTGAATCGCCGGGCAGGAAGGGCGTGACCACCAGCCCCGTCTCGCAGAACACGATCAGGAACAGGATGGCATAGGTGTACGCGCCCCAGTTCGAGACCAGTTCGAACAGGTGCCTGTCCACATGCAGCAGAAAGGAGACGAAGGTGGAAAAAAGGCCCAGGATATCCACGAAAGGCTCCGGTGCCGGTGCTGCCGGCGCGGTTGCGGTCTGGCATGGGCCGCGGAAGTGCGGCCCCGCCTCTCTACGCCACGCCGCCCCGTCACGCAAGGATGCGGCCCGGTATGGTCCGGTATGGCCCGGTATGGCACTGTATGACCCGTCATGCCGCGCTCAGGGCCGCGCTGCCTGCCCCCACCTGGCAGGGGACTCGGGAAAGACGCCGGACCTGCCCCCCCTTGGACCGCCCGATCTTTTTCACGGCATGTTGTGCTTTTTTCTTGAAAAGGATTTTCATTTTCACTATGGTCACCTCAACGAACAACCGCCAACGACGCCCTACACATGCCCACATCACTCCCACGCCTTCCAGCCTCCGGCCTTTCCCGTCCGTCCCGGCCTTGCAACCCGGGACGGACGGGGAATGCCACCCCTGGTGCACGCCCCGCCCGCTCCACGGACCTTGGGGAACAGTGTAGTCGGGCCGCCTGACGGGTGGCCGCGACACGAACACCGACACCATCCATCCGGAGGATTCCCATGGCCAACGTGCTCATCGTCTACGGTTCCACCACCGGCAACACCGCCTGGGTCGCCGAAACCGTCGGCCGCGACATCGCCGAGGCTGGTCACAGCGTCGAAATCCGCGACGCGGGCCAGGTAGAGGCGGAAGGGCTGTGCGAGGGCCGCGACCTCGTGCTGTTCGGCTGCTCCACCTGGGGCGACGACGAAATCGAACTGCAAGACGACTTCATCCACCTGTACGAATCGCTGGAAGCCACGGGTGCGGGCAAGGGCCGCGCGGCCTGCTTCGGCTGCGGCGACAGCAGCTACACCTACTTCTGCGGCGCGGTGGATGCCATCGAAGAGCGCCTGTCCGGCCTTGGCGCGGACATCGTGGCGGATTCGCTGAAGATCGATGGCGACCCGCGCACCATGCGCGACGACGTCGCCGCCTGGGCCGGACGCGTGGCGGCTGCCCTGTAGGGCTGCGCACACCCCGCCCGACACCCGGCTGTTGTCCCGCCCGTCACCATGCCCGGCGGGACCAGCGCGCCCCTTGCATCGCAACCCCTCGGAGGACCATGCCATGACCCTTGCCTGCTCCATCGGTTCCGGTCGCGTGGTGGCCCGGCGCTTCGCCGGTTCACTGCGCCGCCTCATCACCAGTGACGACCGCAGGGAACACGATCTTGCCCTGGCGACGCGACCCGGCCTTGACGACGCCGACCACGCCCACGGGGCGGACGAGGCACCCCGGTCCTCCGTTGCCGCTGCGGGTCGCCCCGGCGCCTGACGCAACACGCCCGGCACAAAGCGCGGGCTGCCCCAACACGAGCAACCCGACACGAGCGACCCGGCACGGGGCGGCGGACATGCCATCCCCCCGTGTACGACACCAGTACATGACCGAGCCGGGCGGGCGCCTGACCGCACCGCCCGGCACCGGAGCCACGCCATGAAAGACCTTGCCCTGCTTATCACCGCCGCCCTGCTGCTGGAAATCACCGTAGCCACCCTGCTGATGCGCTGAACCGCTCCGGCAGGCGTCAACCTTGCCTGCCCGCGCACCGCAGGGCCATGCCCGCAGGCCGAAACATGACCGACCGGCGGCTTTCCTGCCGGTTGCCGGCCCTTCCCTTCCCTTCCCTTCCCTGCTTTGCCTTGCCTGTTCCGGGGCACGCCTTGTCGGTGCGTCATGACCCGGAACACAGCCACCATGCCCACCCCGTTAACCGTTGGCACCCGCCGACGGATTTCGCTGTTGCCCCCGCTCCCCCCGCTGCCTTTGCCAGCCACGCCAACCACGTTAGCTTCTTTACATTTCTTAACCGAATCACGGGTTGAGCTGCGCCGGATGCGGACGATAGCATTTTCATGCACCGACCGTGAGCGTCACGGGGATGCGGCGGCGATCCGCGCCTGCCGAAGCCCCTGGCGTGGCCGGTTATCCAGGAGATGGAAATGCTGCCAGCCACCGTCCGTACCGGGACCTGCGTGGCCCTGCTGCTGGCGGGCATGGCCCTTGCCGCCGTGACCGCCCGTGCCGTGGGGCCGCTGCATGCCGCCTTCCGGTCCGAGTCCGGGCCCGGCTTCGGGCCGCCGCCCCCGCCGCCTTTCATCATGGGCCTTCCCCCGATGCCGCCTGACATCCAGTACGGCGCACCTCCCCCGCCCGCACCGCCCACGGCGGAACAGCGTTCGGTGCTCCGCGACATTCGCGCCGTGTTCGCCGCGCGCATCGATGCGTTGCGCCAGGAGCAGTACGCCGCCTGGGCCGCGCTGGAGGCCGCGCTGACCCGCGCCACGCCCGATCCGGAAGAAACCGCCCGCAGCGCCAGCGCCCTGCGCGATGTAACCGTGAAGCAACAGGACCTGGCCATCGAAATGCGCCAGCGCATCATACGGGAAA
Organism: Nitratidesulfovibrio sp.; assembly: GCF_040373385.1. Lineage (NCBI taxonomy): Bacteria > Pseudomonadati > Thermodesulfobacteriota > Desulfovibrionia > Desulfovibrionales > Desulfovibrionaceae > Nitratidesulfovibrio > Nitratidesulfovibrio sp. The sequence continues at coordinate 616,523 of NZ_JBDXXH010000001.1, read as the reverse complement.
CGGGCATCCGCACGCCCCTGCCCGGCCACCTGCCCCCGCCGCCGCCTTCGGGCATGATGGGGCGCGCCGCTCCCCCGCCACCCGGCGGGGCTGCCGCCGACATGCTGCACGGCCCCATGCCCGGTTCAGGCGCCGTCCCGCCTTCCGACGCGCCCACCACCGGGGCGGAGGGCACGTCGCCGCATCATCCCGCTCCTCCCCCGGCATAAGGCCCGGCACACATTTGCCGTCCGGCCACCGTGGTCCCACCGTGCGGGACCATGCGCCGGATACGGCCAAGGCGCGGCGTTCCGATGGTCGGAACGCCGCGCCCCATTTCCGCCCCCCATTTTCCGGGTCCACGTTACCCGGCGCGCGCGCCGGGCGCGGTACCCCGGCCCCATTCACCCGGTGCTCACGTTTTTGTGATTCCGGAACTTTTCCGCTTGCCTTCCCCCCCTGTCCCGCCTATTCTCGCTCCCATCCTGCCGGGTGACGCTTCGCAAGATTGCAGTATCACTCGCAGGACAGGCCGCAGCCGCCCCATACGCCACGCCCGCATGACGCGGCGCAGTCCCGGGGCGGACGGCATCATGGAAGACATGGCACCGCCATGATCCTGGCTTCGACATCGTACACAGGTACCGCATGACCGCCAGCACCGAACACCGCCCCGCAACGCGGCCCACCATGGCCGCCGCGCCCAATGCCCCCCTTCGTCCGGCGCAGGACCCCGCCGACGCGGGCCGGGGATCGGTTTCGGCTTCCGTGGCCCTTTCCGCCCCGTGTGCCAAACGCACCGTGGCCGCTTCGCCCCGCCAGCCCCTGGCCGCCACCCCTGAAGTATTCCTGGCGCCCCGTTCCACCGGGGCGTTTTTTTACTTCTATTACTTTTGCCGGACAGCTTAGGCGGGCGTCTCGCATGGCATGCATGGCCGGGCGCACCGCAGGTGCACCCGGCTTTTTTCATGCCGCGCGGCGACCATGACCGACAGACGGAGGAAAGGGACATGACCACGAGGATTCGGCCACCCCGGCCCGCGCACCCCGCCAGCGGCAGGCGTCGCCCCATGGCCGCCGCAGGCACGGGATGCCGGACCCGACGGGCCGACCGGCCCGCATCGGCACGCCGCACCGGACACGTTCCGGCAGCGGTGCCACGCCGCCGGGACCGGTAAGAACATTTCACGAGGAGGTCCAGCACCCCATGTATGCCCTGTCCGTTCTGCTTGCCTTCATGCCCGTCATCGCCATTTTCGTGCTGCTGCTCGTGTACCGGGTGGCGGCAGACACCGCCGGGTACATCGGCTGGGCCGTGGCCGCCGCCATCGCCTGGCTGTACTTCGACACCGCGCCCACGGTCATCCTGCTGTCCAGCGTGGCGGGCCTTGTGGCCTCGCTGCCCATCGCCCTGGTCATGTCCGCCAGCATCCTGCAGATCACCGTCATGCAGGAAACCGGGGCCGTGTCCCGCGTGGTGGCGCTGATGAAAAGCGTGGCCCCCGGCCAGCAGGCCGTGCAGATCATGCTGATCAACGTGGGTTTCGGCATCCTGCTCACCTCGCTGGGTGCGGTGACGGTGTCCATCCTGCCGCCCATCATGCTGGCGCTGGGCTATTCCACCTTCGCGGCCATCATCCTGCCCGCGCTGGGCTACGACGCGCTGTGCACCTACGCCCTGCTGGGCATCCCCGCCGTGGTCTACGCCAACTTCGTGGGCCTGCCGGTGACGGAAGTGGGCGGCTACTTCGCCCGGTTCATGCCCGCCATCTCGACCTGCATCGCCCTCGGCATGCTGTACCTTGCCGGTGGCATGAAGATGGTACGCGAAGGCATCGTGCCTGCGCTCATCGCGGGCCTGACCGCCGGTGTGGTGGCCATCCTCATGGCCAAGCTGGGGCTTGTGACCATCACCGGCATCGCCGCCGGGCTGACCGTCATCGTGGCGCTGATGCTGTACATCCGCCTGACGGGCCGCCCCCTGCGCGACCGCAGCCTGCTGAACGAGGCGGACCTAGCGGCCGAGCGGCGTCATTCGCTGGCCGCCGCCTGCTCGCCGTGGATCATCCTGACCGTGGTCTCGCTGATCCTCAACGCGCCGTTCCTGCCGTTCTTCGACCTGACCTTCAAGCAGTGGTCCATGCCGCTGGAGATCATTCCCAAATCGCCGGAGCGGCTGCGCATCTTCTGGCAGGCCTACTTCTGGGTAATCGTCTGCACCGCCGCAGCGCTGCCGTTCATGAAGGCCACGCGCCAGCAGGTGTCCACCGCGCTGGTCAAGGCGGGCAAGCGCGCTGGGCGGCCGTTCATGTCGGCCTCGGTCTTCTTCGCCATCGCCTACGTCATGAACCACTCCGGCAAGGGGGCAGACTGGACCCTGGCCCAGCCGCTGCACAACATGGTGTACGTCATGGCCGACGCATCGGCCTCGCTGTTCGGCAAGATGTACCCCTTCGTGGCGCCGTACCTGGGGCTGCTGGGCGGGTTCATCAGCGGTTCGGAATCGTCGTCCATCGCCATGCTGACCAAGCTGCACCTGTCCACCGCCGAAAAGATCGGCGCGTCGGGGCTGGTCATCGCGGCGGCCAGCGGCATCGGCGGCGGGCTTGCCAGCGTCATTTCACCCGCCAAGCTGCAGAACGCGGCGGCCAGCATCGACCGCATCCGCGAGGCGTCGCAGGCCATCCGGCCCGCGTTCGTCATCTCGGTGCTGATCACCACCGTGTGCGCGGTAATGACCATGTTCTGGGCCTTCCCCAACTAGGCCGACGCCAGAAACAACGACAAAGGCCGGGAGCGTGCGCGCTCCCGGCCTTCATCGTTTCCACCCGGCAGCCCGCCGGGGGAACGAGGCCCGCTACCCCAGCCCCGCCGCGCGCCACAACAGGCCCGCGCCGGACACGGCGAACAGCCCCAGCAGCACCTTGCGAAATGCTGCCTCGTCCAGGCGACCGAAGCACAGGTGGCCCCCGTACAGTCCGGCGGCCAGCGCGGGCAGTCCGGCGCAGAACAGCAGCAGCACCCGCCCGGTGATCTCGCCGTGCAGCCCCTGCGCACCCACGATGCCCACCCCCGCCAGCAGGAAATATCCGGCCAGGGTGGCCTTCAGCGCGTGGCGTCCCCAGCCCTGGCGCATGGCCCAGGCCACCACGGGCGGGCCGTTGATGCCCACCGCCGCACCCAGCGCGCCGCTGACCAGCCCCACCGCCACGGTGACGGCGTGGCGCAACGGCGAGCCTGCCGCATGTGCAGGTGGAGCAAGGGTGCCCGCGTCGTCAGCTACCGACGCGGCGCGAGCCGCGAACACGGTGAACGCCAGCACCATGGCCCCCAGCAATCCTTCCAGCCACGCCTCGGGCGCAACGGACAACAGCCTGCTGCCCACGGCCATGCCCGGCAGCGAGGTAAGCAGCAAGACCATCAGAGGTCCGCGCCGCACATGGCCGAGCATGCGGCCCACCAGCGCCACGTTGATGGCCAGCGCCATCAGGCAGCCCAGCGGCACGGCCACCCGCAGGCCCAGCACCGCCACCAGCAAGGGCAGTGCAATGACCGTGGAGCCGAACCCCGCAAACCCTTGCGTGAACCCGGCGGCCAGCGCCGCCGCACTTACCGCCCCCATGGTACGCATGTCCTGCATGTCAGGCATGCCAGGCTGATCGACGAGCGCTGGAAAGGTGGCTTGCAGTGTGGCGGCCAGACCGCTCACAACGGATGCGGCCAGCGCCAGGATATCGGTCATGCCGCTCCCTCGCCGCCGGGAGCAGGGGTGCCCGTGGCCATGGCCGTGACATCGGGTACGCCAGCCATGGCAGAGCCCCGGCGCGCGGCGATGTCCGCCTTCACCCGCTCCGGCCACTGCGCCCCGAACACCTCGTCCATGACCTCCAACGCGAAACGGGCCGACACGGTAGCCGGTCCGCCGCCCATCTCGATGCCCACCTCCACCGCTTCCAACATCTCGGCAGGGTCAGCCCCGGCGGCAGCCGCCTGTTCAATGTGCCACTGCATGCACGAGCGGCAGTCCAGAACCACGGAAATTCCCACGGCAATCAGTTCCTTGTGGCGTTTCGTCAGCGCGCCGTCCGCGTAGGCGGCCCGCTCCATGTCCAGAAACGCGGCGTACACGGGGGCGCCCGATGCCGCAAGCCGGGAATGGGCGCGTTTGCGCTGCACGGTCAGCGCGCGCAGTTGGTCGTTCATGACGGCCTCCCTGGTTCGTATTTGTCGAATGCCGAAAGGATGCAGCTCCACGCTTGCCTGCCGTCATATCTCGTGCCACGATGCAGGACAAACGAATCGTCGTGAAGTTTCGGTTCACGAAAATCGAACGAAACAGCCACGCCGCCCCGCGCCAATCCCGCACCGGACTTGTGGCGACCGGCGCGCCCCTTCCACATGCCAACACACGGGGCACCTTCCGGAACATCACATGGACATCCGCCACCTGAAGACCTTTCTGGCCGTGGCAGCCGGGCTCTCGTTCCGCAAGGCGGCAGAGTCGCTGCACTACGCCCCGTCCACCGTCACCGCGCAGATCCGCGCGCTGGAAGAAGACCTGGGCGCCCCGCTGTTCGAACGGACGGGCCGCCGGGTGTTGCTTACCGACCACGGTCGACGGCTGCTGCCCCGCGCCCGGCGCATTGCCGAAATGGCCGACGACGCCCGCCGCGCCGTCACCCACGATGCCGATTCCGGCGAACTTTCCGTGCGCATGTCGCAAAGCCTCGGCATGCTCTGCCTGCCCGAGGCGCTACGCCGCTTCCGCGCACGCTTTCCGTCCACGCGGGTACATGTGGCCACGGCCTCGCGCCACGGCCTTGCGGCGGACCTGCGCCACGGCGAGGTGGACCTGGCCCTGCTGCTGGGGCGCCCCTTTGCCGCCGACGGCGTGGACATGGAAACCCTGCGCCGGGAACCGCTGGCATGCATCGCCGCGCCCGGCTCGCCGCTGGCCGGGCTAGCCCGGGTGACCCCGGCAGACCTTGCGGGCCAGCCGCTGGTGCTTACCCGGCACGTGTGGAGCCTGCGCCCCGCCATCGAACAGACCCTGGCCGCCGCCCATGTGCAGCCGGGGGCCGTGCTGGAATGCTCCAGCATCGTCATCGTCAAGCGCTGCGTGGCGGCGGGGCTGGGCGTGGCCGTGGTACCGCTGTGCGCCGTGCGCGACGAGGTGGACCGGGGTGAACTGCGCGCGCTGGACGCTGCCGCACTGGTGGATGCACCCCAAACGGATACACCCGGAATGCACGCCACCCTGTCCGTCCCGGTGCTGCTGGCCCTGCCCGCCCGGCGGCAGGTGCCCGCCGCTGCCGCATTTTTCGCCGGGATACTGCGCGACCTGTTCCGGCCCTGACTGCTTCGCCTGCCCTGCCCCGCACCAACAGATAGGGCGGAACGGTAAATCCCGTTCCGCCCTTGTGCGCCATGTATCGGAGTGCCGGTCCTGATCGTATGCGGTCGGCCCGTCGCGCGCCGCCGCGCCGCCAGCCGCTACTTCGCCACGGCCACGCCAGTCAGCGGCTTGCCCTTGTATTCGCCGGTCAGCGTGCGCAGGAAGGACACGATGAGCGCGCGGTCGCCTTCGGGAATGGGCATGCCGGAGAGGTAGGTGCCCATGATGCGCACGGCGTCGTCCAGGGTGGTTACGGTGCCGTCATGCATGTAGGGCGAGGTCAGCTCGATGTTGCGCAGGGTGGGCACCTTGAAGCGGTGCAGGTCTTCCGGCTTCTTGGTGAAGTCCTTCATGCCCGCGTCGGAGCCAAGCGGGTTGCCCCGGTCCTTGAAGTAGTCGGCCTTCAGGTCCATGTATTCGAACGACTGGCCGCCCACGGCCTTGCCCACGTGGCAGCTGGAGCAGCGATACGCCTTGAAGCGCTGGTAGCCGTCCAGTTCCGCCTGGGTCAGGGCCTTGTCGTCGCCCTTCAGCCACTTGTCGAAGCGGCTGTTGGGGGTGATCAGGGTCTTTTCGTACTCGGCGATGGCGTCGGTGATGCCCGCCGCGCTCCACCCGCCGGGGTACAGGGCCGCGTATTCCACCGTCAGGCCCGCATCGGTCGCCAACCTGGCAATGATCTCGTGCCAGTCCTTGGAACCCATTTCGATGGGGTTCAGCGGCGGGCCGCCCGCCTGTTCCTGCAAGTCTGCCGCGCGGCCATTCCAGAACTGGCGGGTGTTGAACACGGCGTTGAACGTGGTTGGGGCGTTGATGTCGCCGAACTGCTTGCGGATGCCTTCAGCGAAGCGGCGGTTGTCGGTGCCCGCCTTGTCCTCGGCGTGGCAACCGGAACAGGCCAGGGTGTTGTCGGCGGACAGGCGCTTGTCGTTGAACAGTCGCTCGCCCAGTGCCACCTTGCGGGCATCGGTGGGCAGCGATGCAGGCAGGGGCTGCAACGGCTCGTTGGCACGGCTGGGTGCGGCGTCGGTGGCATAGTGGGCTGCGCGCGTGCCCGCCACCCATTCCAGGACGGCCTTGCGGTCTTCGGCGTTCAGGCGGCTGCCCCAGTGTACCGCCGTGAACTTGGCCGGGGGCATGGTTTCGTTCAGCACCACCCACTCCATCTTGGTGATGGTGGCCTCGCCCACGGGGGCGTCCTTAGCCGCATCGACGAGTTCCACGTTCAGGTCCATGGCGCGCAGGCCGTCACGAAAATCCTTTTCGATCATCTGCTTGATGCCGGGCACCTTGGCATAGAACGGCAGATCATAGTCACGGCTGTGGCAGGCCATGCACTTGTCGCGCACCACTTCCGACACCTGCCGGAACTTGGCCATCTGCGGCACGCCCTTCACCAGCTGCTTGTCGTCTGAAGCCGCGTGCGCGCCGGGCACTGCGTACAGGGAAGACGCGGCAAACCCCATGGCCACCGCAATGGCCCAACCCGCCAACATTCGTGCTGCTCCCTTTTGCATCATCGCCTCCGTGCGCGGGCATCCGCATGCCCGTGGTCTGTGCGAAACCTCACGAGCGTCGCCATCTTCCAGGCCTGTGCCGCAAGGTCGCAGGGTTCGATAACACCTTGGATCATTTGATGACCCCAATCGTTGAGGCGACTATATCGGAAATCATTATTTTAGCAATAGTAATTATTACTGTTAAAGCAAGGCGGAATCTCCTCGATAACATTCGAATATCCCAGAACAATTCACCAGCAAACCATTAGAAGCTTGTTCCGATTTTCCCAGGGCTTTTCGCCGTGCATGAGGCGCAAAAGAAGACGCCGCAGCGTTTCCGCTGCGGCGTCTTCGAAATATGGTGCCGAGGAAGGGACTCGAACCCTTACAGGATTTCTCCCACTACCCCCTCAAGATAGCGTGTCTACCAATTCCACCACCTCGGCACGGGGAACGACCGTATAGCGCTGGACACCCCGGATTGGCAAGCACTTTCTGCCGTTTTCCCTCGCCTTGCGCGGTTCTTCGCGTCCGGCCAGGGAATTACCAAGCTACCGCCTCCCCCTGCCCACGGTCCCCCAGCCTCGCAGTCGCCACTGGCACCGCCAGCTCCACTGTCACCACCGGACCAAGCGCCCCGAAAGACCATGCCGCATCGCGCCCCCTTGCCGCGCTTTCCGCCTGCGCTCTCGGCGGCTTGCGGTGGTTGCGGGTTTGCATGTACTGTCGTGCCCTGCCTTTATCCGCCGCCGCACCGGCCCTTGCCATCTGTGGACCGCCACGCACCGGGGCACAGCGCCCCGTGCTTTCCTGCGGCCCTGCGCAAGTCGACCGGACCAGCCCGGCACGGGCAACCACACCAAACCCCACGCAACCACCACCGACGCATGAACATACCCGATCTTCGCACCGCCCCGCAGCCCCACACACCGCCCACGGCCAGCCAGCCAGCCTCCGGCAGCATCCTGTGTCTGGACATCGGCAGCGGCACCCAGGACGTGCTGCTGACCATGCCCGGCCTGAACCCGGAAAACTGGCCGCGCTTCGTGCTGCCCACGCCCGCCCGCCGGGTGGCCAAGCGCATCGCCGAACTCACCGCCGAAGGCCGCCACATCTGGCTGCACGGCGAGAACATGGGCGGCGGTTTCTTCGGCGCGGTGAAGGCCCACGTGGCCGCCGGGCTGCGCATGGCCGCCCACCCGGAAGCGGCCCTGGCCCTGCACGACAACCCGGAACGGGTGCGCGCCCTTGGCGTGGACATTGCCGCAACCTGCCCTGCCGGGTTCGCCCCGGTGCGTCTGGCCGACTACGAACCCGGCTTCTGGCGCGCCCTGCTGGACACCTGCGGCCTGCCGCAGCCGCATCTGGTGGTGGCCGCCGCGCAGGATCACGGGCACCATCCGCAGGGGTCCAACACCGTGGGCCGCTTCGAACTGTGGCGCAACTTTCTCAACAACGCCTCGGACGGCCAGCCCGGAGCCAATCCGGCCAGCCTGATCTACGACGTACCGCCCGCCCAGTTCACCCGCCTGAGCACCTTGCAGCGGGCCATCGGCGGCGGTCCCGTGGCCGATACCGGCGCAGCCGCCGTGCTGGGCGCGCTGGCCCTGCCGGAAGTGCAGGCCCGCAGCGCCCGCGAAGGGGTGCTGGTGGTCAACGCGGGCAACAGCCACACCATCGCCTTTCTGGTGTTCCGCCAGCGGGTGTGGGGCGTGTACGAGCACCACACCGGCATGCTGACCACCGAAAGCCTGCTGCACGACCTGAACGAATTTCGCCTGTGCTGGCTGCCCGACGAGCAGGTGCGGGCCGCCGGGGGCCACGGCAGCGCCTTTGCCCCGGACATCCCGCCGGAGACGGAAGGCTTTCGCCCCGCCTTCGTGCTGGGGCCGCGCCGCGAAATGCTGCGCGGGCACGGCCAGTTCATCGCCCCGCACGGCGACATGATGCTGGCGGGCTGCCACGGGCTGCTGCACGGGCTGAATCTGCGCGACGGGGCCTAGTCGCAGGCGTCAGGGCATACGCCCCGCACGGCACGGCATGCCCCATGCGCGCGGGCACGCCCGTCACACGCGGTCGTTCGCAACGCCTGCGACTGCACGGCCTGCAACCCGCAAGGGCTGCCGCTCACGCGTTTTTTCGGCCAACACGGCCCGCCACGCGGGCAACCATAAAGAGGGGTGCCATGGAATTCTTCGACATCGCCGAAACCTGGAGCCGCGAGGCCATCACCGCCGCCCAGATCGTCCGCCTGCGCAACACCGTGGAACAGGCCATGAAGTCGCCCTTCTACGGCCAGCGGCTGAAGGAGGCGGGCGTCACCCCCGGCTCCATCCGTTCGCTGGACGACGTGCGGCGCATCCCGCTCACCAGCAAGGACGACCTGCGCGCGCAATACCCCGACGGGCTGATCTGCGTGCCCAAGTCCGAACTGGTGCGCATGCACGCCTCCAGCGGCACCACCGGCACCCCCACCGTGGTCTACCACACCCAGTCCGACCTCAATTCCTGGGCCGACCTGATGGCCCGCTGCATGCACATGGTGGGCATCCGCCGCGAGGACGTGTTCCAGAACATGGCCGGGTACGGCCTGTTCACCGGCGGCCTCGGCATCCACTACGGCGCCGAACGCCTGGGCTGCCTGACCATCCCCGCCGGGGCGGGCAACACCCGCCGTCAGGTCAAGCTGGTGCGCGACTTCAGGACCACCGTGGCGCACATCATCCCCTCGTACGCGCTGTACCTTGGCGCCGCCCTGCGTGACGAAGGCGAAAACCCCGCCGAACTGCCGCTGCGCATCGCCCTCATCGGCGCGGAGCCGCACACCGAGGAAGCCCGCCGCCGCATCGAGGACATGTTGGGCCTGAAGGCCTACAACTCGTACGGCCTGTCCGAGATGAACGGCCCCGGCGTGGCCTTCGAGTGCGTGCACCAGAACGGCCTGCACGTGTGGGAAGACGCCTACATCGCCGAAATCATCGACCCCGCCACCGGTGAAGCCGTACCCGACGGCCAGGTAGGCGAACTGGTCATGACCACCCTGTGCCGCCAGGGCATGCCCGTGCTGCGCTACCGTACCCGCGACCTGACCCGGTTCCTGCCCGGCGAATGTGCCTGTGGCCGCGTGCACCGCAGGCTCGACCGCATCCTGGGCCGCGCCGACGACATGCTCATCGTCAAGGGTGTGAACATCTACCCCATGCAGGTGGAGCAGGTGCTCATGGGCTTTCCCGAAGTGGGCCAGAACTACCTCATCGTGCTGGAACGCGACGACTTCCGCGACGTGCTGCGCGTGAAGGTGGAAATCCGCGACGAATACTTCGAGGAAGACATGCGCAAGCTGCACGGCCTGCGCGAACGCATCACCCGCCGCATCCACGACGAAATCCTGGTCACCCCCAAGGTGGACCTTGTCCAGCACAACAGCCTGCCCAAAAGCGAAGGCAAGGCCCAGCGCGTGCAGGACCTGCGCGAACGCCCCGCGTTGTAGGGCGAAAAAGCAACGAAAACATGAATGTGGGGGAAGGGAGGGAACTTTTGCGGCAGCCGTTTGTGAGCGCGCAGCGCGAACATTACGGATGGCGACCGCAGAGCGAAAAGTTCCCTCCCTTCCCCCACACCCCCTTCCCGCCCTCAAAACTTTTCAATTGTGGGTTGTACGGGTAGGCTGGGGGCATCAGTGCCAACCCACTCTCCCCATTTCTCAACGGAGCCCCATGGACTACATTCTCGCCACCCTGTGCATCATCGTGCTGTTCGGCATGATCGGGCTCAACGTGTTCGGGCTGCCGGGCAACTGGCTGGCCGTGGGCACGCTGGCGCTGTGGAAACTGCTGGCCCCCGCCGCCCCGGGCATGGACACGTGGTTCTTCGCCACGGTCATCGGGGCCGCCGCCGGGGGCGAGGTGCTGGAGTTCGGTGTGCAGATGCTGGGCGGCAAGCGCTACGGCTCCACGGGGCGCGGCAACCTTGGCGGCATTCTGGGGGCCATTGCCGGGGCCATTCTGGGCGCGCCGTTCCTGTTCGGTCTTGGCGCGCTGCCCGGCGCGCTGGCCGGGGCGTGGTTCGGCTGCTATCTTGCGGAACTGAGCCACGGTCGCCCGCGCGACGCGGCCCGGCAGGCCGCCTGGGGCGCCTTTGTGGGCAAGTTTCTGGGCCTGTCGCTCAAGTTCGCCGCCGGGGCCGTGGTTGCGGTCATGGGCGCTGGGCAGGTCTGGCCCGCGTAGGCTTCTCCCCCTTCCGCCCAACGGACCAAATTAAAAGTTTGAAAGGAGGGATGGGGGTTCGGGGGAAGGGAGGAAAAATTTTCAAATTTTTCCTCCCTTCCCCCGATACTCCTGTCTTTTCCCTCTCCCTCCAACCTTCTTCCCCAAACGACAATGCTGCACAACCTGACGGTGGTACTGGTAAAGACCCGGTTTCCGGAAAACGTGGGCATGGTGGCCCGTGCGTGCGCCAACATGGGCGCACGCGACATCGTGCTGGTGGACCCGGAACGCTGGAACGAGGCAAACGGCGACCCGGCCAAGGCGGTGCCGCTGGCCACGGCCAAGGGGCAGGACATCCTGTCCAGGGTCCGCGTGGTGGCCACGCTGGCCGAGGCGGTGGCCGACTGCGCGGTGGTGTTCGGCACCACGGCGCGCACGGGCGGCTGGCGGCGCGAACTGCTCTCGCCCGAACGCGCGGCGGCAGAGGCCTGCCCGGTGCTGGCCGGAGGCGACCGGGTGGCCGTGGTATTCGGCCCCGAAGACCGGGGGCTGACCAATGACGAAATCGAACACTGCCACCGCCTGCTGACCATCCCCACCGCGCCGGACGCCTCGTCGCTGAACCTGGCCCAGGCGGTGCTGGTGGTGCTGTACGAATGCCTGAAGGGCACGGCGGCACACCCCTTCCGCCCCGGCCCCGCCCCGGATTCGCGCCTGTCAAACCACGCGGAACTGGAACTCTTGCACGACACCCTGCGCGACACCCTGCTGGCCATCGACTACCTGCGCGCCGACAACCCGGACTACTTCATGATGCCGGTGCGCCGTTTTCTGGGGCGCACCCGGCTGCGCCGCCACGAATTCGACCTGGTCATGGGCGTGTGCCGCCAGGTGAAACGCATGGCCGCCCTGGCCCACGCGGCACCCACTGCGGGGTGCGACACTCCCGACGACGCCGGAAACACGAAGTAACCCCTTCCGACAGGGCGCCTTCCCCCGGCCCCCCCATCCCTCCTTTTCGGCAAGACGCAACGCAACGGCCCGGCACCAACCGGGCCGTTGCGCATCCGTTCGACACCGCGCATAGCCACCCGCCGCCGGTTCCCATCTCCGCCCATCAGGCGCTCTAATACTTGAATTTCAGGATATTGAAAAAAGCGCTGCAACCTCTGCGTATGCAAAAATCGATTGACCTCTTGTGAAAAATGGTGCAACCCCCCATCAAAGGGGTGGGGCCTTACGGACTTTTGGGGGACCGTCAACTGGAGGCGACGACCATGCGGCTAGACACACTCAAGATCACCACCAAGATGTATTCCGGCGTCATCGCGGTGGTGCTGTGTACCATCGTGTTCCTGTCCGGCCTGGTGGCCTGGCGCACTCAAGGCACGCTGGACAGGCTGGGCCACGACAACCTCGCCGGGTTCATGGATGCCATGTGCGACGTGGCGGCCATGCAGGACCGCATCGGCGGCGAAGCGCTGCACAACAGCCTGGAGGCCCTGGTCAGCGGGCTGCTGGGCCAGGGTGAGCTGCACGTCAGCGCGTCCAACGCCGCCACGCATCAGGTAACGGACCAGACCACCGGCGCCACATCCACCGTATCCGTGCCGGATTTCGAACTGAGCAGCGACGGCATGCCGCTGCCCTTCTCGCCCAACGCGCTGGTGGAGCGGCACAAGCGCACCGTGGGTTCGGACGCCACCCTCTTCGCGCTGCTGCCCGGAAAGCTGCTGCGCGTGGCCACCACCATCACCGATGCCCAGGGCAAGCGCGCCATCGACACGTACGTCCCCGAATCCAGCCCGGTGTACAAGGCCATTGCCGTCGGCAATGACTACACGGGGCGGGCCATGGTCATGGGCAAGCCTTTCCGCACGCATTACCGCCCGGTGAAGGACGCCTACGGCAAGGTCGTCGGCGCGCTGTTCGTGGGCGAGCCCCTGCTTACCGAAGCCTTCCGCACCATGTTCGGCCAGGCCCATGTGGGCGGGCGCGGCTACACCTTCATCTTCGCGCCCGACGGCACCCGCGTGCTGCACCCCACCCGCACCGGCACCAACATCCTGCAGGACGCCTACGGCAGACAGATGATGGAAACCCGCAACGGCTTCCTGGAATGGGAATATCAGGGCCACAAGGTGGGCTACGTGCGCTATTTCGAGCCGTGGGACATGTACCTGGCCGTGGCCATGACCCGCGACGAGATGTTGCAGGGCGCGGATACCGACATGCTGCGCTGGACCGCGGGCGGCGGCGTGGCCGCGCTGGCGCTGGCCGTGCTGTTCGTGTGGCTGCTGGTGCGCGAGCTGATGAAACCCATGGGGCAACTGGCTGCCTATGCCCGCACCGTGGCATCGGGCGATTTTTCCGCCACCATGCGCTACGACGCGCGAGACGCCGTGGGCGACACCATTGGCGCCGTCAACGCCATGGTGGCCGAGATGAAGAACAAGCTCGGCTTCACCCAGGGTGTCCTGAACGGCATGACCATGCCCTTTGCCATCAGCTCGCCCGACGAGAAGGTACTGTTCACCAACGCTGCGCTGGTGCAACTGCTGGAGCGCCCCGGCACCCCCAGGGACTGGGAGGGCAAGCAGTTGGACCGCTTCGTGTATGGCCGCGACGTTGACGACATGGCCACCCGCCGCTGCCTGAAGAGCGGCAGCGCCGAATGCAACCTGAGCGTGGACCTGACAACAGAGACCGGCAAGACCGTGCACGCGCAGGTGGACGTGGCCCCGCTGTACGACCTTGACGGCATCCTCATCGGGGCCTTCACCATCTACGCCGACGTTACCGACCTGCGCACCCAGCAGGCCCGCACCGAGGCCCAGCATGCCGCCATCACCCGCGTGGCCGAGCAGGCCGACGCCATTGCCCGCCAGGTGGCCACGGCGGCGGAAGAACTGTCCAGCCAGGTGCAGGATGCCAACGGCGGCGCCGACAGGCAGCGCGCCCGCGCGTCCGAAACGGCCACCGCCATGGAGCAGATGAACGCCAGCATGCTGGAAGTGGCCCACAACGCCTCGCAGGCGGCGGCCAATGCCGAAGGGGCGCGCGCCAAGGCCGACGAGGGTGAACACCTGGTCGCCGACGTGGTGCAGGCCATCACCGGCGTGCGGGACCTGGCCGTGGACCTGCGCGCCAACATGGAAGGACTGGGCCGCCAGGCCGAGGACATCGGCCGGGTGATGCAGGTCATCGAGGACATCGCCGACCAGACCAACCTGCTGGCGCTGAACGCCGCCATCGAGGCGGCCCGCGCCGGTGACGCCGGGCGCGGATTCGCCGTGGTGGCCGACGAGGTGCGCAAGCTGGCCGAAAAGACCATGGGCGCCACCCGCGAGGTGGGCCAGGCCATCGCCTCCATCCAGTCCGGCGCGCGCGACAACGTGCAGGCCACGGCGGCAGCCGTGGACGCGGTGGTGCGTTCCACCGAACTCACCGAAAAGTCCGGCGGCGCGCTGAAGGAAATCGTGGCCATGGTGGACCAGACCGCAGACCAGGTGCGCTCCATCGCCACGGCCTCGGAGGAACAGTCCGCCGCCAGCGAACAGATCAGCCGGTCCACCGAAGAGGTGAACATGATCGCCCAGGACACCGCCCAGATCATGTCCCGCTCGGCCACGGCCGTGCACGACCTGGCCGGGCTGGCAGGCGACCTGCGCCGCCTGACCGCCGAGATGCGCGCCTGATCGCGGGCGATGATCTGATCACGGACAATTGCCGATCATTGGCGGCGTGCTGATTGCCGAAGGGCGCACCCGACAGGGCGCACGCCACATCCATTGCCGAACGATACGCCGGGGCCTGCGGGCCCCGGCTTTTTTCATAGTGACACCATTTTGTCACGCAACAATGCCATTTTGCCAAAAAGCCAAATGGAGGCCGCCATGCATGCCACCCGTGTCCTGTTCATCTGCGTGCACAATTCCGCCCGCAGCCAGATGGCCGAAGCCTTCCTGCGCAAGCACGGAGGGGCCGCCTTTCAGGCGGAAAGCGCCGGGCTGGAACCCGGCTCCATCAATCCGTTGGCCATACAGGTCATGCGAGAAGTGGGCATCGACATATCGGGGGCCACGGCCCGCTCGGTATTCGACCTGTTCCGGCAGGGCCGCATGTACGACCATGTGGTCACCGTGTGCGCCGAAGGCGAAACGCAGTGCCCCCTGTTCCCCGGCCTGGTTCGCCGCCATCACTGGCCCTTCGACGACCCCGCCGCGCTCGTCGGCGATGAAGAGGAACGCCTGGCGGCAACCCGCGCCATACGCGATGCCATCGAAGAGCAGGTCAAGGAATTCGTGGCAACGCTGAACGCCGCATCCGATGCCTGATCCGGGGTCTGCCCCCCTCACCAGGCTCCGATTCGGGCACCGGCCCGGTCCTGAACCGCCCCCCGGCGCTGTCTTTGCCCGGCCATCTGCCGCTGGGGTTCCGGGCGTGCCCCAACGTCGGCACGCCCGACCACACACGCAACGCGAAGGGGGGACGCCGCATGGCGCCCCCCCGTTGCTTTCTGCCGTGCCGGTCGTCGCCACGCGGGTGGCGGCGTTTGCCCGGCTAAGCCTCGCCGTTGGCCCCACCAACGGCTGCCCCGCCGATCTGGCCCATCAGCCGCTCGCCCGCCGGTGTGTCCAGCACATCGCGCAGGGCGTGCACCACGTTCACGTCGTAGCTGTCGGTCTGGCTTTCCAGGGCGTCCAGCACCTTCTCCAACGGCAGGGCCGGGCGGTACGACCGCGGTCGCAGCATGGCGCAGAAGGCGTTGGTCACGGCCAGGATGCGGGCGTGGGCGGATATCTGCTCGCCGGAAAGGCCCTCGGGGTACCCCTTGCCGTCCTGCCGTTCGTTCATCTGGATGATGGCGGGCAGCACCGGCAGGTCGAACTCGATGGAGGACAGCACGTCGCGCGCGTATTCCACGTGGCGTTCCATCTCATGCTTTTCCTGCGCCGTGAGCTTGCCGGGCTTGTTCAGGATGTCGCGCGGCACGAACATCTTGCCCACCTGGGAAAGGTTGGCCGCCGCCTCCACCGTGGCCACGTCGCGCTCGCCAAGGCCCATGGCCCGCGCGGTCAGGCTGGCTGCGGTGCCCATCAGCCGCGAATGGCCCGCCAGGTACGGGTCGGTCTGTTCGATGGCCCGCACCAGCGCGTCGATGGTCTGCTGCACCACCCGGCGGTTGCGTTCCTGCGCCTCGACCAGTTCCGTGATGTCGTGGAACACCGAAACCACGCCGCGCACCTGCCTGCCGTCGGGGCCGAACAGCGGTGCCTTGACGATCTGGAAATGGCGCCTGCGCGATTGCAGGTACACCACCTCGTTCACCGTGGCCGGGTCGCCGCCCATGAGCACCTGGGCATCGGGCGCGGTGATGCGCCGCGCGGTGTCGAAGCCGAACACCGCCTGCATGTCCATGCCCAGCAGTTCTTCGGGGCTGCGGCCCACGGCGCGGGCGAAGGCCCGGTTGACGTACTGGAACACGCTCTGGTCGTCGGTGAGCGAAACCGGGTGCGTCATGGCCGAGTTGATGCCGTCCAGAAGCTGCTTCTGATCGTCGATGACCTCGAACAGGGCCTTGAAGTCACGCGCGATTTCGCGCTGTTCCCGGCCCACCAGCCACCACCACAACGAAGCCAGCATGACCACCAGCAGCAGGGTGCACAGCACCGCCAGCCCCACCACGGTGCGCTCGCGCTCGGCCAGGCGGGTCAGTGCGAGGTCGGCGGAAATTTCCTCCACGGTCCACCAATCGATGTTCGGCACCTTGCGCCCGGTGGAGTACACCTGCGTGCCGCCATCCACCGAGGTGCGCTGCATGAAGGGCAGGTCGCCGGTTTCGGCGAAGGCGGGCGGGGGCACGTTCTTCAGCCCTTCCTGGGCCGAAGGGGCGATTTCCTCGAAGCCGTGCGGGGTGCGCTGCACCAGACGCGACACCTGCCCCTTCTCCACCAGCGGCGAGGCGGCCAGAAACTCGCCCACCTTGCCGGAGATGATCTTGGACAGCAGCAGCACGGCCACGGGCCGCGCGCCGGTGGCCGCCTCGAACTGGGGCGGCAGAATGGGCATGAACAGGTCCAGCACCAGCCCGGTCTGGGTGGAGCGGGCATGCGAGAACTGCATCCGGCCCGTTTCCAGCACGGTGCGGATGGCGGTCTGCTGGTCCTCGTTCAGCGGCACGGGGGTGGCGTCTGTGGAAATGTAGGTCTGGGCACGGGTGTTCACGATGCGCCCGGACACGAAGTCGGAATAGGTCACGAACTCGCGCAGCAGGTTGCGCATCAGCGGCAGTTGCGCCGCCAGTTGCGAGATGTCGTCGTCTCCGGCTCCGGGGCCCTGCGGAGCGCCGGGCTTACCCGGCTTGCCCGCCTTGTCGCCGTTCTGGCCGGAATCATGGCCGGGCTTGTTCAGCATCAGGCCCACGTCGCCTTCCAGCTGGTTCACCTCGGAGGCGAACAACCGGAACAGGTCGGCATTGATCAGCCGCGCCCCCTGCTCGGTCATGGAATCCAGCCACAGGTTCATGGACTCCACCCGGGCCAGCGTGAGCACGGCCTGGCGCTGGGCAATGTCCGTCTCCAGCTTGTGCCGGGCATCAGTGATGTTCCAGTAGGCACCCACCGTGGCGGCAGCCACGGTAACCCCAAGCACCACGATGCCGAACCACAGAAGCCGCGAACGGCCAGCGGGTCTGTCGCGGTCCGGCGTGCCTGTCGATGCGCTGTTCTCTGCCATGGGTCCTCCGCGAGCTATTGCATTCTTCGGGTGCCGGGGCCGCCCTTGATAGGGATATGCGCCCACCGGTGTTCTTCATTTATGGAGTACTGAGGTACGTAGTGTCCGTAACGCTGGTGCGACAGCACCACGTTGGACAGGTTGTCCAGCACGTAGGCGTCGCCCCCCGTATATACCACCAGTATGGCATGGGCCAAGCGGCGGATCGAGTCCAGCAGGATGACGATGCGCATGTCCGACACGGACACGCCAAGCTGCTTCAGGGCGAAATACTTGGTTATGGCGTAGTCCTCGCAGTCGCCCGACTTGCGCAGGAATTCGACCGGAGCCGCCCAGTAGTCCACCACGCCCCACACTTCACTGTCCAGCCGGTAGGGCCATTGGTTGAACAGGGAATTCACGTTGCGCAGCTTGTCCATGGTGGACAGGCCCCGCCATTCGGAGCGCAACTCGCCCCACAGGGCATTGCGCCCGCCCAGCGCCCGTTCCGGAATCAGCCCGGGCGTCTTGCGATCCACGTTCAGCACCCGGTCCCATTTGGGCAGATTCTTCAGCGGCCCCCGGAACTCTATGGTGTTGAACAGCCGGATGCCGCGCGAGGCCGACGAGGCGCCCTGCCGTGGTTCCGCAGGCTGGCCGGATTGTACAGATTGGCCAGACTGCGCGGATTGAGCTGATTGCCCTGACGGCCTCGCCTGTCCGCCCTGTCCGCCCTGCCCGGCCTGTCCGGCCTGCCCGGCCCGCTCCGCCTGTTCCGCCTGGGCCACAAGGGGCGCATCGGGCAAGCCCACCGGGGGCGTGTCCGCATTGGCCGTGTCTGCTTTGGCCGTGTCCGCCGCAGCTTCGTCGGCCCCGTTCACCTCGGGGGACGCATCGCCTCCGCCCGCGTTCCCGGCGGTCGTCGTGGTGCCGCGTCCGTCACCCGCCTGCCGCGCGCTGTCCGCAACCTCGGGCGGGGCTGCCTGCCCATGAGGCATATCGGCAACAACCCGCCCCGACTGTACTGCCCTTTCCGGTCCGGTCACGTCCGACACAGATCCGGCCACTTCCGGTGCTGTTCCGGCAAGTTCCGGCGCTGTACCGGCCACCGCACCGCGCACCTCGGGGGTGGCGGGCACCCCGGTGCGCACGGCGGTGCCTGCCCCCTCCGCCTGCATGGGCGCGGCCTTGGGGGATGCCCCCCCCGCCATGGCCGTGTCGGGCCACGCGCCGTTCCACTGGCCGCCGCCCGTGGCCAAGGCACACAGGGCAAGCAGGGCAAACACTGGCAGCATCCGAAGGCGATGCCCGAAAAACCTCCCAACCGGGCCACGCGAGCCGGGCTTGCGGCGCGTACACGCCCCCCCGGCCCCGTCCGCCGCGACCGGCGGACCGGGATGGTACGGCACGCTACCCGCGCCGTTTCCTTCGCCTTTGGCCCATTGCAGCATCAACGCTCCCGCAGGGCATTCTGCTGCGCCTTCAGGATGGGCTTCAGCAGATAATCGAGCACCGTCTTCTTGCCGGTGAGAATGTCCACCGTGGCGGTCATGCCCGGCATGATGGGCAGGCTTTCGCCGCGATAGGTGATGGCGTTCTTCCTGGTGCGCAACTTGACCAGATAGTAGAACTCGCCCTTGCGGTCCTCTATGGTGTCCGCGCTGATCTGTTCCAGCCCCGCTTCCAGGCCGCCGTAGATGGAGAAGTCGTAGGCGGTGATCTTGACGATGGCCTTCTGGCCCGGATGCAGGAAGGCGATGTCCGCCGGGCGGATGCGCGCCTCCACCAGCAGGGTGTCGTCCAGCGGCACCAGTTCCATGATGGATTCACCCGGCTTCACCACCCCGCCCTGGGTATTGATGATGATGCGCTTCACCGTGCCGCGCACCGGGGCGCGCAGGTCGGTACGGGTTACCCGGTCTTCACCGGCGGACAGGGTTTCGCGCAGCGAGTTCAGTTCCCCGCGGCGCTTGTTGATTTCTTCCACCGCCTGCGAACGCACCTCTGCCTTGCGGTGCGACAACCGCTGCTCCACCTCGTGCACCGCGTTGCGGGCCTTGGGGATGTTCACGGCCAGCGAACTGATGTCGCCGCGCAACTGGATGACGCGCTGCTCAAGGCTCAGGTAGTCCACCTTGGAGTATATCTGCTTTTCCACCAGCGGCCGGGCGATGTCGCGCTGTTCCTGCGCCACGCGCAGGCTGGCGCCCAACTGGCCCTGCCGTCCCACCATTTCTTCCACTTCCTGGCGCTTCTGCGAAAGCTGGCTTTCCAGCACGCCCAGTTCCAGTTCCAGCTGGCGCTTGCGCGCATTGTGGATGGACGTCTGGTCGGCCACCACCTGGGGCGCATTCTGCACCACTTCCTGCGGGTACACCGGGTCCTTGCCCGCCATTTCCGCCTCCAGCCGGGCAATGGCGGCCATGTGCTCGTATGACTTGGACACGGCGTCGCGAAAGAAGCTGGCGGCCGATTCGTTGTCCAGGCGCACCAGCACCGTGCCCTTTTCCACGATCTGCCCTTCGCGCACGAATATCTCGCTGATGATGCCGCCTTCCAGGTTCTGGATTTCCTGGATGCGCTGCGAGGGAATGACCTGGGCCTGGCCGCGCGTCACCTCGTCCAGCGCGGCAAAGGCCGCCCAGGCAATGAACGCCAGAAAGAATATCCCCAGCGAGGCGGACAGCAGGAAGGCCAGCGGATGCCCCTTGCGATGCAGGGCCGCGTCCACTTCGCTCATGAATTCCAGGTCGTCGCGGCGCACGCCGTGCCCCGCCCCGCCGCTGCCCAGCGCGCTGGTGCGGGTGGCCTCGGCAAGGCGCTGGCCAAGGGTCGTGCCACCCGGGGCGCCCATGCCGGGCGCAGCCCCTCCGGGCATGGCCCCAGGCATGACCGGAGGCATGACCGGGGGAGGGCCGGGTCGGGTGCCGGGAGGGATCGCGGGCCCCGGCCCGCCCGTTGTGGTCTTGTCATTTTCCATGATCGTGCTCCGCTGGTGCGCCGCGCATCAGCCCTGTTGCGGTGGACGAGGTGGTCTGGGTGCCGGGGCGGGCGCGCCCGAAAAGCGCGCGGGCCCCGCCGCGCGCACCTGATCGCCGCGCAGCGCGGCAAGGACGGCCTGCTTGGGGCCGTCGGCCACCACCCGGCCATGGTCGAGCACAAGCAGCCGGTCCACCAGGTCCAGCATGCTCACCCGGTGGGTGACCAGGATCAGCGTCTTTTTATCCAGTACTTCCGCAAGGCGCCGCTTGAGCGCCATTTCCGACGAATTGTCCATGTTGCTGGACGGTTCGTCCAGTATCAACACGTCGGGGTCGTGCAGCAGCGAACGGGCCAGGGCCACGGCCTGGCGCTGCCCGCCCGAAAGGGCCATGCCCCGCTCGCCCACCGGCATGCCGAAGCCCGCCGGGTGCCCCCGCACGAAATCGACCACCCCGGCGATGGTGGCGGCGCGCAGGATCATCCGGTCGTCGGCGTTGGGCACGCCGATGGCGATGTTGTCGCGCACCGAGCCGTAGAACAGGTAGTTGTCCTGGGCAAGGTACCCCACGCGCGAGCGCAGGTCGGCCATGTCCATCTGGCGGATGTCCACCCCGCCGAAACGCACCGCGCCGTCGCGCGGCTGGTACAGCCCGATGGCCAGGCGGCCCAGGGTGGATTTGCCCGACCCCATGCGCCCGATGATGCCCACCCGTTCGCCGGGGCGGATGGTGGTGTTCACGTTTTCCAGCGCCAGCCGTTCCGAGCCGGGGTAGGCGAAGGACACGCTTTCGAAGACCACGGAATGTTCCAGCGGGCCGAAATCGACATAGGGACGGTCATCGGGCCGTTCGGTGGGCAGGTTCATGAGCATGTCCAGCGACTTCAGGGCCATGCGCGACTGTTGCAGCCGCGCCAGCATGGCCGCCACCTGGCTTAGCGGGGCCATGGCGCGCGAGGCCAGCATGTTGCAGGCGATGAGCCCGCCCATGGTCAGAAGCCCGTCGGAAATGCGGTACACGCCCCAGATGATCACCGTTACGCTGACCAACTGGGTGAACAGGATGGACATGGTTACCGAGATGTTGGCCAGCCCCTTGGACTGGGCGTTGGACGAGGCACTCATGCCCACCACCTTTTCCCAGGCGTGCTGCATGCGGCCTTCGGCCAGCGACGACTTTACCGTTTCCAGCCCGTTGATGATCTCCACCAGCAGGGCGTTCTTCTGCATGCCTTCCTTGTAGCCCGCCTCGGCCACCCGCTGGAACGGCAGCTGAAGCAGCATGCCGATGCCCACCACCATGGGCACCGCCAGCATGGGCACCACGCCGATGGGCCCGCCGATGAAGCACACGATGAGCACGAACAGCACCAGGAACGGCAGGTCCACCAGCGCCAGCAGCGTGGTGGAGCCGAAGAATTCGCGCAGCGATTCGAACTCGCGCAGGTTGTTGGCCAACGACCCCGTGGAGTCGGGCTTGGCGTCCAGGCGCAGGGTCATCAACTGGTTCATCAGGCGGCTGGCCAGCACGATGTCGGCGTTGCGGCCCGCCACGTCCACGAAGTAGCTGCGCAGGTTGCGCAGCAGAAAGTCGAACACGTAGGCGATGCCGATGCCGATGGCCAGCACCCACAGCGTTTCCGTGGCGCTGTTGGGCACCACGCGGTCGTAGACGTTCATGAAGAACAGCGGGCTGACGATGGTCAGCAGGTTCACCACCACGCTGGCGAACAGCACGTGCTTGTAGATGGGCAGGAAGTGCAGCAGCGTGTCCCAGAACCAGCGCTTGGCCTTCAGCAGCTTTATCTCGCTGGCCCGGCGGTCCAGCTTGCCTTCCAGCCGGGCGAACATGGCGTAGCCGGTGTATTCCTTGGTCAGTTCGTCCACGGGCACGCTGCGCGGCTCCATGCCCGTTTCGGGAAACAGCACCTCGGCCTTGTCGCCGTTCAGGCCCAGCAGCACGCAGGCCTTTTCCTGCCGCAGCAGCAGGATGCACGGCAGGGTCAGGGACGAGATGCGGTCCAGGGTGGGGCGGTACACCACGCTGGAGGCCATACCCGCCGTACGCGCGGCGCGGATGCAGGCGGAAGGATGCACCGGCCCGTCGGACATGGGCAAACCGGCGATGAGGAACCGCGTGGATACGGGTTTGCCGTGCAGGCGGAACAGGAAGGCCATGCATTCGATGAGCGGCGGGGTGTAATCCACGTCCGCCGGGTCCAGCCCGCGCATGTCGGGAATGCCGCCCTGCGGCACCGGGGGTTCCAGCGCGGCGTCAAGTTGCGGGCCTTCCAGCGCGGCGGCCGCTGCCGCCGCCGCATCGGGCGGAATGGAGGAAGGCGGAGGAGGCGGCACCGGACGCGGCGCACCCACGGCGGGGATCACCTCTTCCGGCGCGAAGGCGGCGGCACGGTCGGGATCCGGCGGCAGGGCCGGGCGCGGAGCCGGGCCGGTTGGGCCGGCTGGGCCGGTTGGGCCTGATGCGGAGGACGGGCCTGATGCGGAGGACGGGCCTGATGCGGAGGACGGCGCGGAGGACGGCGCCGGGGCGGCAGCAGTGCCAAAAGTGACGGCAGCGCCCCCCGTGCCGGGCCTGGTCGACGGGCCGGGAGCGGGGGCACTCCCCGCCGGGCTGGCCGCCGTGGCCGGTGTGGTCGGACTGGCCGGTGTGACCGGACTGGCCGCCGTGGCCGGACTGGCCGGTGTGGCCGATGCACGCTGGGATGGCTGGGCGGGCTGCGCCGCGATGCCGCCAGCGGGCCTGGTGGTCACATCGGCGGTTTTGGTGCCGCTCTCGCCGGGCCGGGATCCGGGTGCGGTGACAGCAGGCCTGGCCGGGGCAGGTTTGGCCAGACCAGCCGTACCAGCCGGACTGGCCGGACTAGCCGGACCGGTCGGACTGGCCGGACCGGTCGGACTGGCCGGACCGGTCGGACTGGCCGGAGAAGCCGTGGGCGCAGGCTTTGCGCCGTCGCTGCCCGCAGCCTTGCCGGACTCGCCGCCGCTGCCCGTGCCGGAGCGTCCGGCAAAGCCGTACGAAGGCCGCGCGGGCCTGTCACCCGTTCGTTCGGGGGTCCGTTCGACGGGCTTGGTCGCCGGGGCGTCCGCCGGTTTGTCCGGACTCTTGCCGAATGCCTGGGCGGGAGCCCTGTCAGATGATTTGTCGGGAGCCTTGTCGGGGGCTCGCTCGGAAAAGCGCGACAGGGGGCGTTCGGCGGGCTTCCCCGCTTCAGGCCCCGATGGGCGAGGGACGCTCGTGTTCGCCGCACCAGTTGCACCGGCCACACCCGTGGCGCCGGTGCCCGCAGGAGAAGACCGGTCGCCCGGTCGGGCCTCTGGCCGCGTGGTAGTGGCCACCCCCGCAGTTCCAGCGGGCGACGCCCCTGCGGAAGGTGCATTATCTCGACCGGATGCCGCCTTGTCCGATTCCTTGCCGGGTTGTGTGGCGTCGGGGCGGGCGGAGGGCGGGGAGGAAGACTTGTCTGACACAGCGGAACCCCTCGTGAGGTGGATGACCAACAGCGCGGCCGGGGGGACGGCAACCGCCCACCCTTTCCGGACATTTCATCCTATACGCTCGGGCACCCAGCCGCGCAACCGGATTATGTTGATCTTTCCGGTCACTTCACATCGGCGCATGCCGCAACGGCATCGGGCGCGTCCTTCGGTACACGGCCGGGAGGAGGCCCCCGGCCGGATGGCATCACGCCGCGCGCACTCCCCGCACGCGACAGCGGGCCGCCCCTTCCGGAGCGGCCCGCTTCAGTTCCATTCCCTGCCTTGCGGCGGCTACCCGCCGAGGTAGGCCTTCTTCACTTCCGGGTCGCTGAGCAGGGTCTCCGAGGGGCCTTGCGCCACGATCTCGCCGGTGTCCAGCACGTAGCCACGGCTGGCCACCTGCAAGGCAAGGCGGGCGTTCTGTTCCACCACGATGATGGTCAGCCCCTCGCGGTTCAGTTCCTTGAGGGTGCGGAACATCTCGTACATCAGCAGCGGGGCGAGCCCCATGGACGGTTCGTCCAGCAGCAGCACCTCGCAACTGGTCATCAGTGCGCGGCCCACGGCCAGCATCTGCTGCTCGCCCCCGGACAGGGTGTCGCTGCGCTGGGTGCGCCGCTCTGCCAGCCTGGGGAACAGGTCGAATATCCGTTCCAGGTCGCGCCCGATGGTCGGGTCGTTCTTGCGGGCGTAGGTGGCCAGCATCAGGTTTTCCATCACCGTCAGGTTGCCGAAGATGTGCCGCCCTTCGGGCACCAGCGCGATGTGCAGCTTGCTGACCACGTCGTGCGGTTCCACGTTCAGCAGCGACTGGCCCTTGAACAGGATGTCGCCGCCGCTGACCTTGGGCGCCTCCGGCGGGGGCAGGCGCATGATGGACTTCAGCGTGGTGGACTTGCCCGCGCCGTTGGCCCCGATGAGGGTGACGATCTCCCCTTCGTTCACATGGAACGAAAGGCCGTGCAACGCCTCGATATTGCCGTACTTTACGTAGAGATTCTCGATGGAGAGCAGCATCAGATCGTATCGTCTCCCAGGTATGCCTTGATGACCACCGGGTTGGACTGAATTTCCTCCGGCGTCCCTTCGGCAATGGTGCTACCGAAATCGATGACCTTGATCCATTCGCACAGGCTCATGACCACCTTCATCTGGTGTTCGATCATCCAGATGGCGATGTCGAACTCGTCGTGAATCCAGCGGATGAGCTTGATCAGGCCGTCCACGTCCGCCGAGTTCAGGCCCGCCGCCGGTTCGTCCAGCAGCAGCAGCTTCGGCTTGATGGACATGGCCCGGGCAATCTCCACCCGGCGCTGCAACCCGTAGGGCAGGTTGCGGGGCAGTTCGTGCGCGGCGTCCTTCAGGTCCATGGCCTCCAGCATTTCCCAGGCGATGGCGTCGATGTTGCCTTCGCTTTTGGTAAAGCGGCCGGTACGCAGAAAGGCGTCCCAGATGGTGTAGCCCAGGCGGTGGTGCTGGGCGATGCGGATGTTGTCCAGCACGCTCATCTCGTGCCACAGCCGGATGTTCTGGAAGGTGCGGGCAATGCCCCGCGCCGTCACCTGATGCGGACGCAGCCCTGCGGTGGGCTGGCCGTCGAAGATGATCTGCCCTTCGGTGGGCTGGTAGAACCCGGATATCAGGTTGAACACCGTGGTCTTGCCCGCGCCGTTGGGACCGATGAGCGCGATGAGCTTGCGCTCTTCCAGCGATATGTTGAAGTCGGAAACGGCCTGCAGCCCGCCGAAGCGCTGCGTCACGCCTTTCATTTCAAGCAGCGGCATGTCCTCGTTCCCCTATTTGAACGTGTAGAAGCGGCGCAGCTTCGGGAAGATGTCCGAAAGCTCGCGGTTGCCCATGATGCCTTCGGGCCGGAACTGCATGAGCAGGATGAGGATGAGCGGGATGATCACCCACTTCCACACCTGGCTCAGTTCGTATCCGGCGGGCAACAGGTTGACCGCGTGCAGGGCCGCATCCAGGCCGGGAATGATGAAGCGCAGCGATTCGAGAAGCAGCGTGAACAGGATGGCCGCCGTGACCGAGCCGGACAGCGAGGCCATGCCGCCAAGGTAGACCATGACCAGGCCTTCCGTGGACTTCAGGATGTTGAAGGCCTGCGGGTTCACGTAGCCGTACACGTGGGCGTACAGCGCCCCGGCAACGCCGGCGAGACCCGACGACACCATGAAGGCCACCAGCTTCACGTGGTTGGTGTCCACGCTCATGATCTCGGCGGCCACCTCGTCCTGGCACACGGCGGAAATGCCCTTGCCGTACGTGGAGTTCACCAGGCGGCGCAGTATCCATATCGAGAACAGCGTGCCAAGGATGACCCAGATGAACATCCAGGGGATGTCCACCAGGTCGCGCATGCCGTTGATGACCCGCTTCATGCCGTGAAAGCCACGCGGGCCCCCGATGATGTCCAGGTTCTCGATGACCGAGATGACGATGTAGTTGGCGGCTATGGTGATGATGGCCAGGTAGTCGCCGCGCGTGCGGAACGAGGGCAGCGCCACCAGCAGGCCGAACACCGACGAGACAAGCCCGGCCGCGATCAGCACCACCGGGAACAGCATGGGAGCCAGTTCCGGCGGCAGCAGCGCATCGCCCACCATCTTGTTGGAGGTGAACAGCACCACCGACAGCACGGAAGAGGCATAGGCGCCCACGCACATGAACCCGGCGTGCCCGCACGAGAATTCGCCCATGTAGCCGTTCACGATGTTCAGGCTGCTGGCGAAGATGATGTTGATGCCCATGAACATGAGCACCGTCTGGGTGTACTGGTCCATGATGTTGAACTGCGCCAGCAGCACAAGGCCAAGGCACAGCGCCGCCAGTGCGGCGTTGAGGGTGTATTTCTGCATGTTCGCGTATCCTCTGGCGTGCGTCGCGGGTTAGATCTTGGTGGTCTTTGCCACGCCGAAGAGCCCGGTGGGCCGTTGCCACAGGATCATCAGCAGGATGGTGAAGGCGAACAGGTCCCTGAAGGTAGAAGGCAGGAACGCCGCCACCATGATCTCGATGAACGCCAGCAGAAAGCCGCCGATGAACGCCCCGCGAATGTCGCCGATGCCGCCCACCACCGCCGCGATGAAGGCCTTCCAGCCCACCATGGCGCCCATGTAGGGGTCGAGGATGGGGTAGGACATGGCGAAAAGCAGCCCGGCAAGGCCCGCGAAGCCCGACCCCAGCACGAAGGTGAACACGATGATCGAATCGAGCGGAATGCCCATCAGCGGCAGCGCAAACTTGTCCCACGACACAGCGCGCATGGCCATGCCGATGCGGGTGCGCGTGACGATGAATTGCAGCAGAAAGAACACCAGGAACGCCGTGATGATGACCCACACCTTCAGGTTGGTCACCGACACGGAACCGAAGGTGTACACCACCTTGTCCACCATGTCGGGCAGCTTGCGGCGGCTGGCGCCCAGCAGGGCGAGGTTGCCGTTTTCAAGGATCAGCCCGCACATCAGGGCGGTGATGACCACATACAGTCGGTGCGCACCCTTGCGCCGCAGGGGGCGGTAGGCGATGCGCTCCAGCGTCACGCCAACCCCGGCGGTAAGCAGCATGGTCAGCGGTACGGTCAGTGCCAGCGCGGCCCAGCCGGGCAGGTTGAACACGCCCAGAAGGTCGCCCAGCAGCAGCGAAGACACGAAAAATGCGATGTACGCGCCCACCATGAAGATGTCGCCATGGGCGAAGTTGATGAGCAGCAGCACGCCGTACACCAGGGTGTAGCCCAGGGCGATCAGTGCGTAAAAGCTGCCCCACTGGAGCGCGTTGAACAGGTTCTGGATGAAGATTTCCACAGTCCCGAAACCCTCCGTGGAACGTTTTGCCCCTTGGCGCGCGCCGTGCGTGCGTCAGGGGGGCAGAACACGGGCGGCGCGTCGTGCGCGCCGTCCGTGAAAGGTGATTCGTAGGTTCCGCTTACAGGTGCCGGGTTCCGGATGGGAACCCGCGCAGGGTGGCACCTTGGCCGGGCGGCAACCCGGCGCGCCGCCGGGGCGGCGCGGATGGAAGCGGAAGCCGCGGTGTGCGTGCGGCAGCAAAGGCCCCGCGCGGCCCGTGGGCCGCGCGGGGAGTCATCATACTACTTGGGGCAGACCGATTCGGCGAAGGTGAATTCACCCTTTTCGCTGATCTTGACGACAACGGCGCACTTGATGGGGTCGCGGTTTTCGTCAAAGCTCATCTTGCCGGTGATGCCGTCGAAGCTCTTGATGCCGACCATGGCGTCGCGCACGGCCTTGCGCATCTTGCGGGTATCGGAGTCAACCTTGCCCACGCTCTGGATGGCCTGCAGCACGAGACGGGTGGCGTCCCAGGTAAGGGCGGCAACATCGTCGGGGATGTAGCCGTACTTGTTGTTGTACTTGTCGATGAATTCCTTGGTGGCGCCGGTGGCGCCCGCGGCGGCGTAGTGGGTGGAGAAGTACTGGCCCACGCATTCCTTGCCGCACAGGTCCATCAGCTCGGCAGAACCCCAGGCGTCGGAACCCATGAAGGGACCCTTGTAGCCAAGGTCGCGCGCCTGCTTCACGATAAGGGCAACGATGTTGTAGTTTTCAGGCAGGAAGATGAAGTCGGGCTTGGCGGCGATGAC
The DNA here is from genome assembly GCF_040373385.1 of Nitratidesulfovibrio sp. Lineage (NCBI taxonomy): Bacteria > Pseudomonadati > Thermodesulfobacteriota > Desulfovibrionia > Desulfovibrionales > Desulfovibrionaceae > Nitratidesulfovibrio > Nitratidesulfovibrio sp. The sequence continues at coordinate 587,626 of NZ_JBDXXH010000001.1, read as the reverse complement.
CTTGGTCAGCTGGGCCGAGAAGTCCTGGTCCTTGGTGCCGTGCGATTCCATGCCCACAACGGCGCCGGCGCCGTGCATCTTCTCCCACTCCGCCTTGAAGAACTCGGCAAGGCCCTTCGAGTAGTCGTTGGAGATGTCGAACAGCACGGCGGCCTTCTTGGCCTTGAACTGCTTGGTGGCAAAGTTGGCCACCACGGGAGCCTGGAAGGGATCGAGGAAGGCGGCGCGGAACACCCACGGACGGCCCTTGGTGGTATCCGGGTTGGTGGACCACGGCGAGATCATCGGGGTTTCGTTGTCGTTGGCGACGCCGCCGGCGGGCACGGCCTGCTTGGACGACTGCGGGCCGACCACGGCCAGAACCTGGTCGCGCTCGATGACCTTCAGCATGGCGTTGACGGCGGATTCGGGCTTGGCTTCGTTGTCCTCGAACACGAATTCGAGCTTGTACTTCTTGCCGCCCACATCCAGGCCGCCCTTGCCGTTGATTTCTTCGCGCAGCATTTCGGCGGCGAACTTCGAGGCCTCACCCACCTTGGGGATGTCACCGGTCAGGGGGATGACGAAGCCGAGCTTGATGGTGTCGGCGGCGAACGCCTGGCCCGACAGCACCAGCAGAAGTGCCAGCACGAGCAATACTGTCTTCTTCATCTTTGCCTCCTCGCAGGGAAACTAGGGTTTTTGATAGCGATTTACTATCCCAATCGGACCATGAAGGGAACCGCTTTCTTCAATAATGTCTTTTTTGTAAATATGGTGCTATTTCAAATATTTATGTTTTAACAATTTTATCATCAAAATTTGTGCCGTCATGCTGGACAGTTAGCTAACCATAAGGCATCATGCACAAGATACCACGCGTCCGGGGCCGCACCGCGCCTCCAAGCCACCCGACGCGCGACACACCGTGGCAATTCTCTATATTCCAGCATGTTCCGGCATTCCGACAGCGTTCGCGCCTTGGCGACCACCCTCCCCCCACGGGATGGCGTCCGCTTGACACGACAAGATTGTTCATTCAACCCATCCTCGTCATGCACCACCAGAGCGCCCTGCGCTTCCACAAGTTCAGCCCCGGCGGCAACACCACCATCCTCGTCACCGACCCGGTGCCCGCGCCCCTGCGCGCCGCCGTGGCGGCGGAGCTGATGGGCGAACACCACGTGCACGCCGAACAGGTGGGTTTTGTCACGCTGGCGGGCGCGCGCCCGCGCATCGACATGATGGGCGGCGAATTCTGTGGCAATGCCTGCCGTTCGCTGGCCGCACTGCTGGCGCTGAAGCGGGTGCTGCACGCCGGTCCGGGGGGGCTCATGTCCGGCGAGATCACAAGTTCCGGGGTCTCCGCCCCCCTGCCGGTGCGGGTGGTGCACACCCCGCACGGCCCGGACGCCGCCGTGCGCATGCCCCTGCCGTCCCCCGTCACCCCCGTCACCCCAGTCACCCCGATCACTGCCGGAACGGCGGAAACGGCATGGCCGGGTGAAAGGGCGGCGCAGGATACCACGGCGTTCCCACTGGTGCAGCCGCTGGCCGAGGGGTTGGCGCTGGTGCGCCTGCCGGGCATAGCCCACCTGCTGCTGGATGCTTCGACGCACCCCTTTCCCGATGACTGGCGCGGGCATGCCGCCGAACTTATCTTCCGCTACGAACTGGATGGCGAACCGGCAGCCGGGTGCATCTGGTGCCACGGCCCCCTTGCGGCGCCCTCCATCACTCCGGTGGTCCGGGTACGCGATACCGGAAGCATCCTTCTTGAATCCGCCTGCGGGTCCGGATCGCTGGCCTACGGCCTGCACCGCGCCGCCCAGACCAACGGCGAAACGGCGCTGGCGGTGCGCCAGCCCAGCGGCGCCGTCATCCGCGTATCCGTCAACCGCCGGGACGGCCTGACGCCAGAGGCGTGGATAGGCGGCACGGTGCGCCACGTGGCCAGCGGCACCGCCTACCTGTACGGCGACCAGCACGCATAGCCGCAAGGCCGCACACTCCCCGGCGGGCCTTGCGCACGGCTTTCCCTGCATCGGCGGTGCGTTGCCCGCGCCCGACGCGCGCCCCGATTGACGGCGTCGTAACCTTTCCGTAACAATGCATGCACGGGAACCTCCCGTAATCACGCGGTTGCCGCCCACATTTTCCGGCATCGCCACGGAGCCCTTGCCGGGGCTCCCGCACCCTTCACGGACGCACGGCGTCACTGCGACATATCCATGGCATTTCGCACGCTCTTCTTCGACCAGCAGGACCACGAGCTCTTGCTCATGGTCAACAAGGTGCTGGAGAAGGCCCGCACTCCCAGCCCCTTCGTGCGCAAGCTGTTCGATGCCAGCCTGCACCCGCACGGCATCAAGGAACTTGCCGTCTCGCGCGAACTGCGCGTGGCCTACGCGGTGATCAACCTGCTGGATTCGCTGGAGGCGGGCCTGGCGGAAGACCGCCTGCTGGCCCTCCAGACCCTGCGCGACGAGGTGCTGTACAGCGCACAGACCGGCCTGCGCCGCAACACGGCGCGCGTGCTCATCCAGATCATGAAGGATCTCGTGCGCGCCCATGGCGACACCTGCCGCCAGCTCAAGCTGGCGCACGACTTCCGGCGCGCCGCGTCGGGCAAGCCCCGCATCGTGCGCACCCTGCTGGCCCAGTACCACCTGCTGGAAATGCCGGAAGAGTGGAACCAGCTGGCCTTCGACAACCACGTGCACGACGCCAACACCAAGGGCCGCAAGAACCCCACCCACCTGATCATGGACGCGTGGATCAAGGGTATCCGGCATCTTACGGTCATCTATTACAACTTCGTGGAATCCGCCGCCGCCCGCGAACTGATGCAGGCCGCCGACATCATGGGGGTTTCCGTCCGCATCGGGGTGGAGTTCCGGGTACCCGCGCGCAACCAGTACGCCGAACTCATCTGGGTGCCGCGCGGCTTTTCCGATTCGCAGGGCTTCCTGTCGTTTCTGGAAGAAACCCCTACCCAGCACCTGATGCAGGAAGGCCGCAAGGCCTCGCAATATCTCGCGGAATACGTGTTGCAGGTGCTGCGCCGCTACAACGAGCGCCACCGCCGCACCATCAACGAGGAATTCGGGCTTACCCTGGAACCGCTGCACCGCGAAGAATTCCTGGCCTTCGTGGGCACGGGGCAGGCATCGCTGCTGCACCTGGCCGAATTCATCCACAAGCGGCTGGTGCCCGCCTTGCAGGGGCGGGTCGAGGAACTGCGCGACGAATGGTCCATGGCCACCCAGCCGGAACGCGAGGCTATAGAGGCCCTGGTGCAGCGCCTGGACGGACTGGATGCCGAGACCGTGCACGACCTGTGGCTGGTCCCAGCGCGCAACCCGGACATTCCCTCGCCCTTCGTGCCCCATGAAGGGGCCGACGTGCCCGACATCCTGCGCACGCCGCCCCGCGCCCTGCTGGACTGGCTGACCAGCCTGCACAGCGGCTACCGCATCACCCTGAACCTCTCGGAACTCACCGTGGCCGACGTGCTCGAGCTGCTGTGGGACTGCGAAGGGCTGATCACCCACCTCGAACTGTTCAACCTCAAGGACTGGGCGGAAGGCGACGAGGCCCACGTGGCCAACATCCGGGCCATCAACGAGTTGCAACTGGCCATCAACAGCGGCAGCGCCCCCCGGCTGAAGCGGCTTATCCGCGCGCTGATCCGGGACTACGCCGAAACCGGCGGGCTCGATGCCCCCGAACGGTGCGAAAAATTCCGCCGCATCCTGCGCAACATCCCCCGGTTGCAAGCGTTCTACAAGTCGGTGCAGCTGAAATCGCGCATCGGCAGCGATTCCACCAGCCGCTCGCACCGGGTGCACGGCATGGGGCTGGTGTTCCGCGAAACGCTGCCCCGCCGCGCCCAGAAGCAGATCGACGACCCGCGCGACACCATGCGCCAGATCATTCCCGTGCACACCGAGGTGTACCTGCGCGAAAGCATGCTGGAACGGCGCACCCCCGTGCTGCCCAGCCCCACGCTGGTAAGCCTGGTGCGGCGGCTGCCGGGTTGTTCGCGCTTCGGCTTTCGCCGGTCGCGCGAATGGGTGGTGCGCACCGACACCTCGCGCGTCACCCCGCGCGGCAACATCGCCACCCTGGGGGGCTTTGCGCGTAGCGGCGGCAACGGCCTTTCGCTGCACATGCGCGGCGGGGCCGTGTGCAAGCGCTGGATGGGCATGCGCTACCTGAACACCGGCGTATCCAACGCGCTGAAGGTTCTGGCCGGGTTCATCCCCGCCGTGCTCTCGTTCATGCAGACCCAGGACAGCCTGCTCACGGCCATGCTGTGGACCACCATCTGGTTCGGCATCACCGGGGTGCGCAACGTCATCCAGGCCGTGACGGGCGGCGGCGGCGTAAGCCGGTCGCCCCTGCTGCGCTGGAACGACTACGTGAGCTGGAGCCGGATAAGCGATTCGCTGCTGTTCACGGGCATTTCCGTGCCGCTGCTGGAAAACGTCATCCGCGTGCTGCTGCTGGAACAGGGCTTCGGGATGACGGTGAGCAACAACCCCACCCTGGTCTACGCCGTCATTTCGGCCGCCAACGGGGCCTACATCGCCGCGCACAACATCTACCGGGGCCTGCCCAAGGAGGCGGTGCTCGGCAACATCTTCCGCAGCGTGCTGGCCATCCCCACCTCACTGCTCTACAGCGAGATGCTGGTGGAACTTCTGGTGCTGATGCACGTGCCCAACCCCACCGCGCTTATCCAGCCCTATGCGGCGGTCATCTCCAAGATGGCGTCCGACACCATCGCCGGTGCCGTGGAAGGCTATGCCGACCGCAACAACAACATGCGCATCCGCCGCTGGGACTACGAAAGCAAGCTGCACCAGCTGTTCGACACCTTCTCCAGGCTGGAACTGCTGTTCCCCGAAGAAGACGTGCTGGAACTGCTCTCGCAGCCCAAGCAGTTCATCCGCGCGGTGGAGGCCGAGGCCGAAGACCTGGAGCGGACCATCATCATCAATGCCCTGGACATGATGTACTTCTGGATGTACCAGCCGCGCGCGCGCAACGTGCTTTCGCTGCTGGTGCGCGACATGTCGCCGGAAGAAAAGGCCATCCTGGCCCGCTCGCAGATGGTGCTGACCCGCGAGCGCGAGGTGAGCCAGCTGTTCGTGGACGGCATCGTGGGCAAGAACTTCTCCAAGCCCCTGGCCTTCTACCTGGACCGCAACGCGGAATACCTGACGGCCATGTCGCGGCTTACCGGCGTTGATACGGTGGGGAACCGCATCGCGTCGCCGGTGTGACCCGCCGCCCCTTGCCCGGCCCGCGCTTTCATGCCATACAGGCGGCGCGAGCCGCGGTAACCCCGCCTTTGCTCGCCCCACTGGCCCCGCTTCGGCGGGGCTTTCCTTTTGGCGTCCCGCGCAGGGACAATGGCCCGTCGCCCTGTAGGCCCCGTCACCTGTACGGCCCGTCGCCTGTACGGCCCGTCGCCATCAGCCGCCAGCGGCATCCGCCCGGCTGCCGCCTTTCCGCACCGCCCTTCCGGCTGGCATCCTCCGCCCGTCCACCCCTCCGTTCCCGACCCTTTCCCCACACTCCCCGCGTTCCCCCCGTTCCCCCCGTTCCCCCCGTTCCCCCTGTTCCCCCTGTTCCCCCTGAGGAACCCGGTTACTTTTCCGGACCGTCTTGTGCGAACCCCCAAGCTGCCCTACCATGCAAGGCAAACATCCACCTCTGCCCCACGCGGGAGGCACGCATGCCCACATCGTCCGAACCATCCAAGGCCATCTTCTTTCATGAAACCGGCGGGCCGGAAGTGCTGCGCTGGGAAGACCACACCCCCGGCACGCCCGGCCCCGGCGAGGCGCTGGTGCGCCACGGGGCCGTGGGGCTCAATTTCATCGACGTATACCACCGCACCGGGCTGTACCCGCTGCCCGCGCTGCCCGCCATCCCCGGCATGGAAGGCGCGGGCACCGTGGAGGCCGTGGGCGACGGCGTGACCGAGGTGCAGCCCGGCGACCGGGTGGCCTACGCGGGCAACCCCGTGGGGGCCTATGCCGAACGCCGCCTGATTCCCGCCCACCGGCTGGTGGTGCTGCCCGACGACATCGACTTCGTCACGGCGGCGGGCATGATGCTGCGCGGCATGACCGCGCGCTACCTGCTGTACGGCTGCTACCCGGTGACGGAGGGCACCACCATGCTGGTGCATGCGGCGGCGGGGGGCGTAGGGTCGCTTGTGGTGCCGTGGGCGCGGCATCTGGGGGCCACGGTCATCGGCACGGCGGGCGACGAGGCCAAGGCCGAACGCGCGCGGGCCAACGGCTGCCAGCACGTCATCCTGTACCGGCAGGAAGACGTGGCGGCCAGGGTGCGCGAACTCACCGACGGACGCGGCGTGGACGTGGTGTACGATTCGGTGGGGCAGGCCACGTTCATGGCATCGCTGGACTGCCTGCGGCCCATGGGCACCATGGTCTCGTTCGGGCAGTCGTCCGGCAGCGTGGAGCCGTTCAACCCCGCCCTGCTGGCGGCCAAGGGCTCGCTGTTCCTCACCCGGCCCAGCCTGATGCATTACACCGCCAAGCGGCCCAACCTGCTGGCCCACGCGCGCGACCTGTTCGACGTGGTGCGTGCGGGCATCGTGCAGGTGCAGGTGAACCAGACCTTCCCGCTGGCGCAGGCCGCCGACGCGCACCGCGCGCTGGAGTCGCGCCGGACCACCGGTTCCACGGTGCTGCTGGTGTAGGGCAGAAAACGAAGGAAAGGCAGGAAACCCGCCGGGGGTCAGCCCCGGCGGCACAAGGGCAGGCGCAGCAGCGCCCGCAGGCGGTTGCGCCACAGGGTCAGGCCGGTGTCCATCGGAAGGGACAATGCCCCGTCAAGGGGCAGCACGCCCTCGGCCAGCAGTGCACGAGCGGCCAGCACGGCCCCCTTGCCGGTAAGACTGCGGCATTGGGCGAAGTGGGCCGCCTTGTCGTGGCGCACGTGGCGGATGAGCACCCGGCAGCAGGTGGCCCCGCAGTCGGCGCGAAACGCGTCGTGCATCCGGCGGGCCAGCGCCCGGCCCTTGGTGCCGCCCGCGCCGCGCTCCGGCCTGCCACGGAACAGCCCCACGGCGGCCACGGCGCCGCTCAGCGCGCCGCAGGTGCAGCCCGCGCCGCCCATGCCCTGACAGAACGGCGTGCCCAGCGCGGCGGCCTGGTCCGGGGACAGGGGACCGCCCAGCGTCTCGGCCACGGCGTGCAGCACGGCCTCTGCGCAGAGCAACTGGCGGGTGTCGAACAGGTTCTCGGCCCTGCGACGGATGGCCTCGACCACGGGATCCGCCGGGACGGGGGCCGTCAGACTGACCGGGGCTGACAAATCGTCATCCGGCAGGGGGCGGGGGGCACCGCAGGGGGCATCACCGGGCACCGGACAGTCATCGGACGCACCATCCCCGCAGCCTTCGCACGCGTTGCCGCAGGCAAGGTCGCACGCGTCCGGGCAGGCGCCCGGGCACGCGTCCGGGCAGGCGGCGCGTGCTGCGTCGTCCGCATCGGGATTCGGGGGACGGTCTGTCTTCATGCCAGTCCTGATATGCCGCGCCCTGCGGTCGGGCAAGCGGGAAATCCGCTTCCGGCCCGTCCCGGTCGGTCGGCGGCAAAAGAAAAGGCGGGGCGCCGCATGGTGCGCCGCCCCGCCGGAATCGGCTAGTTCACGGTCTTCGCGGGGTATCCGGCTTCCTTCCAGGCCACGATGCCGCCGGGCAGGCGGTACACCTTGTTGTAGCCCAGCTTCTTCGCCCACACCGCACCGTTGTGCGAGCGGGTGCACTTCACGAAGCCGCAGTAGAACACCAGCGGGCGGTCCTTGTCCGGGCCGAGCAGCTTTTCGAAGTCCTGCTCGCTCTTGTCGCCGGTCTCGGTCATCTTCCATTCCGGCATGTCCGGGATGGGGAACAGGAACTGCACCGCATTGGGAATGTGGTTCTTCTTGTACGAATCCTCGAAGGGCATGGTGTCGACGATGAGCATGTCCTTGCCCTCGTCCTGCCACTTCTTCAGTTCGGCCACGGTCAGCAGCTCGTAGCCGCCCTTGGCGGTGTCGCGCGACAGCTTCACGGCCTTGGCTTCCAGGTCAACCTCGGACGGCCCGGCAAAGGGATTGTTGCACCCGGCAAGACCAAGCGCGGCAAGCAGCACCAACGGGGCAACCAGCTTCTTCAAAGACATCGCAACCTCCTCAAGAGTTTGTGGAACGAAAATCCTGCACACCCCCGGAACGACCCGCGACGAAGGGGCATGCCACGGCCCGTGGCGGGCCCTTGCATCAGGCTTCAGGCAACGCGACGGCGCAACCGACGCCAGGCATACAGATAGGCTACGCCAGCCAACAGCACGAGGTCGCGCACAAGCGCCCCGCGCAGGGCGGAACCATCTTCCACGCCCTCCGGCAGTTCACCGGGGGCGAAGCAGCCGCAATCGCCGATGGACAGCCCCGTCGCCAGCGCGTATCCCAGCACGCCGAGAAACAGCAGGCACATGGCGGTGATGGCCGCCAGGCTGCCGCGCACGGCGAACAGCAGCCCAACCCCGGCGATCACCTCGGCCAGGGGCAGCAGCAGCGCCACCGGCCCCACGGACCACACGGGCAGTATCCCGTAATGGTGGATGATTTCGGCAAAGCCGCGCACGTCGGCCAGCTTGGCCCCGCCCGCCGCCACGAAGACCAGCGCCAGGGCCACGCGCACCGCGCGCTGGCACCACACGTGGGTCAGCAGACGCTGCACCATTCCGGTGCCCGTGCCGGAAGGGACGGAAACGCCGTCCGTTACCGGCCCGGCGTACCCGCCTTCCCCACTGCTGCGTGACGAGGCGTTTGCTGATAGCATGTTCCGGTGCTTACAGAGCGGCGCCCCCACGTCAAATCGATTGTTCCAATCCGTTGATATGAAAAATATTTGCACGGACTATACTTCGCCCGTCACACCCGGCGACGCACCCCCAGACGCGCAGCCGCAGGGCGTGGAACTGCGCGAGGGCTTCACCACGGGTTCTGCCCTGGCAGCCGCCGCCATGGCCGCCCTGCGCCTGCTGTTGCGCGGCGCGGCACCGGACGTGGTGGCCGTGCCGCTGCCGCCGTTCGCCTCCACCAGCGTTGAGAGCGGGGGCAGCGAAAACAGCGGGGGCAACGCCGCCCCGGCGGGCTGGCTGGACGTGCCCGTGGCCGAGGTGACGCCCCTTGTTGGCGCGCGCGCGGGCTGTTGCGCGGCACTGGGCGTGGTGATCAAGGACGGCGGCGACGATCCGGACGCCACCCACAGGGCGCGCATCGAGGCGCTGGTGGAATGCGCCCCCGCAGGGGCAACCCTGTCGCAAGACCCGGATAGCCTGGCTCATGGCGCTGACGGCCTGGCGCATGCCGCTGGCGGCCTGATTTATGACGCGGGGGAACTGACGGAAGGCGGCACGCCCGACCTGCCCCTGCCTTTCCCCGGCTGCGATGCCCCCCCCGGCGCCCCCGTTTCCCCCGCCCCGCACACGGCGCCCGCGCCCGCGTTATGTCCGCTGCACGACGGCATCACCGTACTGCTGCGCGGCGGCACGGGCGTGGGCCGGGTCACCCTGCCCGGCCTGCCCGTGGCCGTGGGCGAACCGGCCATCAACCCCGAACCGCGCAGGCAACTGGCCTTCGCCGTGCATCACGAATGCGCGGCGGCGGGCTGGCAGGGCACGGTGCGCGTCACCGTGCGGGTGCCCGAGGGCCAGCGCATCGCCCGGCACACCCTGAACCCGCGCCTGGGCATCGTGGGCGGCATTTCCATTTTGGGAACGCGGGGCACGGTGCGCCCCTACAGCCACGACGCGTGGCAGGCCGCCGTGGCGCAAGGGCTGGACGTGGCCCGCGCTGCCGGGCTGACCGAGGTCTGCCTGTCCACCGGACGACGCAGCGAAACCCTGCTCATGCGCGCCCACCCCGCCCTGCCGCCGCTGGCCTTCGTGCAGGCGGCGGATTTCGCGGCCTTCTCGCTGGCCGCCGCCGCCCAGCGCGGATTTGCCCGCGTGACCTGGGGCTGCTTTTTCGGCAAGCTGGTCAAGCTGGCGCAGGGGCTGCCGCACACCCACGCCCACACGGCCCCGCTGGACCTGCCCCTGCTGGCCCGCTGGTCCGCCAGCGCGGGCGCGGGCACGGAAACATGCGCGGCGGTGGCCGCCGCCAACACCGCCGGGCAGGCCCTGGAACTGCTGCTGGCCGACCCGGCCCACCCCGCCGTGCTGCGCGCCGTGGCCGAGCGCGCCCGCGATGCCGCCCATGGCTGGACAGGCGGGGCGGAAAGCGTCACGGTGACGGTGCACCTTTTTCACATGGACGGCAGATGCCTGGTGACGGCATGACGCACGCAACGCCCCCCCACGCCACTCCCCCAACCGGGCAGGCCGCTGCCGCGACCGCCACGAGACCTCCTGTCACGGTCATCGGCTGCGGGCTGCGCGGCACCCCCCTGCCACCCGGTCACGCCGCCGTCCTGGCGCAGGCCCAGGTGCTGGCGGGCGGGGCGCGCCTGCTGGATTCGTTCCCGGAGCATCCCGGCCAGCGCATCGTCATCGGCGCGGCGCTGGATGCGGCCCTGCAGGCCATGGACGCGTGCCGGACGCGCGGGCTGCGGGTGGCGGTGCTGGCCGACGGCGACCCGCTGTTTTTCGGCATCGGCGCGCGGCTGGCGGGACATTTCGGCCCCGACGCGCTGCGGGTGCTGCCCGCCGCATCCTGCCTGCAACAGGCCGCTGCCCGGCTGGCCCTGCCGTGGCAGGACGCGCGCTGCGTTTCCCTGCATGGCCGCAACGACTATCGCCCCCTTGCGTCGGCCCTGCGCCGCGCCCAGCACGAAGGCGTTCCGGTCTGCGTGCTGACCGACGGCCACAACACGCCGGGGGCCATTGCCCGCTTCCTTGTCGAACGCGGGGTGACCGGGTTGCGGCTGCATGCCTTTGCCGACATGGGCAGCCCCGGCGAGCGCCACGTGACACTCGCCCTGCCCCGCGACGGCAGCGATACAGGGGGCCATGCCGCCGGAGTGGGGGAACGGGGAGAACCGGACCAACTGGATCAACTGGATCAATTGGGCGGCAACTGCACGGTGTTGCTGGTGCCCCGCGCCGCCCCCGCCCCGTCCCCGCATGCCCCCGGCGGGCGATCCGCCCTGCCCGTGCTGGGCATCCCCGACACCGACTTCGCCGTGCAGGCCCGGCTGATCACCAAATGGCCGGTGCGCGCCGCCGGGCTCGCCGCCCTGCGCATTGCCCCCGGCCATACCGTGTGGGACCTGGGCGCGGGCAGCGGGGCTGTTGCCGTGGAGGCCGCCGCACTGGCCCGCGACGGCCTGGTGGTGGCCGTGGAGCGCGACCCGGCCCGCGTGGCCCTGATCGAGCAGAACCGCCGCCGCTTCCGCGCGCCCAACCTGCACGTGGTCCACGCCGCGCTGCCGGACTGCCTCGACGGGCTGCCCGACCCGGATCGAATTTTCATGGGCGGCGGCCTGAGCGGCGACGGTCATTCCCCCCAGGCGGACCCGTTGCTGGATGCCGTATGCCGCCGCCTGCCCCCCGGCGGGCGGCTGGTGGTGCATTGCGTACTGCTGGGCACGCTGGAGCGGGTGCGCGCCGCGTTGACCCGGCACGGCTGGCCCGCGGAAGTGGCCTGCATCCAGGCCAGCGAGGCCGTGCCCCTGCTGGGCGACCTGCGCCTTGCGGCCATGAACCCCGTCTTCATCGTGGCGGCCACCCGGCCCGAAGGTGACGCAGCATGACCCCGCGCCTCTTCCCTTACCGTCCAGGCAGCGACACGGCACCGCCCCGCGCCCTGCCGAGCCTGCCTGCCCTGATGCTGGTGCTGCTGGCATTGCTGGTGCTGCCCGCGCTGCTCATGCCGGGAACAAGCCGGGCGCAGACCCCCGAAATCGTCATCTCCGGCGGCACCTCCGCCACGGGTGCCGCCGCCACGGGTGCCGCCAAAGACACCATCGCGCCGCTACGCGTGTTCATCCTCGACCAGCCGCCGTGGAACTACCTGCACGACGGCCAGCCGCACGGTGCCGCCGTGGACGTGGCCCGCGCCGTGCTGCACCGTCTGGGGCGCACCGTGGAATTCGTGGCCACCCCCTTCAACCGGGGACTGTCCCTGGTCCGGCAAGGCAAGCTGGACGCGGCCCTTGCGGTCTACCGCACCCCTGACCGTGAACAGTTCCTGCACTACACCACCGTGCCCCTGTACGACGAAGACGTCATCCTCATGGTGCACCCGGATGACCACCATCTGGCCTCCGACACCAGCGGCACCGCGCGCGACGCCATCCTGTACGGCGACAAGCCCGTGGCCCTGGCCCTGGGCTACAGCTATGGCCCCACGCTGGACGCCATCATCGCCCGCAAGGGGCTGATCCGCACCAGTTCCTTCTATTCGTTGCAGGAAGGGGTGCAGGCCGTGCTGCGCCGCGAGGCAGCGGCCGTGCCCGGCACGGAACCCACCCTGCGCGCGTTGCTGCACCGCCTTGCCCCCGGCAGGGCACCAGTGCTGCTGCGCCCCCCCTACGACTACGTTTCCGCCTACATGGCCTTTGCCCGCACCGACGCCAACGCCCTGCTGGCGGCGGATTTCGACGCCACGCTGGGCCGGATGCGCGCCAGCGGCGAATACGCGCGCATTCTGGCCGAAGCCGACAGGACCCTGCATGCCCAGCAAGGACAGTGACCACTCCGGCGGCGCACCCGCCACTTCCTCCACCGGCCCCCGCGCCGTGTCTCCCGCAGCCTCACCCGCTGCCCCCGTCTCTTCCCCGGCGCCCGCTTGCCCCAGCGGCGGCCACGTGTGGTTCGTGGGGGCGGGTCCCGGCGACCCGGAACTGCTCACCCTGAAGGCCCGGCGCATCATCGCCGAGGCAGACCTGGTGCTGTACGCGGGCTCGCTGGTGCCCCCGCAGGTGGTGGCCTGCGCCAGGCCGGACGCACGGGTGGTCGATTCCGCGCCGCTCACGCTGGAACAGACCCACGCCCTGCTGCGCGCAACGGCCCTGGCGGGCGGCACCGCCGCGCGGGTGCACACCGGCGATCCCTCGTTGTACGGCACCGTGCGCGAACAGATGCGCCTGCTGCACGCGGAAGGCATCGCCTGCTCGGTGGTGCCGGGGGTGACGGCCGCCTTCGCCGCCGCCGCCGCCGCCGGGGTGTCGTTCACCGCACCGGAGGTCACCCAGTCGCTGGTCATCACCCGGCTGGAGGGGCGCACCCCCGTGCCGGACGCGGAACGGCTGCGTGAACTGGCCCGCCATGGCAGCGCCATGGCCGTGTACCTTTCCGCCGCCGCGCCGGAACGGCTGCAAGAGGAACTGGCGGCGGCTGGCGTGGCCCCGCACACTCCGGTGCTGGCGGCCCACCGGGTGGGCTGGCCCGATCAGGCGCTGGCCTGGACCACGGCGGGCGGACTGGCCGAAACCATGCGGACGCACGGCTTTTCACGGCAGACGGTGTTCCTTGTGCTGCCGGGCGAAGCGGCGGGCGATACCGCGTCGCGCCTGTATGCGGCGGATTTCGCCCACGGTTGGCGCCATATCCCCCCCGCAGGCGAAGACGGCGGCCCGCATTCGAAAGACTGACGCCCCGCTGCATGCCCAATCCGCGAACATTGCGTGACAATGCCGTGCGCTGTTGCATCGCCTTCCGGATGCAGGCATCATGACGGCAGTGTCCCGCACCTTGGCCTCACGGAGTCCCCCGCCCGCCAACGGGAGGTCCCATGCGCCTCACGGATATCCCGCGTTCGCTGTCCCGTTTCCTGCTCCGGCTGCTGCTGGCACCGCTGCGCCCCTCTGCCCGCGCCTTCTGGCGCGAGGCCCTCACCCGCCCGCACGGCAGCTTCATCGAGGCCCTGCACGGCTACATCTACCTGCGCTGGCCGCTGTTCTACATCGGCATGGGCACCGGGCGGCATCCGCTGGCCCGCTGGCTGGCCGCACCGCTGGCCCGGTTGGGCGGCCTGCTGGGGGTATGGGGCACGCGCGAGGAATTCGGGCCGGAATTCGCCCAAAGCTACCACGGCAAGGTCATGCCGCCGGGCACCGTGCCCCGGCTCATCGCGGTGGAACGTCCCGTGTCCACCACCGTGCCGGAAACGGTGCTGCCCTTCCGCATGGCGCGCGACATCATTCTCGACAATGCCGACGCCCTGGCCCTGCTGGACTGCCCCTGCCGCCTGACAAAGGAAGACCACTGCACCCCGGTGAACGTGTGCATCCTGGCTGGCGGCCCGGTGGTAAACTTCGTGCTGGAGCACCACCCGGACAAGGCCCGCCGCGTCACACCGGATGAAGCCATCCACGTGGTGGAGGCGGAAAACCGGCGCGGCCACGTCTCGCACGCATTCTTCAAGGAAGCGGTACTGGGCCGCTACTACGCCATCTGCAACTGCTGCACCTGCTGTTGCGGGGCCATGCAGGCCCACCGCGAGGGCACGCCCATGCTGGTTTCCTCGGGCTACGTGGCGTGCGTGGACCCGGACGCCTGCACCGGCTGCGGGCTGTGCGCGCGCATCTGCCCCTTCGACGCGGTGCGCATGGACGAACGGCCCGCGCCCCCTGAACCGTTGCCCGCCGCACGCCCGGGCGACCGCCCCATCACCCGGCATGACGCCCGTCCGGCCATCGATGCCTCCGTGTGCATGGGCTGCGGGGTGTGCGAACTGCGCTGCCCCGGTAAGGCCCTGCGCCTGGAACTGGCCCCCGGCAAACCCGCGCCGCTGGTGCTGCCGGGCGAGGCGGCCCCGGTATCGCTGGGACACCCCGACCTGGCCAGCCCCCAGCCGCCCGGCACGGACGGCGGGGCGGCCGCCGGTGGCGCTCGGATGCCGGGTAGCCGCCATACCGACGGCAGATAAAGGCAAACAGGGGGGCAAGGCCGAAGGGGAAGAAGGGAACGCAAGGGGCACGCCGCAGCGCGATACCGCACGCGCTTCACTTTCGCGGGCATCCACGCTATCATCCGCTTAGTATTTCGGGGCATTGCGCACTATCCGCGCCTTCCGCCCCAGCCGGTGCATCCGCCAGGCCAGACTCGGTGCCGCGCGGGAGAATGCCGGGACAGCCCGGCAAGCGCGATGCACCCCACCGGAAACGCAGGAGAAACCATGCGGCGCATCGGCAGACGACGGTTCCTGAAGCTGGCCGGAATCACCGCACTCACCGGAGCGACCTGGGCCTTGGCGGCCACGGGGTCCGCCCTTGCGGCGCAGGATGCCCCCGCCCCGAGCCCGCTCACCGTGCCGCCCGCGCCGCCGCGCCCCCTGGCCGGGCTGCAAACCGCCGCCACCTTCGATACCCCCCTGCCCGTGCCCGGCGACCATTCGTTCATGGGGCTCATGGATGGCGCGGCACGCATCGAGCTTTCCGCAACGTCCGACCCACGGCTGCCCGCCGACGATGCCCCCCCCGCCCCGCCGCTGTCCTTTCAGACCGAGCACGGCGGGCACCCCTACTGGAACCCCACCCTGGTCATCCAGCGCGGCGCCTCGCTGCGGGTGCGCCTGATCAACCGGTTGGACGCCCCCACCCTGCTGCGCTGGCACGGCCTGATCGCCGACTGGCGCATGGGGGGCCACCCGGTGATGATGCTGCTGCCCGGCGCCAGCCTCGAATACCGCGTCCCCCTGCGCAACCGGGCGGGCATCTACCCCTACCATGCCATCGCGCCGGGGTTCTCGGGCCGCCAGACCCATCAGGGCATGGTGGGGCTGTGCATCGTGGACGACGAGGAAGAGCGCGCCGCCCTGGCCGCCATGGACATCGAGCCCCTGGGGGCGACGGGCACCGGTGCCTTCCGGGCCAGCCTGCCCGCGCCGGGCAGCGGCCCCTCGGACGTTCCCCTGCTGTTCCAGGACCGCCGCCTGGACCGCAACGGCGTGCCGGTATACGCACCCGGCCTGGACGACCGGATATCGGGCCTTGTCGGCGACGTGCTCACCATCAACGGCGTGCCCGGTGCCCGGATGGACGTGGTAACCCGCATGTACCGCCTGCGTCTGGTGAACATGTGCAACGCGCGCATCCTGCACGTGGGGCTGGCCCGCCCCGACGGCGCACCGCACCCCTTCACGCTGATGGGCACGGACGGCGGCATGCTGCAACGCCCGCTGCCCTTGCAGCGCCTGTTACTGGGCCCCGGAGAGCGGGCGGACATCCTGGTGGATCTGCGTGCGGCCAACCCCGGCGACGAATGGCATCTGGTCAACCTGCCCTTCGACCCCATGCGCCGGGCCGGAGCGACCTCCGGCGGGGCCGGGGCACCCGGCGAGGGGGAGGCGGCACGCCTGCTGCGGCTGCGGGTGATGCAGCGCGTGGACTATGCCCAGCCCCTGCCCGTGCGACTGTGCGAATTCCCGTCGGAGCCCCCCATGCCGCAGGGGCCGCCGCGCCGCCTGCATGTCTCGCGCGGCGAGGTGCTGGGCCGCCCCTCGTGGCTGCTGAACGGCCAGCCGTTCGCCCTGCGGCACGACACGCACGCCCTGCTGCCGGACGACTTTCCGGCGCCGCGCGTGCCCGAGCGCGCGACCGAGGTCTGGGAACTGTCCAACGACGCCATGTCCATCCCCCATGCCCTGCACCTTTCGGGCTTCCAGTTGCGGGTGCTGGAGCGACGCGGCAGCCCGCCCCATGTGGCAGCCCTGGCCATGGCCCCCTCCGGATGTTCGGCCACCGACAGCGGCATCAAGGATACCGTGCTGGTCTGGCCCGGCGAGACCGTGCGGGTGCTGGTGGATTTTCGCGATGCCCCGCCCGGGACGCAGCGCGCCGCGCTGTATTCGCGCATGCTGGAATGCCTGGATGACGGAATGGTGCAGGATGTCGCCGTGCCCTGAGGCGGCGGATGCCGCCGCCAACAGCATCGCCGCTGCCACGGCGAACAACGCCGGAGACGGCACCGGGCAGGCGGAGAACACTCCCGCAAGGGCATGTGCCCGGCAGGGACTGCCCGGCGCGATTTGGCGGCTGCTGCTGGCCGTGGCCCTGCCGGTGCTGGGCATCGCACTGCTGGCCCTCCCGCCCGTCACCCATGCCGCCGACGCCCGGATTGCCGACGCAGAGCCAGCCCGCGCGGTCCGGCACATCCAGCCTGCCCCACCACTGCTGCACGTCCTGTGCGATGATGACCAGCCGCCATATGCCTACAGGGGCTCGGGCGCGCAATCCGGCGCGCGCGGCATCTACCCGCAACTCGCGGCAGAGGCCTTCCGGCGCATGGGCCTTGCGGCAATCGTGACCCCCACGCCATGGGCCAGGGCCATCGCGGAGCTGAACCACGAACATTCGGGGGAAAGCCCCGGTGGTCGATCCGGGGAGCGCATCGGCGTGTGCGGCCTGTACGCCACCGACCAGCGCCGGTTGGTGCACGACTTTTCCGCGCCGCTGTTCGAAGAACGCCTGCATCTGGTGCTTCCGGCAAATACGGCAATACCCGAGGCCCTGGCGGGACAGGCCGCAACGCCACCTGCGGGACAGGACGGGACGGCCTTGGCCGCGTTGCGGGGCATGCGGCCGGGCGTGGTGCGCGGGTGGAGCTACGGCGACACGCTGGACGCCGCGCGCGTGACGGGCGCCATAACCACCGAGGAGGCGGGCAGCGAAGCCCAGAACATGCTGAAGGTGGCCGGAGGACGGCTCGACGGCGCCATCATCACCCGCGAAGGCGCCCTGTGGCTGCGGGAACGACTGGGGCTGACCAGCCTGGTGACCATGGCCCCGCAGCCGCTGGCGGTGATGCCGGTGCATCTGGCCTTTCGCAGGCAGGACGGGCAGCGCCCCCTGCTGCACGCTTTCAATACGGCCATCCGGGACATGAAGGCCGACGGCACCTACGCCCGCATCGTCGAGCGTGCCCTGAACGGACAATAGGGCAGGCATGGCCGCACGCTGGCCGCAACTGCGGCAGGCCGGCGCGGAACGGTACTGCGCACCGGAGGCCATACGGGTGCGTCCGCCCCGACGCCACGAAACCCACGTGCCATGGGCACCGGCAACGGCATCCGCCCCAGCGCGGACACTGACGCGGACGCCGACACCAGCGGCGAAATGGTGGGCCGCCCCCTACCTGCGCAGCGTGGCCACCAGCCGCAACGGGTGCAGCAAAAGGTCCAGCCCGTCGCAAATGTGGCGCACGGCCACGTCGGCGGCGCACAACGTCTGCACAGAGGCGCCCTCGTCGCCCATCACCGCCACGGAAAGCCCCACCTCCAGCAACATGAGCAGGTCGTTGCGCCCGTTGCCCATGGCCACGGTGCGCAGCGAGCCAAGGTCGGCCACGTAGCGGCGCTTGGCCTCGTCCTGCATGCCGGGCGGCAGCACGTGCAGGCGCACCGGCAGCCCGGCCAGCGCCGAGGCCACGGAGCCGAAGGTGTCCGCCGTGACCACGTGCACGGTCAGTTCGTCGGCCAGCCGGGTGATGCGTTCGGCCACGCCGTCCACCAGCGCGCCGGAAGCCGCTATGGTGCCGTTGTAGTCCAGAACAAGATGGTCCAGTTCAAGGGCCTCGCGGCCCGGAATCTCCAGTCTGAGCATGTCGTCTACCCCGGTTGCGCGTCCCTTTCCGGCGGGCACAAGGGCACACTCACGGTCCCTCCCCGTTAGTGCCACCCGCGCGGTGCGCGCTCCGTCCCTGTAGCCGGTTGCGCCGGGTGTGGCAACGCGTGCGGACCCGCCCGCCGGAACGCGCGCCCTGCGCCACGGTCCGTCCGGGGCGTGCCCGGCACCCTGCCGTCCCGTATCCGCCGCGTGGCCGGAATGCGGGCCGTTCCTCCCCCTTCCCACTGGACAGCCCCTGCACGGGGGGCTAGAAACCGGACGACGCGCCGCCCCCCGGCGCGCACACCCGAAACACATCCCTTCGTGACGGAGGAACCATGGCGTCCATTACCGGCGCTCTCATACTGGCAGCGGGCAAGGGCACCCGCATGCATTCCGACAAGCCCAAGGTATTGCAGTCCATCCTGGGCGAACCCATGCTGCGCTTCGTGTACGATGCGCTGGAGCCGCTGTTCGGCGGCAACCTGTGGACCGTCATCGGCCACAAGGCCGACATGGTGCGCGAAGCCTTCAAGGGCGAGGACCACCGCTTCGTGGTGCAGGAAAAGCAGTTGGGCACCGGGCACGCCCTGCAGGCCGCCTGGGACGAACTGAAGGCCGCGGGCCTTGACCGCGTGGTGGTCGTCAACGGCGACACCCCGCTGCTGCCCACATCCACCGTGGCCACCTTCCTGAAGGAAGCCCTGGACGCGGATGTGGCCTTCATGACCCTGACCCTGCCCGACCCCGGCGCCTACGGACGCGTGGTGCGCCACAACCGCCGCGTGGTGGCCATCGTCGAGGCCAAGGACTACGACGAAACCCTGTACGGTCCGGAACCGGACGAGATCAACGCGGGCATCTATTGCCTGCGCATGGACGCGGTGGAAAAACTGCTGCCGCGCCTGACCAACGCCAACAAGAGCGGCGAATACTACATCACCGACCTCGTGGGCTTGGCCGTGGCCGAGCGCATGGACGTCATCGGCGTGGAATGCGGGCAGGACCCCAACCTGCTGGGCGTCAACGACCCGGCGGAGCTGATCCGGTCGGAAGCGTTGGTGCGCGCGCGCATCGCCCTGAACTGGATAGAGAAGCGCGTGCTCATCCACGCGCCGGAAACCGTGCGCATCAGCCCGCGCGCCGTGCTTGAGCCAGGCGCGGAAATATACGGCCCCTGCGAAATATACGGGGCTTCACGCATAGCGCGCGCAGCCGTTGTCCATTCGCACTGCTGGCTGCGCGACGCCGTGGTGGCGGAAGGCGCCACCGTGCACCCCTTCAGCCACGTGGAAAAGGCCGAGATAGGCCCCGACTGCGTGGTGGGCCCCTACGCCCGCCTGCGCCCCGGCGCGGTGATGGAGGAAGGCGCGCGCGTCGGCAACTTCGTGGAAATGAAAAAGGCCCGCCTGGGCAAGGGGGCCAAGGCCAACCACCTGACCTACCTTGGCGACGCAGAGGTGGGCCCCGGCGCCAACATCGGCGCGGGCACCATTACCTGCAACTACGACGGGGTGCACAAGCACAAGACCGTCATCGGCGAAGGGGCGTTCATCGGCAGCAACAGTGCGCTGGTGGCCCCGGTGACCATAGGCGCGGGCAGCCTGGTGGGTGCCGGTTCCGTCATAACCAAGGACGTTCCGGACGATTCGCTGGCCATCGCGCGGGGCCGCCAGACGAACCTGCCGCGCCGCAGGAACTCTTGATTTCACGCCGTGAAACGGCTAGTTAACAGACATGGAACTGATTGACCTGCTTGAAACCCGCGTCACGGCGCTCCTGTCGCAGCTCGAAACCCTGCGCGAGGAGAACAGTCGCCTTCGGGAAGAGGTCGAAGGCGGGCTTTCGACGCTGGTGGAAGAGAATCGAATCCTCAAGGAAGCCCTTGAAGAGGAGCGCACCGTGAAAGATGCGGTGCTTACGCGCATCGACGCGCTGCTGCTCCGCCTCAGGGACCAAACCGGCGACGCCTAGGCGCGTCGAGGCCCCATGCGTACATACAACCTCACCGTGCTGGGGCTTGAGGTTTCCTTCAAGGCCGAGGCCGACCCCGCAAGGGTCGAAACCGCCAAGGCCCTGGTGGAAGAGCGGTTCAACAGACTGAAGTTCCACGGAAGACAGCTCAGCAAGGAGAAGCTGCTGACCTTTCTGGTTCTGGGACTGGCGGACGACCTGTTGCAGTCTACCCAGCAGAAGGACGAAATGCGTACCCGCATGGAAGCCCTGCTGGCGAAAATAGAGGAATCTGCGTAACTCCCGTTGCGCGGATGCATAACGATCCCTGGAGTGTGCGTGATTGACCTGCCATCGCTGACCTCACAAGAAGAAAACAGGGAACCTGTACGGCGGACCGGTGTGCAGACCCGGCCCCGAGCCGGGGAGCCTGAAGGCCCGCCCGAGGTTCCCACCCTGACATAGTCAGGTCCTGCTTTGGCACGTCACACGGCGCTCCGGGGTTCGTCCATGCCCCCTCGCCCCCAACAAGGCCCGCCCGGCGGGGCATCCGCGTTTAGCACAAAAGTGCGCGGACCCCGGCGACGCGGCCGTCCGTCCCCTCCTTGCCCGAACTCCTGTCTTCCCCGTGCTCATGGAATCGGCACGGTGATCCGGTGCGTCTTGACGCCGTGGCAATCAGCCGCCCCCTTGGGGCGCACACGCACGGCCCGATCGGCGCGCCAGACCCGCTTGCCGGACACTACATCGGGCGTTGGTCCGACACCATAACGGGAGTTGCAGTATGGGGCTCATCGAAATCATCTACGTCGTCGTGGGAGCGATCATCGGCGCGGCATCGGGCTATGCCCTGCACCGCTATGTCAGCTCCAAGCGCATCGCCGATGCCAACGAACTCGCCAAGCGCATCGTCGAGGAAGCCCGCAAGGAAGCGCAGGCCCAGAAAAAGGAAATTCTGCTCCAGGGCCAGGACGAAATCTTTCACCAGAAGCGCGAACTGGAACACGAGTTCAAGGAACGCGAACGCGAACTGAAGGCCCGTGACCGCAAGATGCAGGAACAGGGCGAACGCCTGGAGGAAAAGCTCGAAAAGGCCACCGAAAAGGAGCACGAGGTGCTCGCCGCCGAAAAAGAGCTGACCCGCCGCGAACGTCACCTGGCCGGCATGGAGGAGCAGATTTCCTCCCGCATCGATGAACAGGAACGCCGCCTGCAGGAAATATCCGGCCTGACCGCCGAAGAGGCGAAATCGCGTCTTTTCGAAGACATCGAATCGCGCACCCGTCACGAAGCCGCCAAGATGATCCGGCTCATCGAAACCGAGTCGAAGGAAACCGCCGACCGCAAGGCCAAGGAAATCATCGCCAACGCCATCCAGCGCTACGCCGGCGACTACGTGGGCGAGCAGACGGTGACGGCCGTGACCCTGCCCAGCGAAGACATGAAGGGCCGCATCATCGGCCGCGAAGGGCGCAACATCCGCGCGCTGGAAGCGGCCACGGGCGTGGACCTGATCATCGACGACACCCCGGAGACGGTCATCCTTTCCGCCTACAGCCCGCTGCGCCGCCAGGTGGCCAAGATGGCCCTGGAACGGCTGATCCAGGACGGGCGCATCCACCCCGCGCGCATCGAGGACATCGTGCGCAAGTGCGAGCAGGAGCTTGAAGTGCAGATCCGCGAGGTGGGCGAACAGGCCACCTTCGACGCGGGGGTGCACGGCATCCACGCCGACATCGTGCGCCTGCTGGGCCAGCTGAAGTACCGCACCAGCTTCTCGCAGAACGTGCTGCAACACTCGCTGGAAGTGGCCGCCCTGTGTGGCATGATGGCCGCCGAACTCGGCATGGACATCAAGAAGGCCAAGCGCGCGGGCCTCTTGCACGACATCGGCAAGGCCGTGGACCACGAGGTGGAAGGGCCGCACGCCATCATTGGCGCGGACATCGCCAAGAAGTACAACGAGAGCAAGGAAATCATCCACGCCATCGCCGCCCACCACGAGGACACCCCGCCCAAGTCGGCCCTGGCCGTGCTGGTGCAGGCCGCCGACGGCCTGTCCGGCGCCCGCCCCGGCGCCCGCAAGGAACTGCTGGAAAACTACGTGAAGCGGCTGGAAGACCTGGAGAACATCGCCACCGGCTTCGAAGGCGTGGCCAAGGCCTACGCCATCCAGGCGGGCCGCGAGATCCGTGTCATGGTCAATTCCGACAACGTGGACGACGACCAGACCTACATGCTGTGCAAGGACATCGCGGGCAAGATCGAAAAGAACCTGACCTACCCCGGCCAGATCCGGGTCACGGTCATCCGCGAACGCCGCGCCGTGGGCTTCGCCAAGTAACCCGCGCGGCCCCGCCGCACGCACTTTGCAGAACCGATGAAAGCCCGGCCCATGGCCGGGCTTTTTCGTGTTTCGCCCCATTGACGATGGGGGCGGCCCGGCGTTAGGCAAGGGAATACTTTTTATACTATAATCATTCCGCTTGGGCCTTCCCGGAATCCTGGCCGCCGCAGGGATTCATTGTCGCATCGCGCGGCGACGGGAACCGCCACCGGCAGGCACAGGCCACGCCGGGGGCGGTTCCCATCCGTTTCCGGGGGGGCATGCCCACTGTCCGGCGGCGGCACCGCGCACATCGGCTCACACCGGCCCACACCGCCCACCGCCCACCGCCCACCGCCCCGCAGCATGCCCCCAACGGGGATGCAGCCGACAACATGCCGCCCCGGCAAAAATGCCGCCCAACAAAAATGCCGCCAATGTCGTGCAGACATCGGCGGTGTTGTGCAGCGCACGGGCAGTACCCTGCGTGTCGGGGCGTCAGGTCGACCTTGCCCCGTTACGGCTCGATGACACGCCGCACGATGCGGCCAAGGGTACCGTCCTCGTTCATGTGGCGCAGGGCCACGTCCATGCGGCGTACCGTCTCGTCCGGCACGGTGAGCGGCCAGAACACGTGCACCGGCAGTTCCAGCCCCACAAGGACCGTACGCATGCGCGTCGATACGGCAGAGTCCGTCAGGCGCTGGGCGCCAGCCTCGCCCACCAGCGCCACCTGCACCCGGCCCGCCTCCAGCTTGCGCAGGCACAGCGCCTCGCTGGGCGCGGGGTCCAGGTTCCAGCCGCCGTCCGCAAGGGCACTGTCCAGCGGAGGCCCGTAGTTCCACCCTTCCACGATGCAGGTCCGGTACGGCTTCAGCTCGGCCACGCGGCTGGCGGCAACCGTGGAATCCTGCGGCAAAACGGCCACGATGCGCGCAAGGTACAGGGGCAGGCTGACCCGCCACTGCCCGCGCGCACGGGTGGTGGCAAAGGCACCGCCCAGGGCCGCCTCGCCCGTTTCCAGGGCGCGCAGGGCTCGCGTCCACGGGGCCACGCGAATGTCCAGTTGCACGCCGGACCGGCGCACAGCCTCGCGCAGGATTTCCGGGTACAGCCCGGCGGGCCGTCCGGCGTCGTCACGGTAGGAAAGGGGAAAATGCTCGTCGTTGCACAACACCACAGGGGGCGCGGCACTGCCCGCCGCCGGATGCACCAGCAGCGTCAGCACCATGACCACGACCATGCGCAAGACCGGCATGGACAGGTGCGGCAGCAAACCCCATGGCAACATCATGGGTCCCCCCGACGAGATGGAAACGCCCCGGCGGTTGCCCGCCGTGCGCGTTTTTGGTGCAAGGTACCCGCCACGCCCATCCCCCCTGCGGAGGGACATGCCGGACCTTCCGGGGCGCTCCCGGCGGCGTGCCGCTGAGTGTTCGCCCAGTATTATATTGAGCTATGATGCCCCGGAGGGATTGTCAATGCCACGCCCGTCAGGCGAACAGGGGCAGATCGGGCAGGCCCCGCCCGGTCCAGCCAGACGGGCCAGACGAGCCAGACGGGCCAGACTCGCCAGAGATCCCTGCGGCCTTTTCCAGCAGCGCGCGGATGGCGGCGCGGCCCTCGTCGCGCAGATCCAGGCTGAAATCGTTCACGAAGGTGCGGATGTGGCTGTCCGTGACCTCGTCGGACATTTCCTGGGCATGCTCGCGTATCCACCCCCGCGAGGCCGCCGGGTTGGCGTTGGCGTATTCCAGGCTGCGCCGGATGGCGTCCTGCACGGCAAGGATGGTGGCCTCGCCAAGGTCGCGCCGCGCCGCAATGGCTCCCAGCGGCAGGGGCAGCCCGTAGGCGGACTCCCACCACTGGCCAAGATCCAGCACGCAATGCAGGCCATGGGCACCGTAGGTGAAGCGCCCCTCGTGGATGACCAGCCCGCAATCGGCCTTGCCTGCGGACACGGCGGGCATGACCTGGTCGAACACCATTTCCTCGCGCGGGCCTTGCAGCGTGCCGTGCAGGGAAAGCAGCAGGTTGGCCGTGGTCATGCGGCCCGGAATGGCCACCCGCGCCCCGGCCAGGTCTGCGGGCGACAGCGGCTCGCGCGCCACCAGCAGCGGCCCGCAGCCGCGCCCCAGCGCCGCCCCGGCATTGAGCAGCACATACTCGTCCAGCACATGGGCCATGGCCGCCAGTGACAGCTTGGTCACGTCCAGTGTGCCCGCGCGGGCGCGGCCGTTCAGCACCTCCACGTCGGCCATGAACAGGTCGAACCCGCAGGGCAGGTCGATGCAGCCCTTGGCCAGGGCATGGAAGATGTAGGTGTCGTTGGGGCAGGGGGAAATGCCCAGCGACAGGGTGCGCGGGGCGGATGCAGCGGCATGCGAAGACTGTACGGACTGGGAAGACATGGAAGCGACCTTGCTGCGCCGCCCGGATGGCCGGGCGGGTCAAATGACAGGTGGACGGCGTGTTGCCAGCGTGCCGACGGTGTACTGAAGGCGGGTCAAACGGTCGGGCGCCCCAGGCGAAAAACGGATGCAAACCGGTTCCGCGGGCAGTCGCCCCGGCGTGCCCACGGTGTTGACACGGGGCCACGCCGGGTCGATACTCCGCCTTCCGTCATCGGGACACAAGCCCCGATCCGGCCCGAAATGCAGTCCCGCATCATCCGCAAGACATTTCAGTCCCGCCACACCGGAGGACACATGCTCGACGCTGCCCATTACGCCCGCCTGGGCCTTGGGACCGCCTTCGAAAAGGTGATGGAAGGCACGCGCCTTTCGCCCGAAGAGGGCCTGGCGCTGTTCAACTGCCCGGACATCACCGCCGTGGGAGCGCTGGCCCACCACGCGCGTACCCGCCTGCACGGCGACAGAACCTATTACGTGCTCAACCGGCACGTCAATTACACCAACATCTGCGTCAACGGCTGCCTGTTCTGCGCCTTTCAGCGCGAACGCGGGCAGGCCGGTTCCTTCGCCCTGACGCCCGACGACATCCTGCACCGCGTGCTGGATGACCGGGGCACCCCGTTCTCCGAGGTGCACATCGTGGGCGGCTGCCATCCGGACCTGAATCTGGCGTGGTTCGAGGACGTCATCCGCCGCATCCGTGCCGCACGCCCCCAGAGCATCGTCAAGGCGTTCACGGGGGTCGAAATCGCCCACTTCGCCGCCATGGAAGGCATCAGCACGCTGGATGTGCTGCGCCGCCTGCGCGACGCGGGGCTGGCCATGATGCCCGGCGGCGGGGCCGAAATCTTCGCGCCGGAAGTGCGCACCAGAATCTGCCCGCGCAAGGCCACGTCGGACGAATGGCTGCGCGTGGCGGGCGAGGCGCATTCCCTCGGCATCCGCACCAACTGTTCCATGCTCTACGGGCACATCGAAACCTTCGAGCACCGCGTGGACCACCTGTGCCGCCTGCGCGAGCAGCAGGACAGGTCCGGCGGGTTCACCTGCTTCATCCCCCTGCCCTTCCTGACGGAAAACAGCCTGCTCAAGCTGCCGCCCGAACGGGTGGGCGAGCACGTGGGCCTTGACCGACTGCGCACCGTGGCCGTCAGCCGCCTGATGCTGGACAACATCCCCCACGTGAAGGCCTACTGGGTGATGATGGGCGTCAAGATGGCCCAGACCGCCCTGTACTTCGGCGCCGACGACATGGACGGCACCATCGTCGAGGAGCGCATCGGCCACGACGCCGGGGCCGATTCCGCCCAGTCGCTCACCGTGCCGGAACTGGAACTGATGATCCGCCGCGCCGGTTTCACCCCGGTGCGCCGCGACTCGCACTTCAACCCCGTGGCCGACCCGGACGCCATCCTGCATGACACCGGACATGGCCCAGAATGCGCTGCGGGCCACGCCGCCACGCCGGAGGTTCGGGCATGAGCGCCGCCGCTTCCACCGCCACCAACAGGCCCATCATGCCGGGCGGCTCGTCCCTTGGTGAATCCGCCGACGTACGCGCCGTGGCCGCAAAAGTGCTGGAAGGCGCGCGCCTTACCCGCGCCGACGCCGACCTGCTGTACGCCGAGGCCGGGTTGCATACCCTGGGGCATCTGGCCCACGCCGTGCGCCTGCGCAAGCATCCGCAGCCCGTGGTCACCTACGTGGCCGACCGCAATATCAACTATTCCAACATTTGCGTGTGCGCCTGCCGCTTCTGCGCCTTTTTCCGCGCCCCCGGCCACCCCGAGGGCTACGTGCTGACGCGCGAGGAACTGGGGAAAAAGATCGAGGAAACCCTGGCCCTTGGCGGCACCCAAATCCTGCTGCAAGGCGGCCACCACCCCGACCTGCCCCTGTCGTTCTACGAAGGCATGATCGGCTGGATCCGCGACACCTACCCCGCCATCCACATCCACGCCTTTTCGCCGCCCGAGATCGTCTTTTTCGCGGAACTCGAAAAGATCACCGTGGCCGAGGTCATCGCCCGGCTGCGTGCCGCAGGGCTGCATTCCATCCCCGGCGGGGGCGCGGAAATCCTGGTGGACGAGGTGCGCACGCAGGTTTCGCCCAACAAATGTTCCGCAGGGCGCTGGCTGGGCGTCATGGAAGAAGCCCACAACCAGGGGCTGCGCACCACCGCCACCATGATGTTCGGCCACGAGGAAGAGCCCCGCCACCGCCTGGACCACCTGTTCGCCGTGCGCGAGGTGCAGGACCGCACGGGCGGGTTCACCGCGTTCATCCCGTGGACCTTCCAGCCCGCGCACACCAATATCCACCGCGACCCGGAACCCGCGCCCGCCTACCTGCGCCTGCTGGCCCTGTCGCGGCTGGTGCTGGACAACGTGGACAACGTGCAGGCCTCGTGGGTGACCATGGGGCCGCAGGTGGCCCAACTGGCCCTGTACTTCGGCGCCAACGACTTCGGCTCGCTGATGATCGAGGAAAACGTGGTGGCCGCCGCAGGCGTCAGCTTCAGCCTTTCGCGCCGCGAAATCCACAACTGCATCCGCGCCGCCGGGTTCACCCCCGTGCAACGCACCATGAACTACACCCCCGTGTCACCCCAACCCGTGGTGGATGGGGAGATATAGAGACATATTAAGAGAATCGGGGGAAGGCTGACAGCTAACATCACCCGTTACACGTCCAACATCCCTTGCTCCCCCCATTCGGGGGTGCAGGGGGCAAAGCCCCCTGCCCGCCGGAGGCACAAAAACAGCCGGACCGGCAGGGGATACAAACGCAATACACACCAATGAGCAACCCCCTCACCACCACACCGTCGTCATGCGCGCGCCCGCTGCGCCTGGGCCGCATCGGGTACCTGAACGTGCTGCCCATCTACCACCCGCTGGAGTCGGGCATCATCCCGCACGAGTACGAATTGGTGGCCGGGCCGCCTGCGGTGCTGAACAACATGATGGCGCGCGGCGACCTGCACGTGTCGGCCAATTCGTCGGTGGAATACGCGCACAGGCCGCAGAACTACCTGCTGGTGCCGGACCTTGCCATCGGCAGCCGGGGGCCGGTGCAGAGCGTGCTGCTGCTGTCCCGCCGCCCGGTGGAAGACCTGGCCGACCAGCCGGTGCTGGTCAGCGCCGAGACGCACACCTCTGCCGCGCTGCTGCGCCTGCTGTTCCGCGACTACTACAAGTTTCCGGTGCGGTATGAGGTGGGTTCGGCCACCGGACGCATCGCGTCGGGCAACCCGCCGGAGGCGTTCCTGGCCATCGGCGACGAGGCCCTGCGTCTGCGCAATCACCCGGAGTTTCCGTACCGGCTGGACCTTGGCGAGGCATGGCGGCAGTGGACCGGCCTGCCCTTCGTGTTCGGGGTGTGGGTGGTCAGCCGCGCGGCGGCGACAGCGGGATGTTTCGTCAATAACCCGTGCGAACTGTTGCAGCGCGCCCGCAACTGGGGCGAACTGCACATGGACGTGATCCTCGACCTGACCTTGCAGGGCTGCCCCCTGACGCGCGAAGAGCTGCGCCAGTATTATCAGGGGCTGGTCTTCCACATGGGCTTTCCGGAAATGGAAGGGCTGCGCCTGTTCTACCACCGGCTGGCCGAGGCGGGCGAAATACCCGCCGCGCCGGAACTGGAATTCTTCAGCATGTAGCGCCAGCGGCCCCGCGAACCAGGCGCGGGGCCGCCTTGCGTTTGCGACCAACCATGCATACCCGCCATACCCGCACCCCGTCCCCGAGCAGCCACGCCCCGCCATCCGCCAGCCCGGTGCCTGTCGCAGGGCCGCAACCCGCCCGCACCCTGCCCGTGCGGGTACTGGGGCTGGACGTCACCGCCACGCCAGGCCCGCGCAAACCGCTGACCCTGGCGGTGTGCGACCTTGCGCCGGGGAAGGGGACCGCGCCGGATAACGGTATGCCGGACATGCCGGGCGCAGCGCCCGTGCTCACCCTGCACGAACTGCGCGAACTGCCCACGCTGGACGACCTGGACCGGCTGTTCGGCGGGCAGTTGGATGCGGGATTCACGGGGGGGCATGTTGCGCCCGACGCGGGCTGGGTGCTGGGCATCGACGCCGCGCTGGCCCAGCCGCTGGAACTGGTGGAGCAACTGGACTGGCCGCGTGATTGGGCCGGGTATGCCGCGCTGTGCGGCGCCATGGACCGGGCCGCCTTCCGCGACCTGTTGCGCGGCGTGTCCGCCGCCCGGCCCGCCGGGCAGAAGTACCTGTACCGCGCCTGCTGCCGCCGCGCCGGGGCCGCCAGCCCCATGAACACGGTGCGCCCGCCCGTGGCCCTGATGTTCCACGCCGTGGCTCCCCGCCTTGCCGCGCACGAGGTGCACGTGCCCCTCCTGCGGCCCCTGCCGCCCTGCCCGTTGCACAACGCCCGCGTGGCGCTGGAAACCTACCCCGGCTGGCTGGCCCGCCACCTGATCGGCCGCGCCCCCTACAAGGGCGGCGACGCAACGGACCGGGCCGCCCGGCGCAATATCCGCACGGACCTGCTCCGGGGCCTTGCGGGGCTGGCCGGACAGCTTGGCGGAACGCCACCTGATGCGGCTGCCGCCCCGGTGCCCCGCACCGGCCTGCCCGCCCGCATGCCACGCCTGACCATCCGCTGGAACGCGGACCATGCCGCCCGCATGCTGGACGACCCGGAAGCGGACCTGCTGGACGCCCTGCTTTGCGCCGTGCTGGCTGCGCTTTCCTCCCTGCGCCCCGGCTACGGCCTGCCGGAACGGTCGGCCCCGCCGCACGGCGTCACTGCCGCGCAACTGGACGTGGAAGGCTGGATCGCCGGGCTGCCGCCAGAAGAATAGCTGCCCCAGCCCACCTGGCGAACCGACTCTATCCGGTCCTATCCGGTCCTATCTGACCCCATCCGCCCCGGCACGCGGCACGCACCCGGCACCCGGCTCCATTTTCATCTTGCCGCGCGTCTCCACCCGCCCCAAAAGAAAACGACGCGCAACGGTCATCCGTCACGCGCCGTGCCTGCGCAATGTCTGGACTGTCTTCGCTGGCAGCGTCAGCCGCTCATCTCGCATGCCGCAATCCGCACCGTCTCACCGACAGCCGCCTGCCGCCGTCTCACTGGCGGCAACCCGCACCCTTCACCAGCCCGCCCCGCCGGTAAACAGGAAGGACAGCATGGACCATGTGGCCCCCAGCAGGGCCAGCAGCAGCAGGCCCAGGAACAGGCGCAGCACGCACCCGGCAGCGGCCAGCAGACCGCGCAGCAGCAGCCAGCCAAGCACCGCAGCCACAGCGGCCACGAATATCAGGCCCAATATCTTCATCGTCGTCACCCTGTCCGGTTGCGGCGCGGTGCGCCCTGATTGTCACCCATCCTCATGCGGAGCCAGAATTCCGATCCGAGCCGCCATGGCGTTCCGCCCCGCCAGTGTCCCCTTGCGGTGCCGTCGCCCCGGAAACCACCGTATCAGGCGGTACCGCGTCAGGAGGCCCCTCCACCTCGCCCGGACGGCATACCCGCGCGCCCGAACCGCCAG
Source organism: Nitratidesulfovibrio sp. (assembly GCF_040373385.1). Classification (NCBI taxonomy): domain Bacteria; kingdom Pseudomonadati; phylum Thermodesulfobacteriota; class Desulfovibrionia; order Desulfovibrionales; family Desulfovibrionaceae; genus Nitratidesulfovibrio; species Nitratidesulfovibrio sp. The sequence continues at coordinate 556,848 of NZ_JBDXXH010000001.1, read as the reverse complement.
ATCCGCCCGACGCACCCGATGCGCCCGACAGGCCCAGCCAGATGGCGAACAGGGCAATCCCTGCCCCGGCCATGCCCCATCCGTCGGTGGGCCGTTTGAACAGCAGGATGTCCCACATGAACGACAGCGCGGGCTGCACCAGCATCACCAGCCCCGCCAGCGAGGCGGGCAGGCGCGGCAACCCGGTGGACAGCAGCACCCAGCCCACGCCCTGGCACAACACGCCGTAGGCCACCAGGTAGCCGCCGCTGGCCGCATCGGCGATGGCAAAGCTGTCGCCCCGCGCCAGAATGCCCGCGCCGCTTACCGCCGCACAGGCCAGCGAAATGACGGCCATGTTGGCCACCGGGGCGAGCATGCCCGCCATGCCGCGCGACTGGCGCAGCAGCAGGATGAACCCGGTGTAGAACAGCGCCGTGGCAAAGCCGTAGCCCACCCCGGCCAGCGAATCGCCCACCACCAGCCCGCCATCCGTCGATGCGGGCAGCAGTTCCGCCGGGCTGACGCCCAACAGCAGCCACAGCCCGGCCAGGGCCAGCGGAATGGCCGCCATGTGCCGTCCGGACAGTTTTTCACCCAGCAGCAACGCCCCGGCAATGGCGATGAAGAACACCTGGAAATTCCCGATGATGGTGGCCAACCCCGGCCCGATGAGCAGGATGCCCCGGTGCCAGCATTCCAGGTCCAGCGCGAACAGCACGGCGGCACCCACCATCACCGCCCACACGCCGGGCCGCGCGCGCAGCCGTTCGCGCCGGGCCAGGGCCACGCACAGCAGGGCCAACCCGCCGAAGAACATGCGGTAGAAGGCGGACTGGCTTGGCCCCACGTGCACCAGCTTCACGAACACGGCGGAAAAGCTGATCAGCACGCCGCCCCCGGCAACGCGCAGCAGCCCGCCCGCATCAAGGCAGGGGGAACGGTGTGTACTCATGCGGCCCCCCATACTGCGAAGCCGGGTGAAGCGCAAATGATGCCGGTCGTCATGGTCGGTCTCCGGGTAGGTCTCCGGCAGGGCGCCGACCGGTTGCCGGGCATGTCGCCGCGTTGATCCGAACTGCATCCGGGCCGCATCGGGGTCGCATCCGCCCCACTCCGGTCTGAAACGCGAAGGCGGCACGCCCCGCAGGGGGCGTGCCGCCGCATGTTCGCCATGTGTCGCTGGCGCTATTCCGGACGGCTCACCGTGACCTTGGCGGGACGCAGCAGGCGTTCCTTCAGCCGGTAGCCGCGCTGCATCAGGGCACACACGGTGTCTTCCGGCAGGTCGGGGCGCACTTCGGCACCGATGGCCTCGTGAATTTCCGGGCTGAACGCTTCGCCCGCCTCGCCAACGGGCTCAAGGCCGTGGCGCTTCAGCGCGTCCAGCAGCAGCTTCTGGGTCATTTCCACGCCGATCAGCATGTCCTTGCAGGCCGCGTTGCCGCGCCCGTATTGCAGGGCCAGGTCCAGATTGTCCAGGGTGGGCAGCAGGTCCGCCAGCACCACTTCTGCGGCATAGCGCACCTGGTCGTCCTTTTCGCGCTGCAACCGCTTCTTGAAATTGTCCATTTCCGCCAGGGCACGCAGGCGTTGCTCGTCGGCCTCGGCCCGCTCGGGACATTCCGGACACAGCCGGGCCGCGCACTGTTCGCGCAGGCAGTCATCGTCAATCGCCACGACGGCACCGGAACCGGCGGCCTGATTGGCCTCGGTACGCAGGGCCTCGGCCTCGGGGCTGATCTCCACATTGTCCTTGAACACATTGCTGGGGGGCATGTTCCTGAATCTCCTTGAAATCCTGAAGCGTGACGTCGTCGTTGAAATATCCCGCCGGGGCGGGTCGCATGCATCGCGTAACAATCCGGAATGGTGGGGATTACGGCAACCGGGAAGGTGCTGCGGCAAACCGTTCGCGGAACAGTTCGGTAAGCGCCCGCGAAACACACTGCACCACCGGAACGATCTTGGCGTAGTCCATGCGCAACGGCCCCACCACGCTGACCACGCCGCGCGGCGTGCCGCCGCCGTAAGCCGCGCTGATCACGCTGCATCCGCGCAGCCCGTCGGGCGCGCCATCGGTCACGTCCTGACAGAAGGTGATGCGCACGTCGCGTTCGGACAGGGTGCGGTCCAGAAGCTCCAGCAGACGCGAACGTTCCTCTATGGCGGCCAGCAGGTCGCGCATGCGGCCCACGTCGGTGAATTCCGCGTGCTCCAGCATGTTCAGCGTGCCGTTGACGATAAGTTCGCGGTCGTCGCCCATGTGTTCGACGGCACGACGCGACAGGGCCAGGGCGCGCACGCACATCTCTTCCAGCCGCGAGCCCGCGCGGGCCAGTTCATGGCCGATGCGGTCGCGCGCCTCGGACAGGGACAGGCCCCGGAAGTGCTCGTTGAGATAATTGCCGAAGCGCACCAGTTCGTCCTGCCCGTAGCGTTCATCCACCCGCACGGTGCGGGTGCGCACCAAGCCACCTTCCAGCATCAGCACGGCCAGCACCAGCCCTTCCGCCGCCGGGGCGAATTCGATGCTGCGCCAGCGGGCCTCGTCCTCGCTGGGGGCCACCACCATGCCCAGTTGCCGGGCATGGCCGGACAGCAGGTTGGCGGCGCGGCGCAGGATGCCGGAAATTTCCAGCTCCTGCCGCGAAAGTTCGTCAGCGATGGCGTCCCGCTCGGCGCTGCCCAGCGGCAATGGCCGCAACAGGCTGTCCACGTACAACCGGAAGGCGCGCGGCGTCGGCACCCTTCCCGCAGACGTGTGCGGCTGCTCCAGGTAGCCAAGGTCGGTCAGGTCGGACATGGTGGCGCGCATGCTGGCCGGGGAAAGGTGCAGACCGGAATGCTCGGCCACGGCGCGAGACCCCACGGGCGAGGCCGAGGCGATGTAGCTTTCGATGATGGTGGCGAGCACCTGGGTTTCGCGCTGTCCGAGGCTGGGCATGAAGGCTCCGGCATCACGAGGATGCAGTTCTTGCAGTAGCACAAACGGGTAACAACGGGGGTGGGGGCTGTCAAGGTTGGGGGGGCATGCCCGGCAGGAACCCCCACGCGAGTGCGCAGGACGGGTGAACAGGACGGGTCAACAGGCGAGCCGGGCAGACCCGACAAACCGGGCAGATCAGGCACGTCAGCCAGACAGGGCAGACAGGGCAGACAGGCCAGACAGAACAGACAGGGGCGAACGGGCAAACCGGATACGTCAGGCGCGTTCCCCCACACCATTCGGACCAAAGCAGTCGGCACCTTGTGAATAAAAACACAATAGCCTGCGCCCCACGCCGCCACGACAGCAATAATATTCATAATTCCAGTATGATGACAAATTCGAAGCGACAACGCCCATTTGATGCATTCACAGGGCAACCTACTCCATGCGGCATGTTGTGCGCCTTCACGTCTCGTGCATTATTTCACATGCATTGACACAGCTCCACCAACACACTACAGTGCCCCCGTCACCGAGGGAGTGGAAATGCATCGCTGCATGCATCACTTTCTCTGTTCCCCATAGTACACCCCATACGGCCCGCAGTGCGTCCATTTTTCCGGGCATGCTGCGGCTAGTGAGCAACTGTTTACACGCTCACCCGTAGGGGGTTGTAATGCTTGCCGAAAAAACACCCACGCCCGCCTTGAATTTTTCATGACATTGTGGCATCTTGTGCCTCGTTCGCATGGCTGGAACCCGGAAAAACCCGCGCGATTCGGTATCCGGTACCCCACGGCTGCATCCTTCGGGATGTGTCCCGGGTTCACCAGCGAAGGCCACCGAAAAGAGGTCTTCGTTGACACGCCGGGTGGCTGCGGTTTATCCAGCGGGCAGAATCTGCCCTCGGGCAACCATCATTCGGATAGAGGCAGCGGATCGCTGCTTATCATCGGCCGGCGCATCGCCGCACGATGCGAAGGTCAGGCGTTTGTCGTGCATCCCTTTCACTGCCAAGAACCTGTCCAAGGAGGACACGCATGGCTGAAGTCACTTACAAGGGCAAGAGCTTCGAAGTCGATGAAGACGGCTTCCTTCTTCGCTTTGATGACTGGAGCACCGAGTGGGTTGAATTCGTGAAGGAATCCGAAGGTATCGCGGACATCACCCCCGATCACCAGAAGATCATCGACTTCCTGCAGGACTACTACAAGAAGAACGGCATCGCCCCGATGGTTCGTATCCTCTCCAAGAACACCGGCTTCAAGCTGAAGGAGATCTACGAACTGTTCCCCTCCGGCCCCGGCAAGGGCGCCTGCAAGATGGCCGGTCTGCCCAAGCCCACCGGCTGCGTGTAGTCCGTACGACCCATTGTTCATGAAAGGGCGGGAGCGCAAGCTTCCGCCCTTCTCGTTTCCTGCCGAAACGCCGTTACGCCACGCCGGAAAGGGCGGGAGCTTGTGCTCCCGCCCTTTCCGGCTTTGATGGCACGCCTGGCCAGTTCAGGCGCGCCGGTTGCGGGCTTCGTACTGCGAAGCGTGGTTGCTGGTGGGAAGGACGGTCGGAATCAATGTTCCGTGCCATCCTCAGCGGCGTCGAACAACGTGTTCAACGCCTCTTCGCGGCACAGGACGCTCGACGCCATGGCTATGCTGAACGTCGAGTGGGCTTTCCTCCACAGGGATAGTATCTGCTGCACGGCATGAACCATGGACAGCAGCACCGATGCCGGCACGATGTACGCGCCCTCCGGCGTGCGTTCCAGCCCGTCCAGCGATACGGAAAGACCCGTCAGTTCCTTGCCCACGTTACCCAGTAGGCCGTCGATGTCATGCTTCACGTTGCGAACCCCATTGTACGAACTTGGCGCCGTGCGCGGCTGGCGCCGACGCCCGTACAGGTCTAGCAGGGGCGGCCCGCGTCGGTCATTTATATTTTCCCCGCGCACGCCGGTGCGCGGCCGCACATGCTTGACGCGGCCCATGCCGCGCAATACACCCAGAAATACGTCATGTTCGATTACACCAACGCCACCACCGATGCCATGTCCTGGCTTGCCGCCCTCTCGCCCCTGAGCGAGCAGGACCTGTGCGACCTGTGTCTTGCCCTGCGCACGCGCGGCCCCGGTCAGCGCTTTTGCTGCACCCAGGACGCCAGCCTGCTGCTGCTCGAGGCGCAAGGGGTGGACACCCCCCTGCTGCTGCTGTCCGACCGGGCGGCACGCAACCTGCTGGACTACCTGGTGACCGGCTACCTGCGCGACAAGCCGCGCGGACTGCGCGCCTGGCATGCGCGGGAGTACGGCGGGCACGAATAGCCCCCGGAGTTCCCCGGCCTCTTCCGTCCCGCCTGCTC